>NZ_SMYJ01000039.1:0-81255 GCF_009720285.1 Bradyrhizobium sp. BR2003
GGGGCTGGAAGAACGGCGTCGCCCAAATGTCCGTTGGTGCGGAAACCCTTGCGGCAAATTGCCGGATGGTTTCTGCCCCGAACATGATGGTTTCCGGCACGGGATAGCCGACGAGCCGCTCGACCTCGATCAACATCTCCATCGCGAGAAGCGAGTCTCCGCCGCTGGCGAAAAAATCATCGTCAACGGTCACGACCTCGTTCTTGAGCAGCCTGCGCCAGAGGGTCAGCAGCTCGGCTTCCAAATTCAACGGCCCGTTCGCGACGGGCGCCGGCATCGGCGCCTGGTGACCCCGTCGCCGGTCGGCCAACTCGCGCAGACGTCGCCGCTGAACCTTTCCCGTCACCCCCTTCGGCAGATGGTCGAGCGTCAGAATACGTCTCGGAATCTTGAACGAGGCCAACTCGCGTTGCAGGAACAGGCGAAGCTCCGCAGCGGTCGGCCGCGCTCCTCGATGAGGGACGATGGCGACTGCGACGTCCTCGCCCAGGCGCGGATGTGAGATCGCGAAAGCCGCAGCTTCGGCGATCGCCGAATGTCGCAATAGCGCGGCTTCGATCTCGGCAGGAGCAATCTTCTCACCGCCGCGATTGATCAGCTCGCTCAGGCGGCCGTGCAGCGAAAGGAAGCCGTCTTCGTCGAGGCTGCCGATATCGCCGGTGCGAAACCAACCCTTCGTGAAAGCGGCTTGATTGAGTTCCGACGCATCGAGATAGCCCGACGTCACGGTCGGTCCACGAATCCAGATCTCTCCATGCTCGCCGGCTGCCAGGGGATGTCCATCCTCACCAACGATGGCCACGGTATCGGGCCAGGGTCTCCCGCAGGTGCCCTGCCTGTTCGGACCGGGCGGGAGCTGGTTGGCGGCGATCTGCGCCGCCTCGCTGGAGCCGTAATGCTCCAGCACCGGCACGCCCAGAGCGTGTTGCAAGCCGTCCTGCACGGTCCTCGGCAGCGGCGCGCCGCCTGACATGGCGAACCGCAGGGTGTGCGCAGCCCGTGCATTCTCGAGGCTCTGCGCCTTGTCCAGCACCGTGGCGTGAAGCGTAGGGCCTGCCGAGTACCAGGTCGGCCGCAGGACATCGAACCACTCATCGAGTGCGACGATGGCACTGTTCGCCGGGATGGCAATGCTGCCTCCCGTCAGCAACGGCGTGAAGACCGTCACTTTCAGCCCATGAGAATAATAGGGGGGCGACACGCTCAGGCATCGGTCCCGGGACGTGAGGCCGAACCAGGCCTGAAGGCGTTCGGCCGCCGCCAGCATGTTGTCATGACTGAACGGAATGAGCTTGGGCTGCGCGGTCGTGCCCGACGTCTGCAGGATGAAGGCGGGGGAGTGCGGCTCCGGCTCGGCGTCGATGGCAGGGGAGGCGGCAATTTGCAAGTCGATCTCGAGCCCAAGCTGGCCCTGTCCGACGGGAGCGGCTTCTATGATGGCAAGTGTTCTGCGGGCTGCGGCCTGGCGAGCTTCAGAAGCACTGCCCTGCAGCACGACGAGGGCGCTCAGGTTCAGCATGTCGAGACGCTGCTCGATTTCAGGCTGGGAGAGCCGTGGATCGAGGGGCACCGCGACGGTACAGCAGGCGACCGCCACGATGGCGAGAACCGCCTCCGGGCCGTTCGGCATCAAGACCCCGATCCGGGTATCGCAGTCGAATCCGGCCAAGCGCAGCCGCCGGCGGAATGCATTCAACTGGCGTTCAAGACCGCTGTATGTCAGAGGCTCGAAAGCGCTCGAGACGATCGCCGGCTGGTTCGGAAACCGACTGGCAGTTCGACCGATGACCTGGCCTATTGTGAATCGGGCTTCCGACTCCCCACGGTCGCGCGCGCAGACGGTCTCGGAACACGTGGTGGCGGCAGGCGTTTCGTTGTCCAGAAGCATTCCGTCCTACCTTGAACAACGTAAGTCGGCGCACAACCATAGCGCGCCGTTCCCGAAGATGCCTTGCTGTACAGCAGGTGAAGGCAGCAATTAGGGATTAGCCAAGAGTCGGTGCGTCATCTTGCCATCCTGCCGATTGCGAGCATTGGTGGGTGGTGACGTCACCAGGCAGCGGCGCTACTTGAGCTTGGCGATGAGAGCAGTTGTCTCGCTCGCGCAAGACGCAGACGGCTTTCGCCACCTACGCGCCGCGATAGCCATTCGGGTTCTTCATCTGAAAATGCCAATGGTCGGCACACATCTGTGTCAGGGATCGCTTTGATGTCCAGCCCAACAGGTTCTTCGCGAGAGTTGGATCGGCATAGCAGATTGCGACGTCACCGACCCTGCGTTGGTCGATCACATACGGAACCGGCCGGCCACTCACTTCCTTGAATGTCTGGATCACGTCCATGACGCTACTGCCGCTTCCTGTTCCGAGATTGACAGTCAGAAGGCCGGGCTGCCTCAGTTGGCTCAGGGCGCTCAGATGTCCGGATGCAAGATCGACAACGTGAATGTAGTCACGGATCCCGGTGCCGTCCGGCGTATCATAGTCGTTTCCCCAAACATGCACCTTCGGACGCCGTCCGATCGCCACTTGTGCGACAATCGGCAGCAGATTGTTCGGCACATCCAGAGGATCTTCTCCGATCAGTCCGCTTTCGTGGGCGCCAACCGGATTGAAGTAGCGCAAGATGGCAATCCGCCAATCCTTGTCGGACCCATGAAGATCCTTCAGGATTTCTTCGATGAAGTATTTTGTGCGGCCGTACGGATTGATCGGTGCGACGGGATGCTTCTCGTCCAGCGGCAGGTACGCGGGTGTCCCGTAAACGGTTGCGGATGAACTGAAGACCAGCGTCTTGACGGCTGCTCGCGTCATGGCCGACACGAGCCGCATCGTTCCCACGACGTTGTTGTCGTAATAGGTCATGGGTTGAGCGCTGGACTCGCCCACCGCCTTGAGGCCGGCGAGATGAATGACCGCGGTCACGTCGTGGGCGCGCAGGATCTGGTAGATCGCCTCTTCATTGCGGATATCGGCATGCCGGAAAATGACCGATCGTCCGCAGATGGTCCGTATCCGTTCGAGGGAGGTGCTGTTGCTGTTGGAAAGATTGTCGACCGCGACGACATCGAGCCCGGCGTCGAGTAGCGCGACAGCGATATGGGATCCGATATAGCCGGCACCGCCGGTCAACAAGATCATTTCCGCTTCCGTTTCGCGTCTGCGTGGTCAATGCTCGCCGCGCGCGGGAAATCATCCCGCGCGGTGATGCCGATGCGCCAGACCGGACGAGTCTCGGCTATTTTCGCAGTCGGATCGCCCCGTCGACTTTTGAGCTCATGTCCTTGCGGGTATGGCCGTTGGCGAGGGAGGCTTCAAAGTAGTTCTCCGCATGGTCGATCGCGCCAAGTGGCACCGGCCGACCCGCTCTCGCGATCTTGGAAATTTCCCGGCCAGGCGGGAGAAGCCGCTCGGTTACGTCGACGACCTGATGCGCCGAACTGCTGTTTCTCGACCAAGCCGCAGATCGATGGTTCAATCCCCAGATTGCTGCCTGCGTTCTGTTTTGAACCCGGATCTTGCGAAGGATCGCCTTGATGTGAACCTTCACCGTGGCTTCGGCAATCTTGATCTTGCGTGCAATGCACTTGTTGGAATCGCCCTCGATCAAGCACTGAACGATTGAAACTTCCCGCGGCGAAAGTTGCTGAGCCAACGTGTCATCTGCCGTTGCGACGGCGCGATCGTCATCGTTGGGTACAGGGGGATCATCCACGTCGCGTTTCTCGCTATCGAGAGCGGACGTCAAGAATGCCGGCGGGAAGACCGTCCCACCCATCATGACGAGTTCGATGGACTTGATGAACGCGTCGCAGTTCATCACGTCGATGAAATACCCGGTGGCGCCGGCCCGGAATGCGGCAACCAGATCACTCAGATGAAAGTGATCCGCGACAACTGCCACACGTGCATCCGCGCAACGGCGCTTGAACGAGCCGATCTGCTCGACCGTCGAGCGGAAATCATCGCCGCTATGAACGATGAGGAACAATGCCTGACTGGCGGGGACGTTCTGAATCGCCTCGTCGCTCGGCCAATCATCGGCATCGTCTATTGAAGCTAGGACAAAATTCTCCGAATTTAGAATTCTTGCAAGGCCTTCTTTGCGAAGACTATTTTCACCAACCAGCGCAATGGCAAAAGGATATCGTCGTCTCATGGAAACTCTCCCGGACGCTACAATGATACAAGCGGTTGAAGGGTTGAACCCGGTTCATTTTTGGTGGCCGCCCAGCTAAAAAGAACGACGTAAAAACAAGCTTCCTCAGATTTGGTCGCCTGAACAAACCTGGGACGAAAAGCGCTTAAGCCCACTCTCAAAATATTTAAGAATGTTAGATGCTAATCCCCAATATCCCTATATACCGTTAGTTATAGGCATTTGGGGGCCGCCGACTTGGCGAGGGCGACCTCCCGGTCCTGGCCGACGGACGCTCGCTTGGGGTGCGTCAGGTTACCGCCGCGATTATACGTTGTGAGACCATCTTCGTTGTGGCGCTCCAGGCAGTAAATTCACGGGATCAAGCGAAAACAAAACCTTACTAGGATGTCTCATATTAGAGTAACTTATTGATGACGTGGGCGCCGATCTGAACTGGAGGGGGACTGAGGGTTGATCGGAAATGCATTTCAGTCGTGTTGTAATTGCCAGTAGATATCCAGTCGTTTTATTGGGTCTGAACTGCCTGCTCGAAGCAGAGCGTGATTTCAAAGTTGTTGCGCGCTGCAACGATATTGCGAGCTGCTTCAAGGCAATGCAGACCCTTGCGCCCGACATCGCCATTTTGGACATGTCGATGCCCGACATTTTTGGGCAGGCCATGCTCGAGGTCGCAAATTCCGGGGCGCTTGGCGTGCGGCTGGTGTTTCTTGCCGCCTCGGTTGAGGATCGCGATCTCGCCATGCTCGCAGCAGCCGGAGCTTGCGGTGTTCTTCTGAGCGAGGAGGAGCCTGAGACTCTCTTGCAGACGTTGCGGCAAGTCGCCGACGGCCAGAAGACGTTGCCTCCGCCCTCGTACGAAGAAGCCATCCCCTATGCGCAAACGACGATCCCGGAGAAATATCTTGCGGTGCTGACGGACCGCGAGCGTCAGATCATGCGTTTGGTGTCGGAGGGCTTGTCGAACAAGGAGATTGGCCGCCGTCTGAAGGTGGCCGACGGTACCATCAAGGTTCATCTGCACCACATCTTCCGCAAGCTCGAGATCAGCAACAGGACCGTCCTTGCTACGCTGGCCGTCTCATATTCCGGGCCGACCGGCGTTCCATCCACCGAATAGCGGCGACGGCCCGGCATTTTTTCATCGAGCTTCGCGCGAGATGATCATCCCTGCTAGATCAACGGGCTGCCTGTACGCCTGGAGATTACAGCAAACGAGCGTCTCAAGGCAGTTGCGATGAAAACGCCTGCACAGCAGCCGGCGCCTTTGACGAGCATGTCCTTCACGTATCCATGTCTGTCGGGGAGCAGTCTTTGGATGAGCTCGAAGCCGACGACGATGGCCAGCAGGACGAGCAGTATCGGCAGCACGTGCTTCGGATAGGCGAGCGAAAAGGCGACCCCGATAACGAACAGAGCAGCGAAACGATCGATGTTCGCCGATACCAACGTGTGCGGACGCAATGCCAGCGGTGTATCGGTGACGATGAAGAGGCCCAGGATTAAACCCCAAGCCAAGCATCGGAATACGGTTTGCGTCGTCCCTTGTGGGTCGGCAAGAACGGAGCAGCTTGGTTTCATCATTCGCATTCGCAACTACTCTCCAGGCGCGGCCGTTTTAAAAGATGGATCGTCGGTTCACGATAGGGTCTGCGGATCACCATGGTGGGCTAGGTTTTGCCAAGCCACTGGCCAATGTCCCTGGATCCGATGACCCGTTTTGGCCGGTACGGGTTGATCGTTCCAGCCGAAAGTCTCTCGATGCGCTGGTCCTCCGCCAGTTTCCTTGTGAACTGCTTCGCATCCTGTTCGGATACGAATGTCGCAGTCCTTCGTGCGTGCCGGTCGGGCGGAGCATCGCGTTGATCAACGAAGGAGACGTACCAGATGTGCCTTGCTGTCATGCGGGACCTCCGAGGTCAGGTCTAGGCGCGAAAACACATTCGAGACACCAGGCGGTGATATCTGAAAGCGGATCGGCAGAAAGCTCTTCTCCATGATGCAGTGGTGATTGGTTTCTGCGCGCCGAAGCAAGCCGGCGGCTGGTCCGTCCACAATGGACTGGAATTACAGCTTTCGCTCAGCGTGTCTCCGGGGCTTTCAGAGTACTCCTCCTGGACATCAAGCTCGCACCCTTCGTTCCATCGCGAAGTTTCAGGATGGCCGCGAGGCGCCCCAGGCGAGCGCTGCGTCGCTGCCATTCATACCGCAATGGAAAACTGGAGGACGAACAGTGACTGGCCGCCCGGTTCGGGGCTGTCGCTGATTTCGACATGCCAGCGAAGATGACGCAAGAATGGCTCCGTCACGTCGTGCTTGAGTATCTCGCCGCTCAGTTCAATCGCCGTCGTCCGTGCGGCGAGAATGTCGGGAAGATCCAGGCCGACATCATCGAGCACTGAATGGCCGCCGTGGATATGAAAAAAATACCGCGGCATTGGTGTCTCCGGATGAGGCGAACATTCCGACGACTGCGCGAGCTCTACGCATCAGGATGGTGTCATCGCACCACGGTGAGGCGGACAGCAAGCCGCTATTCTAGGAGGGCGGATCATCATTGTTGAGTACCCCGACATGGACCCGCTTCATCATCGGTTCGGAAGGTCGCGCGACGCATCGGGTCGATCGCAGGGCCACCGCATTTGGGATGAACCGATTCTTCCGCGCCGTCATGCCCGGGACAAGCCCGGACGCGCCGAGCTCTCTCGAATGGTCAAGAAAGCGTGCGGCGATACCCGACGCCCGAAGCTGACGAGCAGCAGTCCACGACGGCCCCTGGTGCTCGCGCGGCGCGCAGCGATCAATTGTTTGTGCGGTGCGGCAATACCAATATTGCAATGCAATAATGGCTGACTAACTCTGCTTCTCACGTGCTATTGAGGAGCCTTCCGTGATCAAGATTTCCCTCTCCGTCCTTGCCGCCGCTCTCGCGATCGCGAGCGCAACCGCCGTCTCCGCCGCGGAGCTTCCGACCTACGAGGCCGCGGGCCTGCCGATCTCGGCGGTGCAGGCCGGCGTGATTGGCGCGGCCAACGCCCGCGAGCAGGCGCCCGTTGCGACGACGTCGGCGACGCCGCATCAGCTCAGCGTTCTGACGCCCCGCAACAAGATGACGACCGCGCGGGCCGCTGCCCGCACCGACCGTTCGGTCCACTGACTGGCATAGCGCTTCCCGGGAGGCCCGCGACGAAGTCGCGGGTCTTCCTTGGCCGAATCCTCACAGTCCAAAATAGATCGCGCTCAGCAGAGTCCGACGCGAGTTCGTTCGGCTCGTCGCCGCGAAGTGGTGCCTGGCGGCGGACAGCAGCCTCTCTTTCAGTGGCTCATGGGCAAGCCGCGCACCCCAGCATGCAAGTGATCTGAGCAAATGGGTCGTCCGGCGAAAGGACGATCAGCTTGCAGGCTTCGAGACAACGAATGCATGCGTCGCTCGCGTGCGTTGCCTTGCCGGTGCTGTCCAGGGCGGGGGCGACCTTCCGCGAAAGCGAGACAATCGCGGTGTTGAGCCCGTCGGTCAGTGCTGCAAAGACTTTTCCCTCAGGCGAGGTCGGCTCCGCGAGCCTGATGCCCACCCTGATGTAAGCGCCCTGTGCCGCCTTGCCGGGCAATTCCTTGATATTCTCGATCAGGCCCCGTGGAATCGATATCCAGGTGTCCGGGGCCAGGTCAGACGCGAACTCGACAATGTTCTGGGATTTGGCGTCTCTTGTGAAGCCTGTCACATACGTGGACATAGAGTTCTCCTCCTGCACAAGTCGTCCGCGCAATTCAACCTCATCGCTTGTGAGTTGCATGTGAAGCACCTTACACCGCCAATAATTATTGGAGCGGCTTTCGCGGCCTGCCAAACACGCGACCGTGCAGCGAAGAACGCCGCCGCCAAGGGGGTGTCTGGCGGCGGATGACACGCCTCACGCCGCTGGCGCAAACTCCTGCAGGTGCGGCTTGATTGCGGCGTCGACCTCGTGATTGGCAGCTGCGAGCCAAGGCATCTTCTGTCATGGCAGGGCTGGCAGCTTGCAGGCTCGGCACTGGAAATCGTCGCCGCGCTCGTCGGTGCGAACTTCGAATTCCTCCGAGACCCGAACAATTCGGTTGCGAAGCGGGGCGACTTCGGAAAGCTCGGCGTGGCCCGTGCGGCGGCATTTCGGGCACCGCAGGATCTCAATCCAGCTGGAGTGGGTCATGATGTGGTCTGCGAACGCTTGTGAAATGATAACCCCGTCCGGCGCGAAGAAAAATTGATCCAGCTCAAAAGCGCTGCCTTATCGCCTCCAATTCCACGCCTGTTCAAACGCCAAAGCGCGTTTCGAGGCCCCGGGGGCGAGCACCGTCCAAATCGGTGAAAACCCTGACCGCGTTAACCTTTGATTAACCATGCGGTCCGATTGTTAACCATTCGACAAGACAACCGAGTCAGGGGCGATGGACGCAACTCAACAGGTCGCACGTCAGCAGGTCCGCATGCGCGGCCGTTCCTATGTTGCGTTCGTTTTCTCGCCGGTCGTGCCCGTGGTGTCCTGGCTGGCCGAGATCGACGCGACGCTGGCGAAGTCGCCGGGCTTCTTTACCGGCAAGCCCATCGTGCTCGACCTCTCGGCGGTCGATCTCAGCCAGACCGCGATCGCGCATCTGATCGGCAGCCTCGCCGAACGCAACATCCGCATCCTCGGCATCGAGGGCGTCGACGAAGCGAAGCTCGACGCCAACATGCCGCCGCTTCTGACCGGCGGCCGGGCCTGCGCGATCACCCATGTCGAGCCGCAGAAGCCGCAGGTGCAGGAAAAAACCAAGGACAAGGACAAGACCAAGTTGCCGTCGCTGCTGCTGGAAAGCCCGGTCCGTTCCGGCCAGTCGATCGTGTTTGCCGAGGGCGACGTCACCGTGCTCGGCTCGGTCGGCTCCGGCGCCGAGATCGTCGCCGGCGGCTCGATCCATGTCTACGGCACGCTGCGCGGCCGCGCGATGGCCGGCATCAACGGCAATTCGGCGGCCCGCATCTTCTGCCAGAGGATCGAGGCCGAGCTGCTCGCAATCGACGGCTACTACCAGACCGCGGAAGAAATCGCCGACAGCTTGCGCAACCGGCCCGCCCAGGCGTGGCTCGAGGGCGAAATGCTGCGCATCACACCATTGAACTGACCGACCACAAGGAGAGAGAGAATGGCCAAGGTTTTGGTCGTGACGTCTGGGAAGGGCGGGGTCGGCAAAACGACCTCAACCGCCGCGCTCGGCGCGGCGCTCGCGCAAATGGGTCAGAACGTCGTCGTCATCGATTTCGACGTCGGCCTGCGCAACCTCGATCTGGTGATGGGCGCGGAGCGGCGGGTGGTGTTCGACCTCATCAACGTGGTGCAGGGCGTCGCCAAGCTGCCGCAGGCGCTGATCCGCGACAAGCGGCTGGAGAATCTCTGGCTGCTGCCGGCGTCGCAGACCCGCGACAAGGACGCGCTGACCGAAGAGGGCGTCAAGCGCGTGATCGCCGACCTCAAGACCAAGTTCGACTGGATCCTGTGCGACAGCCCGGCCGGCATCGAGCGCGGCGCGACGCTCGCGATGCGCTACGCCGACGAGGCCATCATCGTCACCAATCCGGAAGTGTCGTCGGTGCGCGACTCCGATCGCATCATCGGCATGCTCGATTCCAAGACCGTCCGCGCCGAGCGCGGCGAGCGCGTCGAGAAGCATCTTCTGGTCACCCGTTATGATGCCGGCCGCGCGGCGCGCGGCGAGATGCTGTCGATCGACGATATCCTGGAAATCCTTGCGACCCCCTTGCTCGGCATCGTTCCGGAAAGCCAGGACGTGCTGCGCGCCTCCAATGTCGGTTGCCCGGTCACGCTGAACGCAGCAAGCAGCGCGCCGGCGCGGGCCTACACCGACGCGGTGCGCCGCCTGATGGGCGAGGCGGTGGAGATGACCGTGCCGGTTCAACGCAAGGGGCTGATGGATCGGCTACTGCGACGGAGGGCGGCATGATGAACGTAATGCGGCTGTTCGGCGGCCGCGCCGCATCGGCGCCCGTCGCGCGGGAGCGGTTGCAGATCCTGCTTTCGCATGAGCGTGGCCGGACCGGCGCGCCGGACCTTCTGGAGACGCTCCGCTCGGAAATCCTGGGCGTGGTTTCCAAGCATATCGACGTCGACCCCGACAAGGTCGTGGTCAAGATGGATCGCGGCAAGTTCGTCTCGATGCTCGAGGTCGACATCGAGGTTCCCAATGGCGTGCAACGATCAAAGATGGTGGCGGCCACATGACGGCAGATAGCGATAGTCACATTGCCTGGCAGCGCGCGCAGCTCAAGAAGCTGCGGGCGGCGTTGAAGGCGATCGAGGCCGATCAGCTCGGCAAGGCCAATTGCGGCCGCGCGACGCAGATGACGATCGACGAGTTGCAGCGCAAGATCGGCGAGTCGGGCCGCTGCATCGCCGAGTACGAGCGCCGCACCCGTCGTCCGCTGGCGACGGACCTCGGCAGCCTCGCCAGCGTCAGCTGGACGCACTGGAACGCCAACATGCCGATGGCCAAGGCGCCGCGCCACCGCGCATGAGGACATAGGCGAACGGGCGCTGACCTACAGCAAGAAGGACAGCGCCGTCTCGCAACTATCCTCGATCTTGAGGGTGAGCAGCTCGTCGGCGCGGGTGCGGCCGAGATTGACGGCGGCAATCGGCAGGCCGCGCTGCTCTGCCATCCGGACGAAGCGAAAGCCGGAATAGACCATCAGCGAGGAGCCGACCACCAGCACGGCGTCGGCCTGCTCGAGATGCGCCTGCGCCGAGGCGACCGTGTCGCGCGGCACGTTCTCGCCGAAGAACACCACATCGGGCTTCAGCACGCCGCCGCAGGCCTCGCAGGCCGGCACCACGAACGACGAAAAATCCTGCTCGAGATCGGCATCGCCGTCGGGGGCGTCGGCGGCATCGAGCGTGAGCCAGGCGGGGTTCAGTCGCGTCAGCTCGTCCTGGAATTGTTCGCGCGGCATCGTCGCGCCGCAGCCGAGGCAGCGCACCACGTCTAATCGGCCGTGAAGGTCGATCACGCGCCGGCTGCCGGCGGCCTGATGCAGGCGGTCGACATTCTGGGTCAGCAGCAGCTCGCAGCGTCCCTGCTGTTCGAGCCTGGCCAGCGCGCGATGTGCGCCATTCGGCGCGGCACGGCCGAACCGCCGCCAGCCGACCATGCTGCGCGCCCAATAGCGCTGCCGCGTCGCCGCCTCGCCCAAGAACGCCTGGATGGTGACCGGGCGCGTCCGCTTCCAGTTGCCGTCGCTGTCGCGGTAATCGGGAATGCCGGAATTGGTGCTGCAGCCGGCCCCGGTCAGGACAAACAGGCGCTGGTGCCGATCGATGAAATCACGCAGGGCGGGGTGTTGCATGGCAGCACATCTAGTGCGGCGCGCACGTCTGCGCCAGATGTGGGGCCTGCCGCGAGCGGACCTTTCACGCGGCCTCTGCGTTGACGACATGGCACCACGAGACGTGGTGCTGCGCGCGCCTGCTTTGTTGGGTTGGCGCAATTGCCGACGGAGTGATCGATGCGGCCGGGATCCATCGTCGTCGTTTGCGGGCTGATGTCGCTGGCGTTGTCGCCGTCCCATGGTCAGGATGCCGGCGCGTCCGGCGAGCAGGCGTTCAACAACTCCTGCCGCACCTGCCACACGGTCAAGGACGGCGACAACCGCGTCGGCCCGAACCTGCACAATGTCGTCGGCCGCAAGGCCGGATCGGTTGCGAACTTTCCTTATTCGGAGGCGATGAAATCATCCGACATCGTCTGGGATGAGAGCGCGCTGCTGCGCTTCATCGAGGATCCCGAGGCCGTGGTGTCGGGTAACGGCATGAAGCCGTATACCGGCGTGCGCTCGGCGGAGGATCGCGCCAGGATCGTGGCGTTCCTGAAATCCCCCGGCAAGTGACTGCTGGCGGAAGGCCGGTCTCACCTTGCCGGCACGACGAAGACCTGGCCGGGATAGATCAAATTGGGATTGCGGATTTGCTGCGAGTTGGCCCGATAGATCACGGCATAGCGCTGTCCGGCGCCGAATGCGCGTTGGCTGATCCGCCACAGGCTGTCGCCGCGGGCGACGGTGGTCGTCGTGATCTTCGGCACGATCACGGCGGAGGGGGACTTCACATCGGATGCGGTGGCGGTTGCCGCTGCGGCGAGCTGCGGTTTGGCCGTCTCCGCACGGCCGGAGGAGGTTGGCGATGCCGGGATCGATGCGGTCGTCATCGTGTCCGGAACGTTGAACGGCACCTCGGCACGCGCGCGGACCTTGCCGGAGCTGGGATCGACGTCGTCAAGCCGCACCTGATAGTTGCCGGCGGTCACGCCCTTGTTGATCGTGACCGAGAGGTGCCCCCCCTCGTCGGCTGTGGCAGACGTGATCAAGCTGCCGTTGAGATAGAGCCTGACGGTCGCGCCGGGAGCTGCCTGACCGCTCACATGGAGCTTGCCGTCCGGTTCGGTCTCGACGGCCTCGATGGCCACTTTCCCGGCCGCTGCAGTGGCCGCAGGTTGCGACAGCACGCGGACCGGCTTGTCCGGTGCCATCAGCGCCACCATCGGCCGCTCCCTTGTCGCAGCCTCGAGCGCCACCGCCACGCTTTGCTTGGAGGTCACCTGCTTGCCGTCGCGCGTCATGCGCAGGGTCAGGTCATAGTTTCCCGGCGGAAGCGGGCGCGGGACCATGACGAACTGGCCGGATTTGTCCGCCACGGCGCGATCATGCACCTCGCCGTTGCGCAGCAATTCCACCGTGGTGCCCGGGAGCGCCCGGCCGGCGACAACGGTCTCGCCGGTCGGTTCGATGTTGACGACGTCGAACTCCGGCACCGCGTCGCCGCCTGGTGCTGGCGGCGGCGCTGCCAGCGCTTCGGCCAGGGCCGCGGTCTCGCTTTGCGCCTTTGCCAGCGCAGTCTTGTCCTGGCTTCGCGCCGGAGCCGCTGGCGCGGATGGTGCCGTCGCCGTCAAGGGCGTGTTCCCGCCCAGGATTTGCTGGGTTTGGCGGATGCCGAAGACGAGCGCCGCCGTGCCGCCGGCGGCAAGTGCCAGCAACGGTATGACCAGTCGAATCGCCGTGGCGTTCATGATGTCATCCGCGGATGAATGCCCCCCGCGCGTCCGCGCGCGACAGGGAAGAGACTGCGCCGGTTTGCGCTGGCCATCAAGTCGGATGAAAGGATTACTTCTCCCGGACGCGAGGTTGGCTGGGGGCAGCTCCCGGCATCGATGCCTGCAAGTTGTGAAGCGAGACCGCTGCCGCTCGTGGGATATGTCTTGCGCAAGCCAATCACTGGCAAGGGGCGGACTATGCAGGCAGCCGATCTCGTCGTCGGGTTTTCGTTACGGATCAGGGCCGCGCTGGGCGCGCTCGTCCTGCTCGCATCGGTTGGTTTCGGCGCGGCCCATGGGCAAGGCATCGAGCCGGTCTGGCCGACGGCTCAGTGGGAAACCTCTACGCCGGAGCAGCAGGGCATGGATTCGGTGGCGCTGGCAAAACTGGTGGCGAGCGGCACCTCGCGCAGTTTCGACAGCCTGCTGGTGACGCGCCACGGCCGCATCGTGCTCGACGCCTATTACGCGCCATTCACCGCCGACATGCCGCACGCGATCAACTCCTCCACCAAGGCGGTGGTCTCGACGCTGCTGGCGATCGCCTACAAGGATGGTCTGCTGGATCGTCTCGATCATCCCATGCTGGATTTCTTTTCCGATCGCAGCATCGCCAATGTCGACGAGCGCAAGAAGGCCATCACGGTCCAGCATCTGCTCAACATGACATCGGGCCTCGACTGGGACGAAGGGTTTGAAGGTGGCCGGGAGCAGTCGCTTCGCGACATGGGAAGGAGCCCGGACTGGGTCCAGTTCATTTTGGACCGGCCGATGGCGCATGCGCCGGGCGAGGTCTTCTACTACAACAGTGGCGGCTCGCATTTGCTGTCTGCGATCGTCAGCAAGCTCACCGGCAAGAGCACCGCCGACTATGCCGAGGAGCGGCTGTTCGGCCCGCTCGGCATCGCCCGGCCGTTCTGGCGGCGGGATCCGCAAAGGTTGCCGATCGGCGGCTTCGGCCTGGCGATGCGGCCGCGGGACATGGCGAAGATCGGCTATCTCTATCTGCGCAATGGTGCGTGGGCCGGCAAGCAGTTGCTGCCGGCGGACTTTCTCGATGCCGTCAACCATGCAAGCATCGACATGAATTCGCGGTTCGATCCGTCGCGGCGCTACGCCAATCAGTTCTGGGCCATCCCCGACAAGCACGTCTACATGACGGTCGGCTATCACTGCCAGGTGATCATGGTGTTGCCGGAGCGGGATATCGTCGCCGTCATGACGGCGAGCAATTTCTGTTCGTTCGGCAAGCTGGCCGACGAGATCTCCGGAGCGATCAAGTCCGAGCAGGCTTTGCCGGCCGATACGGCCGCGGCCGAACAATTGGCAAAGGCGATCGCCGACGTCTCCACGGAGAAGCCGACACAGGTCGGTGCGACGCCCGCGACTGCATCCGCGATCTCGGGCCGGACCTACAAATTCCCCGACAATGACCTGGGTATCAAGACGCTGACGCTGTTCCTTGCCGATGAGAATCCGCGCTACGTCGTGGAGACCAACGCGGGTGATCCTGCGCGGCGCCATTTCGACGGACCGATCGGTCTCGGCGGCCTCTATCGCAAGAGTGCCACCAGTTTCCTCGGTGTTCGCGCCGTCAAGGGCGCGTGGAAGGATCAGCAGACCTTTGTCGTCGACCTCCAGTATGTCGGGCTCGGCGACGCCTGGACCTGGACGCTCACCTACGACGGCGACAAGGTCGCGCTGCGCGGCAAGGCGAGGGACGGACGCGAGGGGGCAGCGGAAGGGGTGGCCGGCGGCTGAACCGACGACAACTCGCCTGCGTTCGTTCAAAACTCCAGCGCCGCATTGTCCACCACCTCCTTCATGACGAAGAAGGTGCGGGTCTGCCGCACGCCGGGCAGCGCGATCAGCTGATCGCCATGGATGCGCTTGAAGTCATCGACGTCGCCGGCGCGGATCTTGAGGAAGTAGTCGAAATCGCCGGCGACGAGGTGGCAGTCGAGCACGCATTTGAGCTTCGCCACCGCCTGCTCGAAGCTCGCAAAGCTTTCCGGCGTGGAGCGATCGAGCACCACGCCGACCATGACCAGCGTGCCCTTGCCGAGCTTGCGCGGCGCTACCATGGCGCGGACGCCGCTGAGATAACCCTCGTCGAACAGCGCCTGCGTCCGGCGATGGCAGGTGGCGGGGCTGACGCCGACCTGTTCGGCCAGCTCGGCATTGCTGAATCGGCCGTTCTTCTGCAGCAATCTCAACATCTTGAGGTCGATGCGGTCGAGTCGGGCGGGCATGGAAGAATCTCTCACCATTGGCGAATTTTGTGAGAGAAAACATATCGTCTGGGCCAAATCCAGCAATTCTTAAGAAATTCGCGAGCTGAGTTAGAGAGCACCTTTCGCGCCAGGGGTGATAGCTGTGGCCACCATTCCAGACCACCAAAGAGGATGCCAGCATGCTGGAGAAGTTCGCGCGCTATCCGCTCACATTCGGGCCGACCGCCATCGAGAAGCTCGATCGGCTGTCAAAGCATCTCGGCGGCAAGGTCGAGCTCTATGCCAAGCGCGAGGATTGCAATTCCGGACTCGCCTATGGCGGCAACAAGCTGCGCAAGCTCGAATACATCATCCCCGACGCGATCGCCTCCAACGCCGACACGCTGGTCTCGATCGGCGGCGTGCAGTCGAACCACACCCGCATGGTCGCGGCGGTCGCGGCCAAGATCGGCATGAAGTGCCGGCTGGTGCAGGAGAGCTGGGTGCCGCATGAGGACGCGGTCTATGATCGCGTCGGCAACATCCTGCTCTCGCGCGTCATGGGCGCCGATGTGCGGCTGGTCGACGAGGGCTTCGACATCGGCATCCGCAAGAGCTGGGAGCAGGCGATCGAGGAAGTGAAGGCGGCGGGCGGCAAGCCCTACGCGATTCCGGCCGGTGCCTCCGTGCACAAATATGGCGGGCTCGGTTATGTCGGCTTCGCCGAAGAGGTGCGCGCGCAAGAGCGCCAGCTCGGCGTCAAATTCGACTACATCATCGTCTGCACGGTGACCGGCTCGACCCATGCCGGCATGCTGGTCGGCTTCGCCGCCGACGGGCGCGCGCGCAACGTGATCGGCATCGACGGCTCGTTCACGCCCGCGCAGACCAAGGCGCAGGTGCTGTCGATCGCGCAGAACACCGCAAAGCTGGTCGAGCTCGGCCGCGACATCGTCGAGGATGATGTCGTGCTGATCGAGGACTACGCCTATCCCGCCTACGGCGTACCGTCGGAAGAGACCAAGGAGGCGATCCGCCTCAGCGCGCGGCTGGAGGGCATGATCACCGACCCCGTCTATGAAGGGAAGTCGATGCAGGGCATGATCGATCTGGTGCAGAAGGGCTTTTTCCCGGCCGGATCGAAGGTGCTCTACGCCCATCTCGGCGGCGCGCCGGCGCTCAACGGCTATGCCTACGCGTTCAGGAACGGCTGAGGTAGGACGGGGCTTCTGATCTCGTGGCTTCGTAGCCCGCATGAAGCGCAGTGCAATCCGGGTAGATCTCTCGGCGGCGCGAGATTCCCGGATTTCGCTGCGTCCAGCCGGGCTACGCATCTCTCACCTCCCCTTGAAAAAGGGGAGGTCGCTTTGCTCGTGAGAGCAAAGCGGGGGGATCTACTTGCAACGTCGCCTGCGGCTGCGCTCCATCCCGGCTACGTTCCATGTCCTACGTCAGGTCCGCGTCAGCTTCGACCGGTATTTTTGCCGGGCCGGGCGAGTTGGGAGACCATCGCGTGAGGATGAACGCATTCGGCCGAGCCGCCGCCGCGCTCGGCGTTGGCATCGTCGCCGTAGGGCACTGGTTCTGGGTCTACCAGGGCCAGGGTGCTGCGCCGCATGCCCGGCTGCTGGCGATGAATCACGCAGTCGAGCTCTATGCCGGCATTTTCCTGATCGGCGTCGGCGTCCATGCCCTCGCATCCTGGTACTGGTTCAGCGAACCAAATCCGCCGGCGCGCTCCTCGGTTGGGGAGCCGCAATAGCGTCCGCCTTCGCCGCGAACCGGAAGTGTCCCCGATTGAGATACTGTCCCGGTTAGGACACTCGCTGCAAGGAACCAGGACGCCTGCAATCGGTTACAGAATCTCGATCCCTTTTCGTCGGAGGGGCGGTTCGATGCGATTGCATTCTGAGCGGATAGATGGTGTGGAGATTGCCTTCGCCAGCGTTTTGGCAATGTCGTTCATCGGGCTTCTTGCCAGCATAGCGTGGCTTCTGTTCGCGTGAACGTGCGACCTTGCCATCGCCTCAGTGTCCCCGGGCACTGGGGCGGTGCTTCTACGGAAGTGGCGAGCCTGAGCGCCTTGTAGCGACTCGTCCGGAGATAGGACGCCATGACCGAGGGGGTCTTACTCAACGACGCCTTTGATATCGGACCTTCGCCGAATTTGTCCGATCAGCGGCCGGATCAGATATTTAAGAACAAGGCCAAGACAGATGATCGGCACCAAGATCGGCAAGTATGCCAAAATTGCAAGAGCGGCTAACCATTCCGGGCTGCGCTGCTCCCGCCAATAATACACCGACGCCGCGATGACATGGGCCACCAATAGCGCCGCCCAGATGGCTAGCGCGACGTTGACCGGCTCATCGAATGTCAACGCTTCCCATGCGGCTTCACCCGGTCTTGAAGGCGTGCTTTCGCTTTCCATGGCTTGCTCGACCTCCCCCAGCTTCCAACCCCTGCGACGGCGGGCTTATTCCATGGGGAATGCTACGGGGGACGAAAGCAGCGCCCAGGCTGGCCGGAACTCCGTTCACCCACGGAGAACCCCGGATGCCGCCTCTGTTCCGCTCATTTACTTGAATCAAGGACGAGGTGTCCCTTGGACATTGATGGGGCCAGAACTTCCGATGGCCGTCTCGGTTGTCCTACCGAGAGCGATTGGCCCGCTTCTGACTAAGAGAGGATGGAGCTGACGGCACTCAAACCACCTTGTGGCGTTTTGCGCCATTGTTCCGGACCGTTAAGCATCCGGACGATTTCTTTACCTTTGATTTACGCAAGTCAAGGATGTCGTCAGCCTCAGGCAAAACCCCATCCTGGTCGGCAACGGCGTGGTGGCGATCGGCTTTCCCTATCACGGATTGCTGACATCCGATTTCACGGTCACCACGGGCATTGTCTCTTCGTTGAGCGGCATCCTTAACGATACCCGTCATCTGCAGATCAGCGCCGCCGTGCAGCCCGGCAACAGCGGCGGTCCGCTGTTCGATCTCACCGGCGCGGTGGTCGGCGTGGTGGCAGCCAAGCTCGACGCGGTCAGGATGGCGCGGGCGACGGGGACCATCCCGGAGAACATCAACTTCGCGATCAAAACCGGCGCGCTGCGCGACTTCCTCGACAACAGCGCGGTGGCGTACCGGACCGCCGAGTGGCGCGAGGAGATGAAGAAGGAAACCGCCGAGATCGCCAAGAATGCGCGCGGTTACACGCTGCTGATCACCTGCACGGTGAACGAGCAGAGCGCGAGCGCGAAGAAGGGCAATTGAGACCTCCACTACGCCTTCCTCCCGTCCTTACGGCAGGGCGACTGCATCCGGCTATTATCCATACCATTTTACCTGCCAAGGGGCCGCGCAGCCGCCGGCGGCTCCTTTGCATGGGGTTGTTTTCGATATTTTTGCAATGGGCACCTGCGACGTACGGGCGAGGTGAGCTCAATCGAGCCGCCGCAGCGTATGCACGGTGATCTCGGCCGGGCAATTCAGCCGCACCGGCGCGAGGCTGGTGCCGGCGCCGGCCGATGTGTAGCCGGCAAGCGCGCCGAAGCGCCAGGCGCCCCTGCCCATCCGGCGCGGCAGCCGCGCCTCCAGCTTGATCGCGATGCCGCCGGGCAGGCAGAGCTGGCCGCCATGGGTATGGCCGCTCAGCATCAGGTCGAAGCCGGCCGCCGCCGCCGCGCGCCAGGATTCCGGCGTATGCGCCAGCAGGATCGAGAATGCATCGCGCGGGATCGCGGCGGCAGCCTTTGCCATGTCGTCGGTGCGGTAGAAGTGCGCGTCGTCGATGCCGGCGAGGTGGATCGTCGCGCCATCGCGCGTGATCGGTTCCTGCTCATTGAACAGCATCCTGATCCCCATCGCCTCCAGTGCCGGCGTCATGCGGATGCTGTCGTGATTGCCGAGGACGCCGTAGAGCGGCAGCTCGATCCGCGCGCACAGATTCCGCATCAGCGCGAGGCTCGTTTCAAACGGCCCATACGTCTTGCCGCGGTAGTCGCCGGTGAGAACGCAGATATCGCAGACGATATCGCGCACGATGTCAGCCAGATGCCGCATCGCGCCTTGGCTGATGTCGGCGTGGAGATCGCTGAGCTGCAGGATGGTGAAGCCGTCGAAGGCCGCCGGCAGCCGCGCCGACGTCACCAGATTGCACCGTACTTCGACCCTATCGGCGTTGCGCCGCGCGCGGCCATGGAGGCAGGCTACCTTGAGCGCGGTCTCGATGATCCGCGGCGCCAGCTTCCAGTTCTCGACGTTGAACACCAGCGTGCCCTGGCCGAACAGCTGCTTCTCGTGCGCGGCCTCGATCCCAAGCCGGCGCACCACATGGTCGGCGCCGATCCGCTCGATCAATCCCTGCAATGCCGTGTCGGCCATGTTCCCCGCCGGCCCGCGGTTTTGAAGCGCGGACCGGCGCGACACTATCATGCGCGATCCCGGTGGGGATACCGCCGGCACTCAGACCACGGGAACCCGCTTCGCGGCGACCGCGGCCGGCGAGATCACCTCGATGTCGAGCGGCACCTGCCAGCGCTCGGTGAAACGCACCTGCGGCGGTGCATTGCCGTTGCGCCCGCCCTGCAGCACGAAGCCGTCGTAACCCGAGTTCATCACCTCATTGCACTTCTGCACATAGATCGGGAAGCCGCCGATATAGGGCATGAACACGCGGGGACGGCCCGGGATGTTGGCGCCGACATACCAGGAGCTGCAGGTCGAGCGCAGCGAGACTGTGGAGACGTCGTTGACATGGGCGACCCAGGCGTCCTCGTCGTCGCGGACCGCCTCGATCGTGCCGGCGCCGATGTCGCGCATATGACTGATGCAATCCGCCAGCCAGTCGACATGCTGCTCGATCGCCTGGATCATGCTGGCGAGCACCGACGGGCTGCCGGGCCCGGTGATCATGAACAGGTTCGGAAAGCCCTCGGAGGCAAGGCCGAGATAGGCGCGCGGGCCCGCCCGCCATTTCTCGGCCAGCGTCTGGCCGCCGCGGCCGGTGATCGCGATCTTGTCGAACGAGCCGGTCATGGCGGCAAAGCCGGTGGCGGAGACGATCGCATCGAACTTGTATTCGGTGCCGTCGACCACGATGCCTTCGGTCGTGAAGCGATCGATCGGCGTCGTCGACACGTCGACCAGCTTCACATGCGGCAGATTGTAGGTCTCGAAATAATTGGTATCGACGCAGAGTCGCTTGCAGCCGAACACGTTTCGCGGGCACAGCAGCTCGGCCGTCGCGGGATCCTTGACGATGCCGCGGATCTTCTCGCGCGCGAAATCGGCGATGGTGTCGTTGGCGGCCTTCTCGAACAGGAGGTCGCCGAACGCGCCGAGGAAGGGCAGGCCGCCGCGCTGCCAGGCCTCCTCATAGAGTTGCTCGCGCTCCTGCTCGCTCGCCTGCAAGGCGGGCTGGGCGTTGAACTGGAAATAGAAGCCGGTCGGGCGTGCGCGGGCCTTGGCGCGCAGCTCCGGGTAGTGCGCCTTGGCTTCCTTGAGATATTCCGCGGACAGCCGCTCGTTCCACGCCGGCACCGACCAAGTCGCGGTGCGCTGGAACACCGTGAGCGCGGAGGCCTGCTGCGCGATGATCGGGATCGACTGGATCGCCGATGAGCCGGTGCCGATCACGCCGACACGCAGGCCGGTGAAGTCGACACCCTCATGCGGCCATTCGCCGGTGTGATAGATCGGCCCGCGGAAATCCGCCATGCCTGGGAAAGCCGGCCGGTTCGGCGCCGACAGGCAGCCGACCGCCATGATGCAGAATTTTGCGGTGACCCTGTCGCCGCGGTCGGTCTCGATCGACCATGTGCCTGCCTGCTCGTCGAAGGTCGCCGCGGTGACGCGGGTGTCGAACACGATCTGGCTGCGCAGATCGAAGCGATCGGCGACGTGATTGGCGTAGGCGAGAATTTCGGGCTGCGGAGAATACTTCTCCGACCAGCTCCAGTCCTGATCGAGTTCCTCGGAGAACGAGAAGGAGTATTGCAGGCTCTCGACGTCGCAGCGCGCGCCGGGATAGCGATTCCAGTACCAGGTGCCGCCGACGCCGCCGCCGGCCTCATAGACCCGCGCGGTGAAGCCGAGTCCGCGCAGCCGATGCAGCATGTACATGCCGGCGAACCCGGCGCCGATCACCACGGCATCAAACGTTCCGGTTTCGGCAGGGCGCGCAGCCTTGCGCGCGGTGCTCTCCTGAGCCATGGCCCGTCTCTTCCCTATGTTTGTTCTTCGCCGCGTCTCGTTGGACGCGGTAGGCAAAGATTAGGGCGAGGGCGGCGCGGCCCGCAAGCAAGCGTATTGCCGTCCAGCGAATAGCTCCTATGCCGTCTCTGGTAGAGGATGGGGATGAGCGGTGATCCGGTAGTTGTTCTGTCGCGACCGTTCATCTGCCCGCAAAGATCGAATTCCCATACCTGAAGCCAAACTCGATCACGCCCATGCGGAAGCGGCAAGAAATACAAGAAATGCTGCCTCGCTAATCAAGGTTGAGGTGCAACCGCCTTTTGGCACATCCGGATGCCGCTTCGTTCCAGACCGATCCGACAATGCTGGCGGCCCCGGGATGCAGCTTGGTCCAGGGTCAGCCGTCGGTGGATTTCACGATGCGGATCAGCTCGTCGCCGTAATGCTCGAGCTTCTTGTCGCCGATGCCGGCGATGTTGCGCAGCTCGCTGAGCGTGTCCGGGCGCATCGCGGCGATGCCGTCGATGGTGGAATCGTGCAGCACCACATAGGCCGGCACGCCGCGCTGACGCGCAACGTCCGAGCGCCAGGCACGCAACGCCGCATGCAGCGCGGGATTTGCGACGCCACCCGGGCTGTCGGCCGCGGGTACGAGCTCGCCGCGGCGCGACTTGCCGCGGACTGCGCGGTTGCGCGCGCCTTCCGGCTGCTCGCGCAACATCACCGCGGTCTCGCCCTTCAGCACGCCGCGGGCACTGTCGGTCAGAACAAGCGCGCCGAAGGCGTCGCTGTCGGCGCGCAGATGGCCCATCGCCACCAGCTGGCGCAGCACCGCGCGCCATTGCTTCTCATTGAGCTCGCGGCCGATGCCGAACACCGACAGCTGGTCGTGGTTGAACTGCTTGACCCGTTCGGTCAGCCGCCCGACCAGCACGTCGATCAGGTGCATGGCGCCGAAACGTTGCCCGGTACGGTAGACGCAGGACAGCAGCTTTTGTGCAAGCACCTTGCCGTCGCGGACGCGCGGCGGCGTCAGGCAGTTGTCGCAGTTGCCGCAGCTTTCCTCCGCGCGGGCCTCGCCGAAATAGCCGAGCAGGCGCTGCCGGCGGCAATGCACCGTTTCAGCCAGCGCAACCAGCGCCTCGAGCTTGCCGACCGAGACGCGCTTGAAGGCGTCGGAGCCGGTCGATTCATCGATCATGCGGCGCTGCTGCACGATGTCGGACAAGCCGTAGGCCATCCATGCCGCCGACGGCTTGCCGTCGCGGCCGGCACGCCCGGTCTCCTGGTAGTAGGCTTCGATGCTCTTCGGCAGATCGAGATGCGCGACGAAGCGCACATCGGGCTTGTCGATCCCCATGCCGAAGGCGATCGTGGCGACGATCACGAGGCCGTCCTCGTTGAGGAAGCGGTCCTGATGCCGGGCGCGCACGCCGGCATCAAGCCCGGCATGATAGGGCAGCGCCGGAATGCCGGCCTCGCTGAGCGCCGCCGCGACATCCTCGACCTTGGCGCGGGACAGACAATACACCACGCCGGCGTCGCCGGCATGCCGCTCCTTGATGAAGGTCTTCAGCTGCGTGGTCGCATTCTGTTTGTCGACGATCTCGTAGCGGATATTGGGCCGATCGAAGCTCGCGACGAATTGCGGTGCGTCGGTCAGCTGCAGTCGCTCGGCGATCTCCCTTCGGGTCAGCGCGTCAGCGGTCGCGGTCAGCGCGATACGCGGCACTTTGGGGAAGCGCTCGGCGAGTGCGGACAGGCCGATATATTCCGGGCGGAAGTCATGACCCCACTGCGAGACGCAATGCGCCTCGTCGATCGCAAACAGCGCGATCTGCGCCTGGCCGAGCAGATTGAGGCAGCGCGGCGTGAGCAGCCGCTCCGGCGCCACATAGAGCAGGTCGAGATCACCAGCGAGCAGCCGCCGCTCGACCTCGGAGGCTTCCTCATAGGACAGCGTCGAGTTCAGCACCGCGGCGTTGACGCCGGCTTCAGTGAGGCCCGCGACCTGGTCGCGCATCAGCGCGATCAAAGGCGATACCACGATGCCGCAGCCGTCGCGCAGCAGCGACGGCAATTGGTAGCACAGCGACTTGCCGCCGCCGGTCGGCATCAGCACCAGGCAATTGCCGCCATCGGTGACGTGGCGGATGATCTTTTCCTGCGCGCCGCGGAAGCCCGACAGGCCGAACACGGAACTGAGCACGGACAGCGCATCGCGAGACGGGGCCGATGCGCGATCGTGGGCGGGCTGGGCGGTCATGATCCCTTGCGCGATCCCTTTGGGATTTCCCAGGATTTCCTTGGGGGGTCAACAGGCGGTGATCGAGGTCTTCTGGCCGAACGATACCGGAATGAAAGGTGTTAATACACGTCTCAACAACAAACTCAATTCAGCATGACTGGTCAGCTGCGGATCATCACAGGCATTGCCGCGATCGTGCTGGTCGCGGGCTCGGCAGTGGGCCTTGCGGCCGCCTGGCGGCCACAGATTGCCGCCATTGCGCCGCCGCGGGCCGATACCTTCGACCCCGATGCGGTCAAACGCGGCCGCGAACTCGCCGCGATCGGCAATTGCAACACCTGCCATACCGTGCAGGGCGGCGCGACCTATGCCGGTGGGCTCCCGGTTCCAACACCGTTCGGCATCGTCTTCTCATCCAACATCACGCCGGATGCCGAAACCGGCATCGGGCGCTGGCCGGAGGAGGCGTTCGTCCGCGCGATGCGTTCGGGCGTGGCGCGCGATGGCCAGCATCTCTACCCGACCTTTCCCTATGACCATTTCACCAACGTCTCGGATGCGGACGACCGGGCGCTGTATGCATTCCTGATGACGCGACAGCCGGTCCACGCGTCGCCGCCGGCGAATCAGCTGTCATTTCCGCTGAACTATCGACCGCTGATTGCAGGGTGGAAGCTGCTGTATCTGCGCAGCGGTGATGCCCCTCAGGACCCGGCGAAGGGCGCGGAATGGAACCGCGGCGCCTATCTGGTGGAGGGGCTCGCGCATTGCGGTGCCTGCCACACGCCGCGCAACGCGCTGGGCGCCGAGCGCGTCAACGCGCAGTTCTCCGGTGGCGAGGTCGACAATTGGCACGCCTATGCGCTGAACGACACCTCGCACGCCCCGGTGCAGTGGACCGCCGACGCGCTCGACGCCTATCTGCGCCATGGCTGGCAGGCCGATCATGGCACCGCGCGCGGGCCGATGGCTGAAGTGGTCGGCAATCTGGCGACGGTGCCCGACGGCGACGTGCGGGCCATGGCCGTGTACATGGCCGATATCTCGGGCGCGCCGGCGCCGGATCGCAAGCGGCCAGCCGACATCGTCGCGCAATCGTCTTCGGATGATGTGGCGCAAAGCCACGCGGCCGGCGCAGCGATCTATGCCGCGGCGTGCGCCTCCTGCCATGAGGGCAACCGGGCGCTGCCCTATGGTGGCGTCAATCTCGCGCTCAGCACGGCGATCGCAAGCCCGGACCCGCGCAACCTCCTCAATATCGTGCTGTCGGGCGTTGGCGCCGTCGAAGGCGAGCGCAGTCCGATCATGCCGGGCTTCGCCGCCGGCATCGATGATGCACAGATGGTCGCGCTCGCGGCCTATCTGCGCGCCCGGCTCGGCAAGCGGCCGGCGTGGCCCAATCTCGACAAGGCGGTGCGCGATGCGCGCGCGGCGCAGGCCACCTCGCTTGCGGCGCGCGACACGCCAGCGGAATCCAGACAGCGAGGCAAACCATGATGACATTGAAGGTCAATGGCCACGATCATCAGGTCGATGCGGAGCCGGATACGCCGCTGCTCTATGTGTTGCGTAATGATCTGGCGCTCAATGCCGCCAAGTTCGGCTGCGGTCTCGGGCAATGCGGCTCCTGCACGGTGATCGTCGACGGCAAGGCGGTGCTGTCCTGCGTCACGCCGCTGGTCCTGGTCGAGGGCAAGCAGGTGACGACGCTCGAAGGGCTCGGCACCGTGGCCACGCCGGCGCCGATTCAGCGCGCCTTCATGGAGGAGCAGGCGGCGCAGTGCGGTTACTGCATCGCCGGGATGATGATGCGCGCGCAGGCGCTGCTGATGCGCAACCCGAAGCCATCCGATGCGCAGATACGTGCCGAGCTGGAGCCGAATCTCTGCCGCTGCGGCACCCATATGCGCATCCTGCGCGCGGTGCACCGCGCCGCCAGGTTGATGGATACGGCCGACGCCGCAAGCGACAGGAGCGTCCGATGACCGCGCCGGTGGTTCTCGATCGCCGCAGCGTGCTGGCCGGCGGCGGCGCGCTGATCGTCAGCTTCTCGCTGCGCCATGCGGCGGCGCAGGAGCAGAAGGCTACGCAGAGTCCGGAGTTGCCGGGCAGCCTGGCGAAATCGCCCAATCTGGATTCCTGGATCCGTATCGATGCCGATGGCCAGGTCACGGCCTTTACGGGCAAGGCCGAACTCGGCCAGGGATTCCGCACGGCGTTCCAGCAGATCGCGGCCGAGCAGCTCGATATTCCCTTCGATGCGCTGAGGGTGATTACCGCCGACACCAAACTCACGGCGAACGAGGGCTACACGTCCGGCAGTCATTCGATGCAGGACAGCGGCACGGCGATCCTGCATGCCGCGGCGCAGGCGCGCATGTTGCTGGTGGTCGAGGCGGCAAAGCGTTTCGACTTGGCGCCCGATGTCTTGCGAACCGAGAACGCCGCCGTCGTCGCTCCCGATGGCCGGCGTCTGGGTTATGGCGAGCTTGTCGCCGCGGACATGTTGCACGTCCAGGCGCAACCGACATCAAGCCTGAAGGATCCGGCGAACTTCAAGGTGATGGGTCAGCCGGTGCCGCGCGTCGACATTCCGGCCAAGGTCACGGGCGGCGCCGCCTATGTGCAGGACATGCGGCTTCCCGGCATGGTGCATGCGCGCGTGCTGCGCCCGCCGAGCTACGGCGCGCAGCTCGTGGAATGCGACACGGCCGCGATCGAGAAGATGCCCGGCGTGATTCAAATCGTGCGCGACGGCAACTTCCTGGCCGTGGTGGCGGAGAAGGAATTTTAAGCGGTCAAGGCCATGCACGCGCTGGCCGCCGCGGCGAAGTGGCGGGAGAGCGCGAAGCTGCCGAACCAGCACGATCTGGCCAACGTGCTGACTGCGCTGCCGTCGCAGGATTTCGCGATCTTCCAGCGTAGCGATCCCACGGTGAGTGGCGCGCGGTCGCTCCAAGCGACCTATACGCGGCCTTACCAGTCGCACGGCTCGATCGGGCCGGCCTGCGCGGTCGCGCAACTCGTCGATGGCGCGATGACGGTGTGGACGCACACGCAGGGCGTCTATCCCGATCGACAAGCGATCGCCGAGATGCTCGGCATGACGCCCGCCAGCGTCCGCCTGATCCATGTCGAAGGCTCCGGCTGCTACGGCCACAATGGCGCCGACGATGCCGCGGCCGACGCCGCGCTGATCGCCCGGGCGCTGCCCGGGCGCCCAATTCGGGTGCAGTGGATGCGCGAGCAGGAGCACGGCTGGGAGCCCTATGGTCCGGCGATGATGACCAGGCTGAGCGCGTCGCTTACGGCCGACGGCAAAGTTGCCGACTGGAATTTCGCGGTGTGGAGCAACACCCATTCGATGCGGCCGGGCGGCGCCGGCGCGCTGCTTGCGGCCCAGCACATGGCGCGATCATTCGCGGTGCCCGCACCAAAGCCGTTGCCGTTGCCGGAAGGTGGCGGCGATCGCAACGCGATCCCGATCTACAATTTTGCGAACGCGCATGTGATGCATCACTTCATCCCCGCGATGCCGCTGCGGATCTCCGCGATGCGCGCGCTCGGCGCCTATCACAATGTGTTCTCGACCGAGAGCTTCATGGATGAACTGGCCGCTCTCGCCGGCGCCGATCCGGTCGAGTTTCGCCTCAGGCATCTCGACGACCAGCGCGGCCGCGCGGTGGTCGAGAAGGCCGCGGAGAAGTTCGGCTGGACGCGCGGGCAGCAGCCGCCGCGAAACCGCGGCTACGGCTTTGCGTTCGCGCGCTACAAGAATCTCGCCGCCTATTGCGCCATCGCGTCCGAGGTCGAGGTCGATCGCGAAACCGGGCGGGCGCGGCTGGTGCGCGCGGTCGCCGCCGTCGATGCCGGCCAGGTCGTCAATCCGGACGGCATCACCAACCAGATCGAGGGCGCGATCGTGCAGTCGACGAGCTGGACGCTGTATGAAAGCGTCACCTTCGACCAGACGAGGATCACCAGCATCGACTGGCAGACCTACCCGATCCTGCGCTTCAATGCGGTGCCCGACAGCATCGCCGTCCACATCATCAACCGTCCGGGCCAGCCGTTCCTCGGCAGCGGCGAGACCGGGCAGGGCCCAGCCGCCGCCTCGCTCGCCAATGCCATCGCGCATGCGACCGGCAGGCGGCTGCGCGACCTGCCGCTCAGCCGCAAACGAATCAAGGACGCGATCGACGCGTAATGCGGTCAAGCCGTTGCAGCAGGGGGCGCCGGGGGCGGCGTCATTGGCTCGACGTTGTAGGTCTTCGGCATATTGATCGGCTTGTAGGCCGGATCCTTCTCCATGCGCTCCAGCACCGAGGCATGGATGGTCGCGCCGTCCGCAATCGGCCTCGGCTCGCCGCGCGGCAGATAGAAGCCGAGGAAGGATTTCCGCTCAGGCCATTCCTTCCATTTGTCGCTCTTCGGAATCCATTCCAGGATTTCCCAGGCGGCGGTCAGCGAATTGTGCAGCGGGGCAGTCGCGCTCGGCGGCACATAGTCGTGCTTGTGCGGCGGTAACGGCATCCCCCAGGCGAGATGATCGATCAGCGCCTGATCCATGTGCAGCCCGGCCGCCTTGGCCTGCTCGAGCATCCAGATCAGCGGAAACTTGGACGGCCCGCTCTGGTCTTCCGGATAGCCGCCGCCGACGTCGGAGTGCATGCCGGCAAACCAGACCTGGCGGATGTCCTGCTCCACCTCCGTTGCCGGATCGAAGGGATCCGAGCGGAATTTCTGCGGCTCGATCCAGCGATTAAGTCGGAACATGCGCCTACGCTCGTCGATCGCGATCGCCTGGCGGAACCGTTTGACGGTGGAATTGGTCCGGGTGAACAGCAGCGTCTGCAGGTCGAACAGGAAGTTGTCCTGCCGCGGCACGATGATCGAGGCCACGGTGTCCCAGACCCCCACGAACTCGATGTCGATGTTGCGGCCGCCGGCAATCTGGCTGAAGTGCCAGACCTCCTTCAACGGAGCATAGTCGAACGTGCCATCGGACTTCTGGGCGTCGGAGCTGGCGTTCTTGTAGGTGCCGAAGGCGTAGCTCGCGAGGTCGAGCTGGTCGACGGGCAGAAGGCCCATCACATGGGCGAAGGCCGCGAGCACGCGCACCGTGTAGGCACCGCGGCTGAAGCCGAACATCCAGACCCGGTCACCGGGCTCCCACGTTCGGCACAGGAACAGGTAGGCGCCGAGCGTGTCCTGGTCGAGACCAGCGCCGAAGGCCAGCCCGAACAAGCCGCGCACCTGCTGCTTGAAGCGGCCCCAGGCGTTTTGCAGGCCGATGGTGCCGAGGCCGGGATGATAATAGATCCGCTGCCGGTCATTCTTGTCGGCGACGCGGAACAGCTTCAGCACGTTGGAAATATTGTCACCGATCTCGTTGCCGGTGCCGTCGCAACAAATCACAATATCCTTCGGCATCCGTTGCCCCCGCGGCCGCCGTGAAAATTCGCGGACTCTATGTACGGCAGAACGTGGTGAAAATTCAATCTCGAATTGAACACGGTTATGTGGCAGCGGCGTGACCGCCGGTGGTGCCGGGACGCCGAAGCGCGATGCGCGCCGGCGTTGCCTGCCTCTGGATCGAATCGAATCCCGGCACGGCCGGCTAAAGCTGCGCCAAGGACGGCGTCGCTTCGGCTCGCCGATGCCCGGCCGCGACGGAGTTTCCGTGAGAGACCCAATCGTGTTTGCGATGCGTTGAGTCGGCCGCCAACTGCGCTCCCAAAATTCAATTGCAACACTTCGGAAAAGATGGAAATCTGATCGTCGATCATTGCTATATGCGTCGGCATTTTCTCCCTTTCAGGGACTCCGCGGTGCACGCGATCATCTTTCCTGCTGCCTGCCGCAGCTTCCTCGACAACAGCAGGAACAGGTCGGCATGAGCCCGCAAGCTCTCGTGACGGCCATTCTCTCAGGACTTGTGGTGGCGGCGTTCGGGCTGTTCTGGTGGGTCGGCAGCTATTCCGATCGCGTGTTCGCAAACAGGTTCCGCACCCGCTTTCCGGAGAAGACGCTGAGCTACACCGGCGACCAGCTTGGCGAGCTGGTGCAGTCCGATCTGCGGATGAAGTATGTGTTTCCGATCCTGTTTCCGTTCGATCTCATCGTCATGCTGGCGCTGGCGGGCGCGATGGGCGCGGCGTCATCGCACTGGCTCAGCCGGATCTATCCGTCCGCGGCGTGGCTCGGCCTGGTCGTTCCGGCGGTGTACCTGCTCAGCGACCTGATCGAGGACTGTCTTTTGGCATGGCTGCTGCACGGCGACCCGCATGCGGCGGCGCGGTCGGTCTCGATCCTGAAGGCGATCACGACGATCAAGCTGGTCGGCATCTTCGCCTCGATCGCGCTGACATTGGCTGCGTTCGTCGGGTGGCTGTTCCACGGCGAGTCGCTTGCCATCTGAAGCGCGGTCGGCGGCCTACTGATACGTCGCGACGATATCCGACACGGCGCGCTCGAGCTGCTGCGCGGTCGCGCATTGCCGCACCACGCTGCAGAAGGTCGCGTAGCGCGGCATCTCGGAATCGCCAAAACCCCAGACCATGCGGCCTTCGGGGTTGAGCCAGACCAGCCGCTTGGAGCGCTCGCCGATACGGCACAGGATGTCGGCGCGCGGATCGAGATTGTTGCTGCGGGCGTCGCCGAGCACGATCACCGTGGTCTGCGGCGTGATCGCGCTCATCCAATTGTCCTCGAAATCGGCGAAGGAATTGCCGTAGTCGGACGAGCCGAAGCCGACCTTGGACATGATCTCCTTCATCGCCTCTTCCGGCGATTTCGATTCCAGGATGTCGCTGACCTCGATCAGGTGGCCCGAGAAGGCGAATGAGCGGACGTCGTCCACCACCTCGTGCAGGCTGTGGATCAGGAGCAGGAAGAAGTCCGAGACGCGGGCGACCGAGCCCGAGACGTCGCACAGCGCGACGATCTTCGGCCGGTCGCGATGCTTTCGCTTCCACGCAGTGAGGAAGGGGACGCCGCCCCAGGCCGCGTTGCGGCGCAGCGTGCGGCGGACGTCGAGATGACCGCGGCGCTGGCGCTTGCGCGGTTTGGAGTAGCGCTCGCGCAGCCGGCGCGCGATCTGGCGGATCAGCGTGCGCATCTGTTCGACCTGCCGCGGCTCGATCCGCGCCAGCGGCGCGTTGCGCAGGATTTCGTTGCGCAAATTCTCCGCTTCCTCGCGCCCATACAGCAGCAGGGCCTGCGAGACCGCATCGCGAACGGTGCCGCGCAGGCCGTTGAGCGCCTCCTGCAGCCGTTCGGCGAGTGCGGGATTGCGCGTGGTGAGGTCGTCGATGTCGTCGCGCAGGCGCTGGATGCCCATCGCATCGAGGATGCGGGTCTGGAAGATGCCGCGCTGGGTGAAGTAGCGGATATCCGGCAGCGAGGCGGCGCCGGAGGCGTTGGCGATCGCGCTCGATATCGCGGAGCGATCCTGCGACAGCAGCATCTGCGCCAGCGGCCCGATAGTCTCGCTGGCGGCGCCGCCCGCCGCATCGCCATGCTCGTCGGCCGACGGGTTGGCGCCGGATTCGCTGCCGTCGTCGGTCTTGCGCTGCTCGGCGTTCGCCTGCTGGGGCTCGGGCTGGCTGAAGAACAGATCGAAGCATTCGCCGAGCGCGCGCTTCTCGTCCTGCGTCTTGGCAAGCGTCAGCAGGAAGGTGTCGCGCAGGATGTCGCGATCGGCAAAGCCGACCTGGGCGACCGCCCGCATCGCATCGATGCTTTCGGCGGGCGAGACCCGGACCCCGGCCCCCCGCGCCGCACGAAAGAAGCGATGCAGGTTCTCGCGCATGTTGGTCTAGCTGAACACGCCCTGGCGCGACGCCTTGGCGATGAAGGACGAAATCTGCGGCGTCGCGGCCTCGATATCGGCTTCGTATTTCAGCAGCACGTTGAGCGTGTCCTTGACGATCTCGTGGTCGAGCTCGCTGGCCTGCAGCAGCACCAGCACGCGCGCCCAGTCGATCGCCTCGCTGACCGAGGGCAGCTTCTTCAGGTCCAGCGAGCGGATCTCGTGGATGAAGCCGACCATCTGCTTGCGCAGGGTCTGCGAGATGCCGGGCACCCGGCTCTCGACGATGCGCTCCTCCAGCTTCTGCTCGGGGAAACCGATGTGCAGATGCAGGCAGCGCCGCTTCAAGGCGTCGCCAAGATCGCGCTCGCTGTTCGAGGTCAGGATCACGGTCGGCGGCGCCACCGCGGAGACAGTGCCGAGCTCGGGGATCGTGACCTGGAAGTCCGAGAGGATTTCCAGCAGCAACGATTCGAATTCGGCATCCGACTTGTCGATCTCGTCGATCAGCAGCACGCAGCCGGCGGGCTGCTCCAGTGCCTGCAACAGCGGCCGCGGCTCGACGAATTCCTTGGAGAAGAACACGTCGCCGAAGGTGTGGAGCTGGTCGAGCGCAGCGGCCAGCGACTGCGCGCCGCCGAGCACCTCGCCGAGCTTGTCCTTCAGGATCTGGGTGTAGAGCAGCTGCTTGGCGTATTTCCACTCATACAGCGCCTTGGCCTCGTCGAGGCCCTCATAGCATTGCAGGCGGATCATCTTCATGCCGCGCCAGGCGGCGATCGCCTTCGCCAGTTCGGTCTTGCCGACGCCGGCAGGGCCTTCGACCAGGATCGGCTTCTCGATCTGCTGCGACAGATAGACCGCGGTCGCGATCTGCCGGCTCGCAATATAGCCTTGTGCGGCGAGGCCGCTCTCCACGGCCTCGATCGAGGCGGTGGGCCTGGTGTCAGCCACGAGGATCAGCTCCGGATTTGCCTTGAACTCGGACCTGTTCTGCGCCCGTTGCGGACAAAGCACAAGGCTCGTTTGGCCCGCAAAGGCATGGCGTTAGCGCAATGGTTCCGGGGTATTTCCGCCGAGCGCAATACCGAGCGTGAGCGCGTAGCCCGGATGGAGCGCAGCGAAATCCGGGAGGCCTTTCCCCGGATAGTGTCCCGGATTTCGCTGCGCTCCATCCGGGCTACGAAACGCTCAACCTGCGCAGCTCTTCACGAAATCCTTGCGCTGAGGGCCGGTGATCTTCTGGTCGATCGCCTGCTTCAGGCAGTCGAGACGCGCCTGCGCCATGCAGAGCTGCATCTGGTCGTGCCGGTCCTGGCCCTTCAGCGCCTTCGCCGCGCTCTGGCAGGCCGCGCGCTTCGCGCCGGGCACGGGCGCCGCCGTCGACGTGCTCTGTTGTGCGGGAGCTGCCGCCGGCGCTGTTGCGGGGGCCGGTGTTGTCTGCGCGAGCGCTGCAGCCGAGATCAGCAGCGAACCAGCCGAGACAAGGGCGACGACAAGAGGTTTCATGGGAAGTGCCTCCGCAAGGCATGATCCGGAGAAGGGGACGTCGGCTTTCCGGAACGTCATGCTCAGACCAGGAAAGGGGTCACGATGCGATCGCGCCGTGACCCAGGGGGAGGCCGACGATTAGAAGCCGCCGCGTGAATGCGGCATGAATAGCCGCGTAATCCGCTTCACCTCAGCGTGAGGCCGGTTGCGGCTTCAAGTTCGCCGATCGCCTGCGCGGCGTTCGCGACCTTGATCGTGGTCATGTCCATCTCGCGCGCCGGCTTCAAATTGACGCCGAGATCGTCGAGATAGACGCAGTTCTTCGGGTTCACCTGCAGCGTCGCCACCATCATCTGGTAGATGCGCGGGTCGGGCTTGCGCAGGCCGATCTTCGCGGACTCGATGACGTGGTCGAACAGCGCCATCACCTCGGCGACATAGAGCGTGCGTCCGCTGCGGCTGCCGATCGCATTCGCCGGCAGATTGTTGGTGATGCAGCCGGTCCTGAATTTCGCCTTGATGCGCTTCAGCGCCTCGACCATTTCGGGGCGCAGGTCGCCGGAGAGCAGCGGCAGCACGTCCTTGCCGCGCACCTCGGCACCGAGCGCCTTCGATTCCGTCGCGAACAGCGCGTCGAACGCGTCGATATCGATCTCGGCGCGCTCGAACCTGGCCCAGGCGTTCTCGAGATGATTGGCGGCGTTGGTGCGGCGGATGATGTTGATCGGCAGGCCGCGCTCGGTCTCATAGCGCGCGAATGCCTCGAACGGCGAGGTGGTCAAGACGCCGCCGAAATCCCATATCACTGCTTCGATCATCAAAGTCCTGCCCGTTGCAAAGCGGCGGCTTCGCCTCGGTTCGTCCGGCCGATTGCAGGACAACAGGGAAACGCGCGTCCAGCCTTCTTTATTGGAATTGCCGCCGATCAGGCAAGCCGCCAGTTCGCGGCAAAATCCGCCAAGCGGAACCAGCTCACCAGACCATCGGCACCAGGCGATAGCGCACCCGCGCGAGATATTCGGCATAGCCGTCGAGCTCGGCGGTCAGCATCCGCTCCTCCATCAGCGACCGCAGGCCGAGCAGCGCCGCCATCACGGGCACGATGGCAAGGCCATACCAGGATCCCAGCAGCAGCGGCGTGCCGACATAGGTCAGGAGGCCACTGGCATAGATCGGATGCCGCACATAGGCGTAGGGTCCGGTGGTCACCGCCGCATGCCCGCGCTCGCGCTGGATCTTCACGACCGGCGCGGCGTAGCTGTTTTCCCGGTAGGTCCGGTAGACGATGGAGAACGATGCCGCGATCATCACGGCGCCGGCGCATTGCAGCCAGAAGGGGACGAGCGATGTCTGGTAGCGGACTGCGTCGAGCGCCATCAGCGGCAGCCATGTCAGCCAAAGCAGCGGCATGATCGTCGTGATGACGCGGTCCCATCCGGCCTGGCCTCGCGCGGTGCGCCGCTCCGCCAGCAACCCCGGATCGTGCCGGGCGAGCCAGGCCTCGGTGATCAGCCCGCCGATCGTGATCTCGAGCAGGAACGTCCAGGCGCCGGCCCATCGCAGCGTGCCGGCCGCGAGAAACAGGAACGTGCCGAGACCGACAGACGCGAAGGCGGCGCGGCGCAGATTGATGCGAGGGGGATTGCCGTTCTCGTTCATGTTTCTCTCCGGCGGACGGCAACGGCCGCGCCGCCGGATCGGGCGGGCCGTTGCGTGCGCGGTTGCGGATCGCGGCCTGCTCGGCGCGCAAAGCCGATTACGGTCTGCGGGTCCAGTTTCGCGCCTGTCCGGAATAGACCTTGCTTGGCAGCGCCCGCGCCGCGGGATCGAGCAGGATCTTCATCGCGGTGTTGAGCCGCTCCTCCGAATGCGGCGAGCCATCGTGGCGCATCTGCTGCGGAGCCCCGGGGCCCTGCGGCGGCGCCAGATAGGTCGGCGTCGTCGGCGGAGCGGGGGTGGTGGCGATCTTCGGACGGGCGACCAGAGCGGCCTCCATCGGGCGCCGCGCCTGGGCCATGCGTGACGCTGCGGAAGGTGCTTCCGCCGGCGGCGGCGAGGCGGCGCTGTCGGATCCGGATTTGCGGGGCGGTCTTGCCATGGCATCGGCTCCATAGGTTCGGTGATGACGACGACGTCAGGATTTGTCTTCGTCGGATGTGTTGCGTTTGGCGATGATCGGGTTGCGGTCGCTGATCGCGGCGATCAGCGAGGCGTGGCTCACGACTGACGACACGACGATCTTGCCGGATGGCTCGATCCGGCGACCGTTCTGCTGCTGTTGCTGTGGGCTCCTGGCGGTGGACTTCTGCATCATGTCGGCCTCCTCGAAGGTGGGGTGGGGCCCGACAGCGCCGGGCCCCGAGTTTGGCGATCAGATGCCGAAAGCACCGAGGACGCCCGGCAGTGCCTGCGCGACGGTGCCGAGGACTTCGCCCCAGCCCTGCGGGTTGACCGACCCGTTGGTCGCCACGTCGGCAATCCGCTTCGGACCGCGCTCGATGCCCTCACACTGGATCGGGCTACGCACGCTGCCGAAGGTCTCAAAGTCGTTCCTTGCGTACATGTTCAGCTCCTTCTTTCGGTTTGAATTGACGGCAACTACGGGAGGTGGGCACCGACCGGGGCAGCCGTCGCTGGACGTCGCCCAGGGGATCGCTCATCGCGTCGATCCCCTCGACCACGTGACGCATTCGCGCCACGTTCTGATCTCCTCCGGACGCAGAGGAGCAATCGCGTCAATAGACCTGCCACTGCCGCAGCGGTCCGACCGCCACCGGCACTACGTCGCTCACGTCGATCGTGTACTGATAGACTTCGCGCGCCTGGGTCAGGACTTGGGTCGGATTGAAGAAGCGGTAAGTCACGTCGTGACAAACCGAGTCCGGGCGGCAGATGACGCTCTGGTCGACCTCGACGGTATCGAGCCGCAAGCCCTTCTTGGCGACGTCGGTGAAGATCTTCCGCGTGTTGTAGGCATTCATCGCGGAATAGTTCAGCGCGCGATCCTGCGGCGAGAGGCCGACATTGCGGAACTCGTTGTAGATCCGCTCGAGGAAGCCTTCCGCGCCGGCCGGCCAGGTGTCGGGATCAGGTCCGAACAGCGTGTAGAGATCCCACTGATAGAAGCCGCGCCAGTCGGTCACCAGCGTCGGCACGACGGTCCCGTTCAGGAGCTTCGTCGTGTTGGCGCTGTCGACCCAGCCGGCCATCGAAATCCGCGCAACACCGCCGCGCGGCGGGAAGGCCGGGGGCGTGGTCGGTGGCGTATCGTCGCCGCCGCGCGCTGCCGGGACCACGGTTCGGGTGTTCGATGGATCGTCATGCGAGACCTCCTGATGCCAGAGCGCCAGGATCAGCGCGGCGAAGAATCCGAGACCGAACACATCGAGCGGCTTGACTGCATAGATCGGGATCGAGTCGATCGTCATCGTCCAGATGATGGCATCGGCGTCCGGGAAGTTGTTGCCGGAGCCGCTCGGTGTCGCGCTCTCACCTTCGGCCTGGTTCAACAGATAGCGCGCCATGATCGCCGGATTGTACGGCGCCGAAGTATCGCCGGAGCGGTCGCGCTCCGGTCCGAACGCCGGATCGCCGCGTCCGATCAGGCTGTCGCGCCAATTGGCGATAGCCTGCACGAAGTAGTCGAGGCGCGCCTCCTTGCCGAAGTCGTAGAACAGCCGGCCGATCGGGAACGCGAGTTGTCCGGTGGATTCCGCCGCGGCGCCCTGCGGACGCAGGCCGCCGCCACAGCCGCAGCTCTTCTCGCTGGTACGAACCGCAGGGCCTTCGTACATCGGCAGCGCTTGTGGCATCGCGACGGGAAGCGCGTTGCTCGGCATCAGCGCAGGCAGCTGCTGCGGCTGCAGCCAGGCCTGCGGCATCATTCCGGCCGCCGGCATTGCCATCTGCGGCATCATCATCGGCGGCATGACGATCTGCGGTGCCGGCGTCGGCATCCAGACCATGTCACCGCCTGCATGTGGGGCGTGATACGGATAGGGCGCCGGCGCTGCGATCGGCGCGGCGGCGACGCCGTGATCAACGGGCGCGGCGACGGCCGCAGGCGCTGCCGGCGCAGCAGGCTGCGCTTCGCTTGGCATGATCCCGGCGCTGCTGCGCAGGACCGAGCCGTCCGGCCCGAATATGCGCGGAGCCGATGGTGCAGACATTGCTGATAGATCTCCCATGGAACCCTCTCTGGTTGCAGTTGGCTGAGCGGCGGATGACGGTTGGACGAAAGGGCGCGCGGACACTCCCCGGAAATGGGGAGTCGCGGCCGTGGCACCCGACGGCATGACGGCGTCCGCCTGCTCGCCAAGCAGGGCGGCGACAGCCGCGGGAATATCGAGTCGCCCGGCGAGACAGCGCGAGGCGCCGCCGTCGCTGCGGCAGGGCACCGCGCTTTCGAGCAGTGCGGCACGGACGGCTTGCGGATCAGCCTTGCGTCCGGTCTGGCGCAGGCATGAGAGCAGCAGGGCGACGACGCCGGTGACGATCGGCGCCGCGAAACTCGTTCCGGAGCGCAGGCTGACATTGCGGACCGGCGAGGCGCCGGCGATGTTCTCGCCCGGCGCGAGGATGCCGTTCTCGAGATAGGCGTCGCCGAAATTGCTGAAGGGCAGCGGATTGCCGGCCGGATCGCACGCGCCGACCGCAAGCACCGAAGCGAGGCTGCCCGGCACCTGGACGCAGCGGCATCCGTCATTACCTGCAGCGGCGACGATCAGCTTGCCTGCGCGTTCGCAGGCGCGGACCGCGTCGACCAGAATACGATCGGCCTGGCCGGTCGCGGACTGCTGGCCGCTGCTGATATTGATGACGTCGGCACCGGCGGCGAGCGCCTGGTTGATCGCGAGCGCCAGGATGCTTTGCGAGGACGGCTCGATCTGCCCGGAGACATTCTCGCGATAGATCGAGAACACGGTCGCGCTGCAATTCGGCGCGACGCCGAGCACCGGACTGCCGGGCGTACCCATCAGCACGCTTGTGACATGCGTGCCGTGCTCGGACTGGATCATCGGCGAAGCCGGTGCAACGAACTCGCCGCCGCTGGCGACGCGGGCCTGCCGGAGCGAAGGATGATTGAGATCGACGGGGCCGTCGATGATCGCGATCTTCACCGCGGGGTCGCCGCCCGACGTTTTCTGCCACAAGGCAGCCAGACCAGCGATGTCGGCAACTGGATTCATGAAATCTATCCCGACCGGCCTGCCGCAAATCCGTGCAGCCGATCCGTCTTCCGCGGCAGTTTGCTTTCACGCAGCGATCCAGCAGAGCGGCATGTCGTTGCGTTGCTGCAGTTGTGGCAGCTATGACGCCTAAGGCCTATTCGCCGCGGTGGATCAGAAAGGATCGAGCCGACGATACGGATCGATCGGTCCATGAGATCGATCCTGCGCCTCGGACGATCGATCGAAGGGTTTAGTCGAGACCGATCTCGCCGCACCATTGTGCGTGCCTGGGCAGACATACGCTTGCATCTGCGCGCGACTGCGCGTCGGCCGAACACGGAATTCAGGATGTTGATGTCAGTCGAGCTCGCGGGCCCGATCGGGGATCGCTGCCGATGATGCGATCCACGGTGCTTCGCGCACCCGTCGCATCGCCTGTGCCCGGCGCGGCAGGCCGAGCTTCTGCAGCACGTGATGGACGTGGTGCTTGACCGTCGCAAGGCTGAGATTGAGATCGCGCGCGATCTCCTTGTTCGACATGCCTTGTCCGATCAGCTTGAGAACCTCGCCTTCGCGGCGCGTCAGTCCCTGGTCCGCGTCGATCGTATCCGTCTGACGTTCCATGCAGAACAGCGCGCGCAGCAGGCCGCCGGAAATCTCGGCGCTGCAGGCGAGCCGCCCCGATGCCACGTCCGACAGCGCGCGGCAGAGCTCATCGAAGCTGGCGTTCCGGGAGATGTAGCCGCTGAAACCGGCCCGGCCGCAGCGGACCACGTCGCGCCGATCCTCGTTGAGGCCGAGCGCCACCAGCGCGACATCCGCATGCTCGCTGGCAATCACGCGGACTTCGTCGAGATCGATACCCTGTGTGACGTCGATCAGAATGACATTCACACTGCCGGTCTCGAGGGTCTCGCGCAGGCCGGCGAGATCGGACACCGCCGCCGCAATCGCAAACTCGGCGTGGTTCTGGAAACTCGAGGTAAGCCCCTCGCTGAACAGCCTGATCGGCGTGACGACCGCTATCCTCATCATTATCCTCTAACTCAACGAAATGGCGGATGGAAACGCCGTGTTGAGATCAACGGCACCGGCATCCAGAAAGTCATGAAAGTAAGTATGCGATATGCTGCCGGAGGTTGTATTAGTATCGCGCCGAAATTACGGCCCCGATGCAGGCAATCAAGAGACGCAGTTCACATTGGAGCGTCGTTCGGACAGCGAGGCGCGCGATCGGGTGTGTTACGTTCGCGACAAGACGGCGGCGCGTCGCACATGCACGCGATGGCGGTGCTGGATTCCGGCGGCGACTTCAACGCCGTAGTGATCGACGCCTAGATATTTAGACAATTGACGCATGCAGGCCTGGATGCTCTGTACAATATTGCGTGTTCTCCAGAGCGGGGTGCGAGCGACGCAATGCCGCGGCTCGAATGGGCTCGATTCAGAAGCAGACCGACGGGGTTCCATGGCGAGCGTAATTCGAGCGACGGCTTTTCTTAGCCTGTTGGTGGCAACGCCGGCGCTGGCCATCGTCGGCGGCGGCGCGCCGTCGACGGATGGCGTTGCGCGCTCCGTCGTCACCATCGTCGGCTCGCGCGGCAATTTCTGCACCGGCGCGCTGATCGCACCGAAGGTCGTGCTGACCGCGGCGCATTGCGTGCAGCCCGGCGCCGATTACAAGATCGTCGAATATGGCGCGGACAGGCAGCCGAAGCTGCAGGACGTCAGGACGGTTGCGATCCATCCCGGCTTCCGGATGCAGGCTATGACCAATCATGTCGCGACCGCCGATGTCGCGCTGCTGCAGCTTGCGGCGCCGGCCGCAGGCAAGGCGCCGGCCGCGCTCGGCATGCCAAACATTCCGATCCAGGTCGGCGGCCGCTTCACCATCGCGGGCGTCGGCGTCACCGTGCGCGGTGACGGCAAAAGCGGTGGCGCCACGCGCGTCGCCGGCCTGATCGCGAGCGGCAAGCCCGGCACGTTGCAGATCCGTCTCGTCGATCCGGTCGGGCAGGGTTTGCGCGAAGGGCTCGGGGCCTGCACCGGCGATTCCGGCGCGCCGGTGTTCGAGGACAAGCAGGGCGGCCCCGCGATCGTCGGCGTGGTGAGTTGGTCGACGGGGCCGAACGGCGCCGCCGGCTGCGGCGGCATCACCGGCGTGACGCCGCTGACACTTTATCGCGACTGGGTGATGCAGACCGCGCGGCAGTGGGGTGCGAGCTTTTAACGTGCACGCTGCTAGAACCGCTAACGCGCTCAGAGTTCCGTCATCCTTGAGGAGCCGCGAAGCGGCGTCTCGAAGGATCGACGGCCACCAGCTGGGCCGTGCATCCTTCGAGGCTCGCTCCGCTCGCACCTCAGGATAACGGAACGTAGAGCGTGCGCCGAACCTAATGCCCCGCGGCCTTGTTCGCGGCGGCGTTGTTCAGCACGATCAGGCCGTCGACGGCGACGCCGAGCTTGCTGTTGATCAAGAACGGGTTGACGTCGATCGAGGCAATGCGGCCGTTGGCGTCGGCCATCAGGTTGGAAAGACCGACCAGCGCCTTCACCGCCGACGGCTCGTGCAGCGCCGGCTTGCCGCGATAGCCCTTCATCTTCACGCCGGCCTTGGTCCTGGCGATCAGCTCCTTGGCCTCGGCGGCGTCGAGCGGCGCGCCGGCGAGCGCGACGTCCTTCATCAGCTCGATATCGACGCCGCCGGTGCCGAACAGCACGACGGGGCCCATCTCGGCGTCGAGCGAGGCGCCGACCACGAGCTCGAGGTCGGCCTTGACCTGCTGCGCAATCAGGATGCCTTCTAGCTTCGGCTTGCCCTTCAGCTTCTTCACCCGCGCGGTGATGTCGTTGAACGCCTTCTTCACCTCGGCCGCGTTGCCGAGGTTCAGCACCACACCGCCGACATCGGATTTGTGCAGGATGTCCGGGCTGACCACCTTGGCGACCACCGGGAAGCCGATTTGCTTGGCGATCTTCACCGCCTCCGCCGCGGTCTGCGCGACCTCTTCCTTTGAGATCGGGATGCCATAGGCCTTGAGCAGCTTCTTCGAGGCGACCTCATCGAGCGCGGCGGCGCCGTTGGCGGCCTTCAGCGTCTTCTCCAGCACTGCGCGCGCCGATGCCGTCGAGCTCGACGCGATGTCGGGCACCTCCTTACGCAGGCCGGCATATTCGATCAGCGACTTGATCGCGCCGACCGCGCGGTCGAGGCCCTGCATGACCGCGATATCGGGCAGCGACTTGCGCAGTCCCTTGGTGAATTCGGTGAAGCCGATCGACATCGCGCTGATATAGATCACAGGCTTGTTGGCCTGACCCGCCATCTCGTTGACGATGCGCAGATTGCGCTCGCGCAGCTCGTGCGGCGCCTTCGGCAGCTCGGCATCGATGACGACGATATCGGTGTCGGGATCGTCGATCATGATCTTGATCGACTTCATGTAGACGGAGGGATCGACCACCGCGGCAAAGCCCGCGTCGAGCGGGTTGCCGACGATGCTGCCGGGTCCGAGCATCTTCGCCAGCTGCTCCGATGCGTTCGGGCTCAGCGGCGCAAAATTCAGCCCGGCGGAATAGAACGCGTCGATCAGAAGGCCGCGCTTGCCGCCCGACAGCGACACCGCCGCGAGGCGATTGCCCTTCGGCGGATCGGCATGGACGAAGCACTCGGTGGTTTCGATCAATTCATCCAGCCCGCGCACCCGGATCACGCCTTCGCGGGTCGAGATCGCATCGAAGGTCTCGATCGAGCCGGCGAGCGCGCCGGTATGCGCCATCGCCGCAGCGCGGCCGCCTTCGGAGGCGCCGAGCTTGAGCGCGATTACCGGCTTGCCGGCGGCGCGCGCGGCCTTGCAGGCATCGCGGAACACTTTCGTGTTCCTGACGCCTTCGAGATAGACCACGATGACGCGGATGCTCGGATCGGCGGCGAAATAGCTCATCAGGTCCGGGGTCTCGAGGCCGGATTCGTTGCCGGTCGTGACCATGTAGCCGACGCCGACGCCACGATCCTCCAGCGCCTGGCGGATCGCCATCACGATCGCGCCGGACTGGCCGGCGATCGCCACCGCGCCCTGCTCCATGGTGACGATGCGGTCGTCGATATTGGTGAACAGGTTTTCGCCGGCGCTGAGATTGCCGAGGCAATTCGGACCGGTGACCGCAAGCCCGGTCTCCTTGATCGCCTGCTTCAGCTCGACTGCGAGCCGCTGGCTCTCTTCATCCTGCAGCTCGCTGAAGCCTGACGTAACGATGGTCGCCGAGCGTGCGCCGGCCGCGGCCGCATCGCGGATCACCTGTACGGCAAAGCGGGCCGGCACCAGAACCAGCACATGGTCGGGCTTTTCGGGAAGGCTGGCGAAGTCCTTGTAGCAGGTGACGCCCCAGATCGCTTCGCGCTTGGCGTTGATCGGATAAAGGCCGCCGGCGTAGCCGTATTTGACCAGATTGTTCCAGATCCGTTCGGCGTAATTGCCGGGCTTGTCGGTGGCACCGACCAGCACGATGTTGCGCGGATGCAGCATCGCGTGGATGCTCTTGACGATATCGCTGGCGTCAGCGGGCGGCGCCCATTTGTGGGACACATGAGACGCGGTGCTAGCGAAAGCTTCCATGGAGCCTGCCCTTATCCTTGTTGTCGTTGTTTCCTGTGGCCACGGCGGATCACCGTGAGGCGCGCGATTTTTCATTGTTTTTATGGCGAGGAAAAGGGGGTAGCAACTCATGCTGGCGCAGGTCAGGGCACCGCGCGCAATATCCCGGCAGGCGCAAAATTGATTGCATATCAGGAACCCGATTCGCGCGGGCGCGAATCCGTTTCGGTCAAGGTCGCGTGCAACAGATAACGATCGGGCCCCGATGTCAGCGCATCGAATGGCCAGCAGGTCGATAGCACAAGTTCATGTCGGTCAGTATTCGGATCGACCCCCGATTGATCGAAGCGGACCACCGAGCTGCGATCAGCCCGATAGCGAAACATCTTGCCGTCGCTTCGTGTGACGTCGATCTCGTCACCGATTGTGACATCCCTGAGAAAGCGAAAATGCGTGTCGCGGTGCGCGGAATAGACCGCCACGCCCCGCTCGCCGGGATCGACGGTCTGTTCGACATGGCCGGGGCCGAACGCCAGCGCCTGGCCGCTGCTGCCGGCAAGCGCAATCGCGGACGCGTGCAGGCGCTTCACCTCGATCCGCGCCACCGGCCAGGTATCGGCCCAGCTCCACGGCTTCACCGGCTGGCCGGTCGCGATGCTCTGTGCGAAGGCGCGCTCCAGCAGCACCTGCGCGAGCAGCGCCTTGGCGTGGATATAGGTGCCCTGGCCGAACAGGATCAGGCCGATGAGGGCGAAGGCGAGGGGTGGAATGAAGCGGGGCATGTTGAGCCTCTGATGTCGTTCTGAGGCGATGCGCAGCATCGAACCCGGAATCTCGAGATTCCGGGTCTGGTCCTTCGGACCATCCCGGAATGACGCGATAGTTGGAAAGCTGCGCGCGCGGCCCTTGGGGGACGGGTGGAAGGCCGCGCGCGCTCTTGAAGGAGGAGGTTGGGGGGCACCTCCTCCTTTCATCCGACGTCATTGGGGCGACGTCTGACGCCGGCTGAACACCAGGAGGAGAAGGCTGACCGTGAGCAGGATCACGCCCGCGATCATCTTCAGCTCCGCATCGGTCGCGGTCTTCGGCAGCTGGATCGTGCCGGGAGCTTGCGTTGCAACCGGTGACCGCTTCAGCGCAGCGAGCTGCACCTTGCCGTCGCCACCGACGGCGCGCCGCTCGCCCGGGACGGCCGGCAGACTCGGGCGCTCGCCGAACAGCTTCGCGAAATCCCAGCCGGCGGGCAGGTTGAGCGGGAGTTCGCTCAACTTCAGCGGCTCGCCTTCGGGGCGGCTCGGCGTCTTGTCGACCGCGACAAGGCTGGTCAGCCGCGTCACGAGCTGATGCTCCAGCGCCAGTGCGAGGATGGTCTTGTCGGCGTCCTCGGGGCTCTCCTGTCGCGTGGTGCGCGCCACCTCGGCATCGGCGATCTTGCGGCGCGCCCACAGTTTCGACAGGCCCTTGCCTTCAGCTGCATTCGCGAGCGGCAGCGTCACGCTCCACGGACGGTCGCCGATGCGGCCCTTGATCTCGACCGAGCCGGTCAGCTTGTCGAGCCTGGCGGCCAGCACCAGCGGCTCGTCGCGATAGACGTCGGGCGGTGCCGACGGCGTCAGGTCGGCCGTCGCCTCCGAGAATTTCGCCGAGAGGTTCGTCACCGCCGGGTTCTCGAGCTTGGCGAACAGGCCGCGCATGCGTTCGTCGACCTGCTCGACCGAGCCGATATGGGTGAAGGTGCCGCGGCCGAGCTCGGCAGCGCGCGTCATCAGATAGGTATTCGGCGCCGAGCCGATCCCGACCATGAACACGCGCGAGCGGCCGCGCAGTGCGCTGATGGTCTCGAACAATTGCTGCTCGTTGCCGATCGCGCCGTCGGTCAGGAATACGACCTGGCGGACGTAATTGGCGTCGTCGTGGTTGGTGTCTGACAGCGCCGCGCGCATCGCCGGCACCATCTCGGTGCCGCCGCGGGCCTGCAGCGCGCTGACGAACGCCGTCGCGTTGCCGATATTGGCGCTGTTTGCCGCGACCGGTGTCGGGAACAGCGTGTCCATGGTGTCGTCGAACCGGATCACGTTGAAGCGATCGATCGGCTGCAGGCGACCGAGCGCGTAAGTCAGGCTCGCCTTGGCCTGGATGATCGAGGTGCCGCCCATCGAGCCGGAATTGTCGATCACGAAGATCACCTCACGTGGCAACGGCTTCTGCTGCGCCTGCTCGACCGACGGCGGGGTGACGAAGGCGAGCAGATAGTCGGAATTGCCGACATGCTCGCGGAACAGCCCGACCGACGGCGCCTTCTCGGCGGCCGGCTTCCAGGTCAGCTCGAAATCACGATCGGCCGGCACCGGGCCTTTGGCGAACTTGACGATGCGCGTGGTGCTGTCGGGGCTCTCGATCCTGACCTGGTGGAAATGACTCTTCACCTCGCCGAGCGGGAAGCCGGCGTTGAGGTGCACCGTGACGTTGGTTGGATTGACCGGCGCATTCTCCGCCGGATCGAGCACTTGCGACGCAATGCGGTCGCGGTCCGGCACGGGATCGGTTGACGTGGCGCCCCAGCCGTTGCCGTCGGCGCGAAGGTCGACGGTCTGCATCACCGGGCGCGGATTGTAGCGCGGGCCGACCACCATCGGCACCCGCAGCGAGAATTCGCTGCCGTTCTGCTGCACCGGCTCCTGATACTCGATCTGCACCAGCACGGTTTCGCCGGGGCCGATATTGGCGACCGAATTGGTGAAGATGTTGGGCCGCTCCTGTTCGGTGAGCGCGGCCTTTTGGCCGTTCTGCTTGGCCTGCTCATAGATGGCGCGAGCCTGCTGCCGCTCCTTGATGTCGCCGACCACGACGCGGTCGCCGACCACCATCTTCAGCGTGTCGACCGCGCCGCCCGCCGGCAGCGGATAGACATAGGTCGCCTCCACCCAGTCCTTGGTCGGGTTGCGGAAGATCTGCGTGACGCGGGCGCGGACCGTCGGGCCGGATACCGTGAGGTCGACGTCAATGCCGAGCCTGAGTGCGTCCCTGTAGCCGTCGTCGGTCTTGAACAGCAGTGAGCCGGAGCGCGCATCGCTTGGCCGCAGCACCGCCTGTTGCGGCAGTTCGGCCGACCACACCGGATCGAAACTCACGAATAAGGCCGCAAAGCCGATCACCAGCGCGGCCACACCTTCCACCAGGAAGAACAGCGCAATGCGCATCCTGCGCGACAGGCGGATCCGCGGGCTGCTCTCACATGCATCGTAAATCGTCATTTTCGTCACTCCCGAGCGAGGCTTTCGCTGCCTCGCGATCATGGAGAACGGTGGTTTTGGCGCGAGCAGAATGATCGGCAATGATTGGCCGCCGTCCGGCGCGGCCCGCCGTCGCGGGATGCGGGTTTGTGCGGTTTTGTGATGGATTGTCCGGTCTGCTAGACTGCGTAGATTCATGGGGAACCCGCGCAGGAATACGATGTCGACGCCTGACAAGCAGCTGTCCGCCGAGCAGAGCCGGCAGGTCGCGGAGACCATTCGCGAGGAAATCGCGCGCCGTCGCATCTCGCGGCAGACACTGGCCGAGCAGGCCAAGCTCAGCCTCTCGACGCTGGAGAAGGTGCTCGGCGGCCGCCGCCCGTTCACGCTGGCAACCACCGTGCGGCTGGAGCAGGCGCTGGGTGTGTCCCTGCGCAAGCTGCCGGAGACGATCACGATGGCCGCACCCGCCAATGGCGGGATCGCGCCCGACAGCCTCGGATCCTATTCCCGCCGCGCGGTGGCGCGGATCGAGGGCACCTACATCACGGTGCGTCCGTCCTTCGGCGAACAGGGCGCGCTCTACGCCTATCGCACCGAAATCGCCTGGGACGAAGCGGCGTCATCGCTCGGCTTTCGCGAGGGCGAGAGGCAGGATGCCGATTACACCCAGTATGGCGAGGTGGCGGTGCCTAATGAATCCGGCTTCGTCTACCTCGTGACCAACCGACACGGCCAGCATCGCGTGATCACGGTGTCGCGCCCGCGCAATTCCGGCGAGATGTACGGCATCATCACGACCTTGCTCGCCGGCCGCGGCTCGCTGCTGACGCCGGTCGCCGCGCCGATCGCGTTCCTGCCGGTGAAGAACGTGCCCAAGCCGAGCCTCGGCCGGGTGTCGGCGGATGACGCGAACTACGCCGCCTATCGCGAGCATCTGCGTCGGACGATCGACGAGCCGTTCGCGATCTTCTTGCCGGGATGACGGTGAGAGTGCTCCCGAAACGACGAAGCCGCCCGGACGGGCGGCTTCGCGATAGCATTTGCTCGAGCGGCTGGCGCTAGCCGCCGGTCTCGGCGCTGATGATGTCGCCGAACAGCTCCCACTGCCCATTCTTGAACTGCATCATCTTGAGCTGCTCGACCGGAGCGAAGTCGGTCGCGCTGGTGTTGATCCGGATGCCGGGGATCAGCGTATCGGGCGTGAAGTCCTTCAGGCTGGCGGCCTGCTTCATCACGTTCTCACGCGTCAGGTTGTCGCCGGCCTGCTTCAGCACCTGCACCATGGTTTGCGCCGCAGCGTAACCATAGACCAGATTGGCGTCGGCGAGATTGGCGCCCGGCATGTACTTCTCGGCGAAGGCCATGAACTTCTTCATGCCCTCGTCATTTTTCCATTGCGGATCGGACGCGTCCTTCAAATAGCCTGCCGACAGCACGCCTTCCGAGGCCTCGAGCCCGGCGGGTTTCATGACCGCGCCGATCGAGATCGAGACGTCGGTCATCACCTGCATCGGCTTCCAGTTGAGCTCGGCGATCTTCTTGATGGCCTGCGCCGCGAATTTCGGCGTCGAGATGTTGACGAATACGTCGGCGCCAGTGTCCTTCAGCTTGACGATGTGGGAGTCGATCGACGGTTCGGTGGTCTCGTAGCTCTCTTCGGCGACGATCTTGACGCTCGACTTTTCGAGAATCTCCTTCAAGCCGACCAGGTAGTCCTTGCCGAAATCGTCATTGGCATAGAAGATCGCGACCTTGGCGTCCGGCTTGGCCTTCAGGATGTACTTGCCGAAGATCCGCGCCTCGACGCGATAGCTCGGCTGGAAACTCATGGTCCAACGGAAATCCTTCGGATCGTTCCACTTGCTGGCGCCGGTGGCGAGGAAGAGCTGCGGCACCTTCTTGGCGTTGTGATACTTCTGTACCGCGGTCTGGGTCGGCGTGCCCAGCGCGTTGAACACCAGGAACACTTCGTCGCTCTCGATCAGCTTGCGGATCTGCTCCACGGTCTTCGGCGGCGAGTAGCCGTCGTCATAGGAGATCCAGTTGATCTTGCGGCCGTTGATGCCGCCCTGGTCGTTGATCATCTTGAAATAGGCTTCTTCGGTCTTGCCGATGACGCCGTAGGCGGAGGCAGGACCGCTATAGGCCTCGACATTGCCGATCTTGATCTCGGTGTCGGAGGCGCCGGTATCATATTTCTTTTGAGCAAAGGCGGCCTGGGTGGAGAGCAGGCAGAGTGCCGTGGCGGCTGCCAGCAGCGGCAGTGTTGTTGTTTTCATAAAGGCAATTTCCTCGATTGATCTTGGTTGGGGACTTACGCAACGAACCCGCAGCCGATCCCGGCAGACGGCAACGGGGTAATCCTTGTCGCGGCGAATTCCGGAACGCGCGGCGCGCATCTGGCTCACGCCGCAGTATCGGTTGGCTTCGGCCGGCTGAATTGTTGCCGGAGTGTCGGCTTATGAATTTTGCCTGTCGCGTTTCGCGGCAGGACCTCGATGAATTCGATCAGGCGCGGGCACTTGAACCGCGCCAGATTGGCCTGGCAATGCGCGTGGACCTCGGCCGGGGTCAGCGAATGGCTTGGCTTCACGGCAATGATCGCCATGCCGACTTCGCCCCATTGCTCGTCGGGAATGCCGATCACAGCGGCCTCGGCGACAGCGGCCAGTTGATGCAGCACGCTCTCGACCTCGGCCGGATAGACGTTCTCGCCGCCCGAGATGTACATGTCCTTCCAGCGGTCGACGATGTAGTAGAAGCCTTCCTCGTCGATCCGCGTGGCGTCGCCGGTGTGCAGCCAGCCGTCGGTGAAGGAGGAGGCGTTGGCGTCCGGCCTGTTCCAGTAGCCCGGTGTGATGTTCGGGCCCTTGACCCAGAGTTCGCCGAGCTCGCCGACCGCGGCGTCGCTGCCGTCGGGCCGCACGATGCGGACCTCGGTGTGCAGCACCGGCTTCCCGGAGGAGCCGGCCTTGCGCGCGGCGTCCTCGCGGTCGAGCACCATCACCGCCGGCGAGGTCTCGGTCATACCGTAGCCCTGCTGCAGCGCGACGCCGCGCGCCTCCCAGGTCTTGAGCAACGGCACCGGCATCGGCGCGCCGCCGACGCCGCCGATGACGAGGCGGCTGAAATCCGCTGACGCGAAGGCCGGATGCTGCGCCATGAACTGGTAGATCGCGGGCACGCCGAAGAACACGTTGATGCCCTGCAAGGGATCGCCGATCAGCTTCAGCGCCTCGCCGGGATCGAAGGCGCGCATGATCAGCACGGTGCCGCCGGCATGCAGCACCGGGTTGGTGTAGCAATTCAGTCCGCCGGTGTGGAACAGCGGCAGCACCGTGAGCAGCACCGAGGCCGGCGAGATGTAGGCGGGGCCGCCGAGATTGACGCAATTCCAGAACGTCATCCCATGCGTGATGATCGCGCCCTTGGGCTGGCCCGTCGTCCCCGAGGTGTACATGATGGTCGAGATGTCGTCGAGCATGACCTCCTCGAACCGTTCGAGCGGCGCGGCTGCCGCAATGCCGGCCTCATAGGCGCCGCCCGGGCCGAGCCTCACGGTCGCAGCGACATTGCAGAGCTTTGCCACCGCAAGCGCGGTCTCGGCGAGGTCGTCGTCGTGGATCATCACGACAGGCGCGGCGTCGCCGGTGATGTAGCGCAGTTCGGGAACGGTGAGACGGGTGTTGAGCGGCAGGAAGATCGCGCCGATCCGGAAGCAGGCGAACTGCACTTCCAGCGTATCCGTCGTGTTCAGCGCCAGCACCGCGACGCGGTCGCCGCGGGCGACCTTCAGCCCGTCGCGCAGCCAGGCGGCGAGCCGCGACACGCGGGCGTCGAGCTCCGCATAGCTGAAGCGGCGTCCGCTGGCGAGATCGACAAGCGCCATCTTGTCCGGCGTGCGCCGGCGATGATGCGCGATCCAGTCGTAATAACGAACCGGCAAATTTCCCTCCTCCGGAACGGCAGTCTTGCGCCGCCTGTTCCTGGCTCAATTGATGCCATGAATTGGCAGTGGAGGCGGCGTATTAGGATACTGTCTTGCGTTTAGTGGCTGGCAGGTCGTCGGACCGGACGCCGGCACCGATGGCAGCCACTCGACGCAAGTGAACCGGGAAAAATCCGGACATCGTCGAAGGGAAGAATCAACGGAGCATGCGGATGGCAAACCCGTTCTACACCGGCGAGCATGAGGCCTTTCGCGAGGTGATGCGGCGCTTTGTTGCCAGGGAAATCGAGCCTTATGCCCATCAATGGGACGAAGACGGCGAGTTTCCGCGCGAGCTCTATGCCACGGCATCCGCGATCGGGCTGCTCGGCCTCGGCTTCCCGGAAGAGTATGGCGGTATCGCCGCCGACCAGTTCATGAAGATCGTGGCTTCGCAGGAGCTGGCGCGGGCCGGTGCCGGCGGCGTCTCCTCGAGCCTGATGAGCCACACCATCGGCTCGCCGCCGATCGCCCGCGCCGCACGGCCCGAGGTCAAGGCGCGGGTGCTGCCGGAGGTGCTTGCCGGCAAGAAGATCTCCGCGCTCGCGATCACCGAGCCAAGCGGCGGCTCCGATGTCGCGAACCTGCGCACCAAGGCGCGGCGCGACGGCGATCATTACGTCGTCTCCGGCGAGAAGACCTTCATCACCTCGGGCATGCGGGCCGACTATCTGACGGTTGCGGTGCGTACCGGCGGCGAGGGCCCCGGCGGGGTCAGCCTGCTGCTGATCGAAGGCAATACGCCGGGCCTCTCCCGCACCAAGCTGAAGAAGATGGGCTGGTGGGCGTCGGATACCGCGACACTTCATTTCGACGAATGCCGCGTGCCGGTCGAGAACCTGATCGGCGAGGAGGGCCAGGGCTTCAAGATCATCATGCAGAACTTCAACAGCGAGCGCATGGGCATGGCGGCGAGCTGCACCGCCTATGCGCGCGTCTGCCTCGACGAGGCGGTCGCCTATGCCAAGGAACGCAAGACGTTCGGCAAGCCGATCGCCCAGCATCAGGTGATCAGGCACAAGATCGTCGACATGGCGCAGAAGGTGGCAGCCTCGCAGGCGATGCTGGAGATGCTGGCGTGGCGGCTCGGCCAGGGCGAAAGCCCGGTCGCCGAGATCTGCATGATGAAGAACCAGGCGACCCAGACCATGGCGCACTGCGCCTCCGAGGCGGTGCAGATCTTCGGCGGCGCCGGCTTCATGCGCGGCGTCAAGGTCGAGCGCGTCTACCGCGAGGTCAAGGTCAACGCAATCGGCGGCGGCACCGAGGAGATCATGAAGGATCTCGCGTCGCGGCAGATGGGGCTATGAGTGAGCCGCGGTACGCACCCTCCCCCTGAAAGGGGGAGGCAGGGTGGGGGTCATGCCGCGCGCTCGACTGCCGGTCTGACCCCACCCGGCCCGCTCGGCGTTGCCGGGCGTGCCGACCTCCCTTTTTCAGGGGGAGGTGAGAAGGAAAAGTCATTCCGGGACGCGCGCCAGCGCGAACCCGGAATCCAGAGGTAGTGGATCGAGATTCCGGGTTCGATGCTTCGCATCGCCCCGGAATGACAAAGGATAGTTCGAGAACATGCTCTTCACCGCCGACCACGACGAACCACGCCGCGCTCTACAAAAGTTCATCGCGGCCGAGATCAACCCTCATGTCGACGAATGGGAGAAGGCCGACATCTTCCCGGCGCATGAGCTGTTCAAGAAGCTCGGCAATCTCGGCTTCCTCGGTCTCAACAAGCCGGTCGAGTTCGGCGGCCAGGGGCTGGATTATTCCTACGCGCTGATGATGGCCGAGGAGCTCGGCGCGATCACCTGCGGCGGCGTGCCGATGGCGATCGGGGTCCAGACCGACATGGCGACGCCGGCGCTGGCGCGGTTCGGCTCCGACGAGGTGCGGCGCGAATTCCTGGTGCCCGCGATCGCCGGCGACCAGGTTGCGTGCATCGGCGTCTCCGAGCCCGGTGCCGGCTCCGATGTCGCCTCGATCAAGACCCATGCCCGCTCCGACGGCGACGACTACGTCATCAATGGCGGCAAGATGTGGATCACCAACGGCACCCAGGCCGACTGGATCTGCCTGCTCGCCAACACCAGCGACGGTCAGGTCCACCGCAACAAGTCGCTGATCTGCGTGCCCATGAAGACCCAGGGTGTGCAGGTCGCGCGCAAGCTCGACAAGCTCGGCATGCGCTCCTCCGACACCGCGCAGATCTTCTTTGACAATGTCCGGGTCCCCAAGCGCAACCGGATCGGCGAGGAGGGCCAGGGCTTCACCTACCAGATGATCCAGTTCCAGGAGGAGCGGCTGTGGGGTGCGGCGGCCTGCCTGAAGGCGCATGAATTCATCATCAACGAGACCATCGACTACACCCGGGGCCGCAAGGCGTTCGGCGGCTCGATCCTCGACAATCAGGTGGTGCACTTCAAGCTCGCGGAGATGCAGACCGAGGTCGAGCTGCTGCGCTCACTGATCTATCGTGCCGGCGAGGCGCTGGTGGCCGGCGAGGACGTGACCCGGCTCGCGACCATGGCCAAGCTGAAGGCCGGCCGGCTCGGCCGCGAGCTCACCGATGCCTGCCTGCAATATTGGGGCGGCATGGGTTTCACCAACGAGACGCCGGTCAGCCGCGCCTATCGCGACAGCCGCCTGACCTCGATCGGCGGCGGTGCCGACGAGGTGATGCTGATGGTATTGTGCAAGATGATGGGCACGCTGCCCGGCATGAAGCAAAAGGGAAACGCCTGATGATCACGCTCTATCACTGCGACGCCGCGCGCTCGTTCCGTCCGCTGTGGATGCTGGAGGAGCTCGGGCTTGCCTATGAGCTGAAGATGCTGCCGTTCCCGCCACGGGTGTTCGCCAAGGAATATCTGGGCATCAATCCGCTCGGCACCATCCCGTTCATGATCGATGGCGAGACCAGGATGACGGAGTCGTCAGGCATCTGCCATTACCTCGGCACCAAATACGGTCCGACGCCGCTGATCGTCGGCGTCGACGAGCCGGCTTATGGCGCGTTCCTGAACTGGATGTATTTTTCCGACGCGACGCTGACCTTTCCGCAGACGCTGGTGCTCCGCTACAGCCAACTCGAACCGGAGGAGCGGCGCAACCCGCAGGTCTCGGGCGATTATGCAAAGTGGTTCCTGGGCCGGCTGCGCGCGGTGGAAGCTGCCGCCGCGAAGTCGGAATTCCTCTGCGCGGAACGCTTCACGGCGGCCGACATCACGAACGGCTACGCGCTGCGGCTTGCCAGCAATATCGGCCTCGCCAAGGATTTCGGGCCGAATGTCGCGGCCTATTGGGTGCGGCTACAGCAGCGCGACGGCTACCAGCGCGCGGTGGCGGCGGAGCAAAAAGCCGGGCAGGAACAGAACGTTGCGCCGCGGGCGCGGCCGTAGATTTTCCGTCGTTCCGGGGCAATGCGCAGCATTGAACCCGGAACCTCGAGATTCCTGGTTCGATGCGTCGCATCGCCCCGGAATGACGACTCTTCGCGTCGGTGACAGTTTGCGAATTTGCGTTATGGTAGCTCCGCCGCAGCGGCCCAAAGAGCCGCGCGAGGAGGAACCGCCATGGACGCGATCGTGGACGCGAAGTGCCAGAGCTCCAGCCAGCAATCCGGTCACCGGATGCTGATTACGCCGGAACGGGTGTTCTATGCCGGGCTGCTCGGACGCCCGCGCGAGCGCTGCCCCGGCGCATTCCATGTCTATGTCGCGATCCGCGACGGGCTGCATCTGTCGACCAGCGACGGCCGCGAGTCGCATGGCGAGCTCGCGGTGACGATGCCGAACCTGCGCCACACCATCACCAGCGAATATCGCTCGGCGATCTGCGTCGCGATCGAGCCGGAGAGCGTGCCCGACGGCACGCTTGAGGCGGTCGCCCGCCGTTTGCAAGGACCGGACTCTCATCTGTTCGCGAACCGGATTCGCAACGCCTATGCGACGCTCGCCGAGATGCAACACCGCGATGCGATCGCGAATGCCGAGTTCGATACCATGTGCTTCGGTGACGCGCTGCCGCAGCGTGTGCTCGATCCGCGTGTCGTGCGCGCGATCGGCCGCATCGGGCAGTTCTCCGGCGAGCCGGTGACCGCGGCAGGCTGCGCCGCCGAGGCCGGGCTATCGCCCTCGCGCTTCCTGCATCTGTTCAAGGAGGAGACCGGGATCTCGTTCCGCTCCTTCCGCGCCTGGAAGCGCGCGCGGCATCTGCTGCACTTCGCCAACCAGGACATCAACCTCGCGCATCTCGCGCAGGATATCGGCTATCCCGACTCGACGCATTTCAGTCACTCGATTCGTCGCTTCTATGGCTTGAAGCCGCGCGCGATCTTCTCCGGCTCGCGGGACCTTGCGATCTATCGCACCGGACAGGCGGCAAGCGAGCGCGCATTGACGTAACGATCCGTCGTCCTGGCGAAAGCCCGGACGACACCTGGGATTCTTCTCCATTCAGAAATTCGCGCCCTGGATCACCTCGCCGAACCGCAGCCAGCCGGGTCCTTCGATCCGTTGCAGCTGAAGCTGCTGCAGCGGGTGATGATTGGTCGGGCTGGTGTTGACGCGGATGCCGGGCAACAGTGTCGGCACCTCGATGTCCTTCAGGTTGTTGGCCTGCGCCATGATGTTGTCGCGGCTGAAATTGCCCTTGCATTGCTCGAGCACGATCTTCAAGACCTGCGCCACCGTGTAGGCGTAGAGGTTGTAGCCCTCCTTCGGATTGCCGTCGGGGAAGTACTTTTCCATGAAGGCGAGGAAGTTCTTCACGCCGGGATCGTTGGCCCAGGCCGGGTCGGCGACGTCCTTCACATAGGCCGACGAGATCGTGCCCTGCGACTTGTCGAGGCCGACAGGCGCAATGGTCGATGAGATCGAGGCGGCGCCGCTAGCGATGAAGTGCATCGGCTTCCAGCCGAGCTCATAAATCTTGCGAATCGACTGCGCGCAGAACTTTGCCGTGGTGCCCGAGATCAGCACATCGGGATTGGCGCCGCGCAGCGCCACGATCTGGGAATCGATCGTGGGATCGGTGACCTCGTGCGAGGCCACCACGGCTGCGGTCGCGAACCGCTCGCCGAGCACGTCCTTGGCCCCGGCGACGAAATCCTTGCCGAGGTCGTCGTTCTGGTAGAGCACCGCGAACTTCGCGTTCTTGTTCTGGCTCAGCGCGTATTTGACGAACACCTGCGCCTCGGTCCGCGCGCTCGGCGCAAAGCCCATGGTCCAGGGATAGGTCTTGTAGTCGCCCCATTTGTCGCCGTTCACCGACAGGAACAGATGCGGCACCTTGGCGGCGTTGATGTATTTGACGACCGACGAGTTCGGCGCGGTGCCGAGCATGTTGAACAGGAAGGCGACATTGTCGCTTTCGATCAGGCGGCGCACTTGCTCGACCGTCTTCGCCGGATTGAACGCGTCGTCGTAATAGATGTACTTGATCTGCCGGCCGGCGATGCCGCCCTGCTCGTTCAGCATCTTGAAATAGGCTTCCTGGCAGCGCGCCTGCACGCCGAGCGCGGATACCGGGCCGCTCAGGGAGGTGGTGCTGCCGATCCTGATCTCGGTCGCGGTGACGCCGGGCGTGTCCTCGGCAAGTGAAGCTCGGACGCCTGCGACTGCGGCAAGCCCCACGCCGGCCGCGCCGGTAAGCCATGCGCGCCTGTTGATCGAGATCATGACTTTCTCCCCGTGATGCCGGCTTGTTGCGCCGCTTCTGCTTACAGCAAGGCTATCCGTCACGCGGGCGTCGCGTCTTGTGTTAACCGGCTGGCGGCGGATTGTGTCGTGAGCGCATCCACTTAGCCAGTCAACGCAAGATGGCGCGAAGGCAAATTTCTCATCATGGCAAAATCAGCAGCGCATGGGCGCTGCAAAGCGGACAAGAGACCCATGAGCGACAAGGCCGTCATCACCTGCGCGCTGAACGGCGTGCTTACCGACCCGAAGCAGCACAACGTTCCGGTGACGCCGGAGCAGATGGCGCGCGAGGCCAAGGCCGCGTTCAACGCCGGCGCCAGCATCATGCACATCCATCTGCGGCAGCAGGAGCCGAACAAAGGCCATCTGCCGTCGTGGGAGGTCGGTGTCAGCAAGGAGATCCAGCAGGCGATCCGCGAAGCCTGCCCCGGCGTGATCATCAACCACACCACCGGCACGTCAGGCCCGAACTACCAGGGCGCGCTCGATTGCGTGCGCGAGACCCGGCCAGAGATCGCGGCCTGCAATGCCGGCTCGCTGAACTATCTCAAGGTGAAGGCCGACAACACCTGGGCCTGGCCGCCGATGATGTTCGATAACGCGGTCGAGAAGGTGCAGGACTATCTCGACGTGATGAAAGCGGTCGGCACCATTCCCGAATTCGAATGCTTCGATGTCGGCATCGTGCGCTGCGTCGGCATGTACCGGCAGACCGGGATGTATTCCGGCCCGCTCGAATACAATTTCGTGATGGGCGTCGCCTCGGGCATGCCGGCCGATCCGGAGCTGTTGCCGATCCTGTTGAAGCTGAAGGCGCCGGAGGCGCATTGGCAGGTCACCGCGATCGGCCGCGCCGAGATCTGGCCGCTGCATCAGCGCGCCGCCGATCTCGGCGGCCATCTGCGCAGCGGGCTCGAGGATACGTTCTATCTCGGCGACGGCACCAAGGTGACGTCGAATGGGCAGCTCGTCGAAGGGCTCGCCGCCTGCGCGCGCCGCGCCGGCCGCGAGATTGCAAGCCCGGCCGAGGCGCGGCAGATTTTCGGGGTCAGGCGCTGACCGTCATTCCGGGGCACGCGAAGCGTGAACCCGGAATCTCGCGCCACATCTCTGGATTCCGGGTCTGCGCTTCGCGCATCCCGGAATGACGGAGCAGGGAGACAACATACATGCACAATCTCGCAGCAACCGGCGGTGTCACCGGGCCGGGCCGCATCGGGCGGGTCGCGATCGGCGATCTCCTGAAGCGCGCCGCGCGGCGGTTTCCGGATCGCGTCGCGTTGACCGACGGCGGCCGGCAGGTCACCTTCACCGAGCTCGAGCGTGACGCCAATCGCTTCGCCAATCATCTGGTGCAGCGCGGGCTGAAGCCGGGCGAGAAGATTTCCACCATCTGCAACAATTCCGTCGAATTCGTCAAAGCGCTGTTCGGCATTCACCGCGCCGGCCTGGTCTGGGTGCCCATCAACACCATGCTCGGACCGTCTGACATGGACTACATCCTCGGCCATGCCGAGGTGCGTTTCGCCGTCATCGACGACGCCCTTCATGCCCAGGCTGACCGCCGCGCCGCGCTGGAAGCGCGCGGCATGGAGATGATTGCGATCGACCTGACCGGCCATGCCGGCAAGACCGGATTGCAGGAGTTCAACGATCTGCTGGAGGGGCAGTCCGATATCGAGCCTGACATCGAGATCAACGACCGCGACCTCGCGATGATCATCTATACGTCAGGTACGACCTCGCGGCCGAAGGGCGCGATGCATTGCCACCTTGCCGTCGTGATGGCCGTGATGAGCAACTGCATCGAGATGCAGCTCTCGCGCGCTGACGGGATCACGGGACAGTTTCCGCTGTTCCACTGCGCCGGCCACGTGCTGCTGCTCAGCTATCTCTCGGTCGGCGGCCGCATGGCGCTGATGCGCGGCTTCGATCCGGTCGCCTGCATGGAGGCGATCGTCCGCGATAGGCTCACCGTGTTCGTCGGCCTGTCCTTGATGTACCAGGCGATCCTCGACCATCCGCGCCGGCGCGACTACGACCTGTCGGGTCTACGCTGCTGCATCTACACCATGGCGCCGATGGGCAAGCCGCTGCTCGAGCGCGCCATCGGCGATCTCTGTCAGAACTTCGTCCTGTCCAGCGGTCAGACCGAGATGTATCCGGCGACGACGATGTCCCGCCCGGAGGTGCAGCTCGATCGCTTTGGCAATTACTGGGGCGAATCGCTGATCGTCAACGAAACCGCGATCATGGACGACAACGGCAACCTGCTGCCGCGCGGCGAGATCGGCGAGCTGGTGCATCGCGGGCCCAATGTGATGATGGGCTACTACAAGGACCCCAGATCGACCGAGGAGGCGCGCAAGTTCGGCTGGCACCATACCGGCGATCTTGCCCTGATCGACGGCAATGGCGAGGTGCTGTTCCTCGACCGCAAGAAGGATATGATCAAGTCGGGCGGCGAGAACGTTGCCTCCGTCAAGATCGAGGAGACGTTGCTGGCGCATCCCGCCGTGCAGAACGCCGCTGTGGTCGGCCTGCCGCATCCGCAATGGGGCGAGGCGGTCTCCGCCTTCGTCAAGCTGAAACCCGGCGCGGTGGCCGACGAGGCCAGCATCGAGGCGCATTGCAGAAAGCATCTCGGCGGCTTCCAGGTGCCGAAGCTGGTGCGTATCCTCGAGGAGATGCCGATGACCGCGACCGGCAAGCTGCGCAAGGTTGAGCTGCGGCAGCAGTATGGCGGGCATTTCGACGGAAAGAACACGTGATGATGACTCACAAGAATGGCGTCGTTCCGGGGCGCGCATTTGCGCGAACCCGGAACCTAGAGATTCCACAATGCGCAATTGCGCATTGGGGTTCGATGCTCTCGTATCGCCCCGGAATGACGGAGCAAGTTTGATGGCCATCATCGAGAACACGATTTCCACCGGCAGCGCCGCGTTCCAGGGCAATCGCGACGGCATGCTGGCGCTGATCGCCCGGATGCGCGCCCTGGAGGAGCGAACGCGCGCGGCCTCCGCCGCGGCAAAGGACCGCTTCCACAAGCGCGGCCAGCTGTTGCCGCGCGAGCGCGTCGCGCTGGTGCTCGATCCCGGCTCGCCCTTCCTCGAACTGTCGACGCTCGCCGGCTACATGTTCGACGTGGCGGATGCGGACAAGAGCGTGCCCGGCGGCGGACTGGTCGCCGGCATCGGGTTCGTCTCCGGCATCCGCTGCATGGTCAGCGCCAATGATGCCGGCATCGACGCGGGCGCATTGCAGCCCTACGGCCTCGACAAGACGCTGCGGGTGCAGGAACTCGCGCTGGAGAACAAGCTGCCCTATGTGCAGCTGGTCGAGAGCGCCGGCGCCAATCTGCTGCGCTACCGTGTCGAGGACTTCGTCCGCGGCGGCAACATCTTCCGCAACCTGGCGCGGCTGTCGGCGGCGGGGCTTCCCGTCGTCACCGTCACCCATGGCTCCTCGACCGCGGGCGGCGCCTACCAGACGGGCCTGTCCGACTACATTGTGATGGTGCGCGGCCGCACCCGCGCCTTCCTCGCCGGTCCGCCTCTGCTCAAGGCCGCCACCGGCGAGATCGCGACCGAGGAGGAACTCGGCGGCGCCGAGATGCACACCTCGATCTCGGGCCTCGGCGATTATCTCGCCGAGGACGACCGCGATGCACTGCGCATCGCGCGCGACATCATGGCCAAGCTGCCTTGGGATCGTCCGGACCGCGACTCGGCTGCATTCAAGCCGCCGCGCTATGACGCCGAGGAACTGCTCGGCATCATGCCGATGGATCACAAGCGTCCCGTCGACATGCGCCAGGCGATCGCGCGCTTCATCGACGATTCCGACTTCACCGAGTTCGGCGCCAATTACGGTCCGGCGACGGTCTGCGGCCATGCCCGCATCCACGGCCAAGCGATCGGCATCATCACCAACAACGGTCCGCTCGATGTGCCCGGCGCCAACAAGGCCACGCATTTCATTCAGGCCTGCTGCCAGTCGCGCACCCCGATCCTCTACATGAACAACACCACCGGCTACATGGTGGGCCGAGCCTATGAAGAGGCCGGCATGATCAAGCACGGCTCGAAGATGATCCAGGCGGTGACCTCGGCGACGGTGCCGCAGATCACGCTGTATTGCGGCGCCTCGTTCGGCGCCGGCAATTACGGCATGTGCGGCCGCGGTTTCCACCCGCGCTTCTGCTTCTCCTGGCCCAACGCCAAGACCGCCGTGATGGGCGGCGAGCAGGCCGCCGAAACCATGGCGATCGTCACCGAAGCCGCCGCCGCGCGGCGCGGCAAGCCGATCGAGAAGGAGAAGCTGGACGCGATGAAAGCGCAGATCACGGGCGTGTTCGACAGCCAGATGGACGTGTTCTCGACCAGCGCCCGCGTGCTCGACGACGGCGTGATCGATCCGCGCGACACGCGGACGGTGCTGTCAGAGGTGCTTTCGATCTGCCGCGAGGCCGAGGCCCGCAGCCCGCAGCGCATGCAGTTCTCGGTGGCGCGGCCATGAGCGGGGCAATCGTGAAGCGGACGCCGTTCTTCAAGATCCTGATCGCCAATCGCGGCGAGATTGCGCTGCGCATCATGCGATCGGCACGGCGGCTCGGCCATGGCGTCGTCGCCGTCTATTCGGACGCCGACCGCGACGCGCTGCATGTGCGCGAGGCCGACCAGGCGGTGCGGATCGGCGAGGCGCTGCCGGCGCAATCCTATCTGAAGATCGATGCGATCATCGCCGCCGCCAAGGCGAGCGGCGCCGGCGCGGTGCATCCCGGCTATGGCTTCCTCGCCGAGAGCGAGGATTTTGCGCAGGCCTGCCGCGATGCGGGTCTGGTGTTCATCGGTCCGTCGCCGGAAGCGATCCTTGCGATGGGCAACAAGGCCGGCGCCAAGGAGATCATGCAGCGGGCCGGCGTGCCCTGCGTGCCCGGCTATCAGGGCGCCGACCAGAGCGATGCCGTGATGCTGGCGGAAGCCAGGACGATCGGATTTCCCGTGATGATCAAGGCGGTCGCCGGCGGCGGCGGCCGCGGCATGCGGCTGGTCACCGATGCGGCGGCATTTCCCGACGCGCTGCGCAGCGCGCGGTCGGAGGCGCAGGGTGCGTTCGGCGATCCGACCGTCATTCTGGAGCGCGCGATCGTCAATCCCCGCCACATCGAGATCCAGGTGTTCGGCGACCGCCATGGCAACGCCATCCATCTCGGCGAGCGCGATTGCTCGGTGCAGCGGCGGCACCAGAAGCTGGTCGAGGAGGCACCGTCGCCGGCGGTGACGCCGGAACTGCGCGCGCGGATGGGCGCGGTCGCGGTGCAGGCGGTCAGGGCGATCGGCTACGAGGGTGCGGGCACGCTGGAATTCCTGCTCGATCGTGCCGGCAATTTCTACTTCATGGAGATGAACACGCGGCTGCAGGTCGAGCATCCCGTCACCGAGGCGATCACCGGGCTCGATCTGGTCGAATTGCAGCTGCGCGTCGCCAGCGGCGCGCCCCTCGGCTTGACCCAGGAGGACGTCAAGTTCTCCGGCCATGCCATCGAGGTCCGGCTCTGCTCGGAGGATGCCGCGCACGATTTCATGCCGCAATCCGGCACGATGGCGCGGTGGCAGATGCCCGATGGTATCCGCGTCGAGCATGCGCTGCAGTCCGGCTCGGAGATTCCGCCGTTCTACGATTCGATGATTGCCAAGGTCATCAGCCACGGCGCGACCCGCGACGAGGCGCGTGGCAAGCTGATCTCCGCCCTGGAGCAGGTCACGGCCTTCGGCGTCACCACCAACCAGGGCTTCCTGATCGATTGCCTGCGCCATCCGGTCTTTGCTAGGGGCGAGGCGACCACGGCCTTCATCGGCGACACCCGCGAAGCGCTGCTCGCTGTCCGGCCCGATCGCGGCAGCGATGTCGCGCTTGCGGCGCTGCTGCTCTACGGTACCCACCCGCACGCGCCGCCATGGCAGCGCGGCCGGTCGCTGTCAGCGACATTCCCGCTCGGCCTGCGAATCGATCTCGGCCACGGCGTGCAGGAGACCGAGATTGTCCGCGAGCGGGACGGCAGCTATCTCGCGATCCGCGACGGCGATCGCTTCAGCTTCGTGATCGACGAGCTCGGCCAGGACAGCATCCGCTTCCACCACGATGGGGTGATGGAGCAGGCCAAATTCCTGCGCGACGGCGATCGGCTCTATATCCTGCATCGCGGCGTCACGCTGGCCGCGCGCGATCTCACGCTGGCGCCGCCGGAGAGCGCGACGGCGGCCGGCGGCGACGGCAAGGTCCGTGCCGCCATGAACGGCCGGGTCGTCGCGGTGCTGGTGAAGCCGGGCGACAAGGTCGCGGCCGGCCAGCCGGTGATGACGCTGGAAGCGATGAAGATGGAGCACGTCCACACCGCCGGCGTCGCGGGCACGGTGTCGTCGATCGATGTCGCCGAGGGCGAGCAGGTGACGACCGGGAAGATCGTGGTGGAGATCGAGGCGGTCGCCTAACCGCCGTCGTCCGGCGCAGGCCGGGACCCATAACCACCGCTGTATGTTGTTGGAACAAGCTGTTGCCCCAGCTTGGCAGATCAACGGGCATTCGGGGTAATCGGTCCCGGCCATCGTCGGGACGACACTGATTTATGAGGCCCCTTGCCCCGTCCCGTCATTCAGCCAGCAGGCGACCTGATGCGTCGGGCCGGCCGCCTGCAGCACCGGGCGTTCGGTCTTGCAGCGATCCATCGCGTAGCGGCAGCGGGTGTGGAAGGCGCAGCCTGAAGGTGGATTGATCGGGCTCGGGACATCGCCGTCAATCAGGGGGGCGGTGCGTTTCGCCTTCGGATCGGCGATCGGCACCGAGGCGAGCAGCGCCTGGGTGTAGGGATGGCGCGGATTGGCGAACAGCTCGTGTTTGTCGGCGATCTCGACAATGCGGCCGAGATACATCACCGCGACGCGGTGGCTGATATGGGCGACGACAGCGAGATCATGCGCGATGAACAGATAGGAGAAGTTCTGCTGGCGCTGCAGGTCGATCAGCAGATTGATCACCTGCGCCTGGATCGAGACGTCGAGCGCCGAGACCGGCTCGTCGCAGACGATCAGCCGCGGACCGAGCGACAGCGCGCGCGCGATGCAGATGCGCTGGCGCTGGCCGCCGGAGAACTGGTGCGGAAAGTTCTTCATCTGGTCAGGCCGCAGGCCGACCTGCTGGAACAGCTCCGCGACACGCTCCTGCTTCTTCGCGCCGGTCGCAAGGCCATGCACAATGAGGGGCTCGCCGACGATGTCGCCGGCCGTCATGCGCGGGTTGAGCGAGGCGAATGGATCCTGGAACACGATCTGCATCGAGCGCCGGTACGGCCGCAGCGCGGTCTTGCTAAGCGGCGCGATGTCCTCGCCATCCAGCTTGATGGCGCCGCTGGTCGGCTCGACCAGCCGCAGCACGGTGCGCGCCACCGTCGACTTGCCGCAGCCGGATTCGCCGACCAGCCCGAGCGTCTCGCCGGCGCCAAGCGCGAAGCTGACGCCGTCGACCGCATGCACAGTGCCGACCCGCCGGCGCAGCACACCGCCGCGCACCGCGTAGTGCTTGACGAGGTCGGTCACCTCGAGGAGCGGGCGTTGTTCGGTCATGACGCCTCCGCTATCTCGCCGGCACGCCAGCACGCCGCCCAATGATTGCTCTTGATCTCGTCGAGCGGCGGATATTCCTGACGGCAGCGGTCGACCGCCAGCTTGCAGCGCGGCGCGAAGGCGCAGCCGGGCGGCAGCCTGGTCAGCGACGGCACCATGCCGGGGATTTCGGTCAGCCGCGCATCGGTCTTGGCGCCGAGCGCGATCACCGCCGGCATCGAGGCCATCAGCCCGCGCGTGTAGGGATGCAGCGGCGTCTCGAACAAAGCTTCGACCGTCGCCTCCTCGACCTTTTTGCCGGCATACATCACGATCACGCGCTGCGCGGTTTGCGCGACGACGCCGAGGTCGTGGGTGATCAGGATCAGCCCGGTGCCGAGCCGCTTTTGCAGATCGACGATCAGCGCCAGGATCTGCGCCTGGATGGTGACGTCGAGCGCCGTGGTCGGCTCGTCCGCGATCAGGAGCGCCGGCCGGCACGCCAACGCCATCGCGATCATGGCACGCTGGCGCATGCCGCCGGAGAGCTGATGCGGATATTCCAGCGCGCGGCGCTCCGGTTCCGGGATACGCACCAGCCGCAGCATGTCGACGGCCTGCTTCCAGGCCTCCTTGCTGCTCACCTTCCGGTGCAGCCGCACCGCCTCGATGATCTGGTCGCCGATCCGCATCACCGGATTGAGCGAGGTCATCGGCTCCTGGAAGATCATCGAGATGCGGTTGCCTCTGATATCGCGCATCGCGGCATCGTCGAGCTTCAAAAGGTCGGTGCCCTCGAGCGTCACCGAGCCGCCGACGATGCGGCCGGGCGGATCGGGCACCAGCCGCATGATCGACAGCGCGCTGACGCTCTTGCCGCAGCCGGACTCGCCGACGATCGCCAGCGTCTCGCCGCGACGGACCGAGAACGAGACGTCGTCGACCGCGCGGAACAGACCGGAGTTGGTGAAGAACACCGTTTGCAGGTTCTTCACGTCGAGAACCGTATCGAGCGTCTTGGCCTCGCTCATCAGCCGCGTTGCCTCGGATCGAGAATATCGCGCAGCGCGTCGCCGAACAGATTGGTGCCGAATACCGCAAGGCTGATCGCAATGCCGGGGAAGATCACCAGCCACGGCGCGGTGCGGACATATTCGGCGGCGGATTCCGACAGCATGCGTCCCCAGGACGGATAGGGCTCGGGGATGCCGAGGCCAAGGAACGACAGCGACGCCTCGGTCAGGATGGTCGAGCCGAGCTGCGCGGTCGCGAGCACGATCAGCGGCGCGATGGTGTTGGGCAGCACGTGGCGCAGCGCAATCCGCATCTCGCTCATGCCGATCGATTTGGCGGCCTCGACGAACGGCTGCTCGCGCAACGCCAGCGTGTTGGCCCGGATCACGCGCGCAACCGTGGGGATCAGGGGAATGGCGATTGCCAGGATCACGTTCGGCAGCGAGGGACCGAGCGCCGCGGTCATGACGAGCGCGAGCACCAAGAGCGGCAGCGATTGCAGGATGTCGGTCACCCGCTGGAACACGAGGTCGACCCAGCCGGAGAGATAGCCGGAGGCGAGGCCCACGATCACGCCGAGCGTGGCGCCGAGCGTCGTCGAGCCGATGCCGACCGCAAGCGAGATCCGCGCGCCGTGGATGATGCGGCTCCAGACGTCGCGGCCGAAGGAATCGGTGCCGAACCAGTGCAGCGCGGACGGCGCAGCCAGCCGGTGCGCGGAATCGACGCTGAGCGGATCATAGCGGCTGATGACGTTAGCGAAGATCGCGGTCAGCACGAACAGCAGCATGATGACGAGGCCGACCGTGCCGAGCACATGGCGCTGTGCGAGAAACGCAAACCGTCCCCAGCCGCCGGTGGCGTTGGCCCCGGCACGTCGCAGTTCGCTGTCGAAATTGATCGTTGCCACGCGTTAGCTTCTTCGCTTGATGGTTGCAGAACGTCGCTCTCCCTCTTCCCGCTTGCGTGGAGAGGGTTGGGGTGACGGGGAGTCTCCGCAAGCGCGGTGGGAGTTGGATTCGCGGTGGGCCCCCCTCACCCGGATCGCATCTGCGATGCGATCCGACCTCTCCCCGCAAGCGAGGCGAGGTAGGAGTTGGGCTCGGCCTTCGACCAACGCTGTCATATCAGTCTCCAAACCGGATACGTGGATCGATCGCCGCGTAGAGCATGTCGACGATGAAGTTCACAACCACCACCACGACGGCGATGAACATCACGAGGTTCTGCACGATCGGGTAGTCGCGCCAGCGCAGCGCTTCGACCAGGAAGCGGGCGATGCCGGGGATGTTGAACACGGTCTCGGTGACGATCAGGCCGCCGATCAGGAACGCGGCCTCGATGCCGATCACGGTGATGACAGGCAGCACCGCGTTCTTCAGCGCGTGGTGATAGTTCACGGAGGCCTCGGAGGCGCCCTTGGCGCGCGCGGTGCGGATATAGTCCTGGCGCAGGATCTCAAGCATCGAGGAACGGGTGATGCGCATGGTGAGCGCCGCGCTGCGGAAGCCGACCGCCATCGCTGGCACGGCATAGATGGCCAGTGCCTCGAGCCAGGTCTTCGGGTTCGGATTGAAGATCGGCATGGTGCCGAACAGCGAAACCGAGGCCATTAGGATCAGCAGGCCGAGCCAGAATGACGGCAGTGACAGGCCGCTGAGGCTGACGACGCGCAGCGCATAATCGAGCCGTGAGCCCTGGTGGACGGCGCTGATGACGCCGAGCGGAATGCCGATCGAGGCGGAGAACAATAGCGCCAGTCCGGCAAGCCGCGCCGTGATCGGAATCCGCGGCAGGATTTCCTCCAGTGCCGGCTTCTCCGAGACGTAGGAATAGCCGAGGTCGCCGTGCAGCAGGCCGCCGATCCAGTGCAGATACTGGATCACGATCGGCTGGCTCAGGCCGAGCTCGCGCTCGAGATTGGCCTTGTCGGCGGGATCGACGAAGCCCGCGGCGTCGAACAGGATGTCGACAATGTTGCCGGGAACGACGCGCAGCAGCACGAAGATGATGACCGAGATCCCGAACAGGGTCACCAGCATCAGGAACAGCCGCCGCACGATATAGGCAAACACCCTGGCTCTCTCCCTTCGCCGATGTGCTACGGAACGATGCTTGCGAGAATTTGCATAGGCGAGGTATTTACCTCTCCCCAGCGGGGAGAGGTCGGCGCGAAGCGCCGGGTGAGGGGGCACAGGTCCCACGATAGGACGTGACCTTTCACCCGGGCCTTCGGCGCGACCTCTCCCGATGGGAGAGGTGAAGTCCTGGGCACGCCGGCTCTCATCCGATCTGTACCTTCCTACTTGTCCAGCCAGACGTCTTCGTAACGATAGCCGTTATAGGAGCTGTTGGACATGATCGTGACATTCTTCACGTAAGGCTGCCAGCAGGTGCCGGTGCGGGCATGGAAGATGATCGGACGCGCGACGTCTTCCTGCAGCTTCTTGTCGATCTCCCAGACCAGCTTCTTGCGCTTGTCGGTGTTGGTCTCTTCCGACTGCTGGTCGAACAGCTTCTCGATCTCCTTGTTGCAATAATTGGTGTAGTTCCGCTCCGAGCCGCAGGCATAGTTCTCGTAGAACGACTGGTCGGGCTCGTCGACAGCATTGCCAGTGAGGTTGAGGCCGAGCGAGTAGTCCTTGCGGGCGATCTTCGGGAACCATTGCGCGGTGTCGACGACGTCGAGCTCGGCGTCGATGTAGATGCTCTTGATCTGGTCGATCAGGATGATCGCGGGATCGCGATAGACCGCGATGTTGCGGGTCGAGACCTTGATCTGCAGGTGCTTGTCCGGGCCATAGCCCGCCTTCTGCATCAGCTTGCGGGCTTCCTCGCGGTTCTTCTCGATGTCCGGACCGTAGCCGGGGATCTGCTCCAGCATGTCCTTCGGCATCGCCCACAGCCCGTCCGGTGCCGGCTCCATGGTGCCGCCGATGTCACCCTGGCCTTCGAACATGATCTGGATGAACGCCTTGCGGTCGAGCGCGAGCGCCAGCGCGCGGCGGATGTCGAGATTGTCGAACGGCGGCGCGGTCGAATTGATGATGATGTTGGTGGAGACGTTATTCGGTTCCACCACGCAGACCGCGTTGGGCGCCTGCGACTTGACGTCCTTGAGCAGCGGGATCGAGACCTCGGTCGGGAACGTCATGTCGAACTTGCCGGAGACGAAGCCGAGGATCGCGGTCGAGCGGTTCGGGATGATGGTGAACTCGATACCGTCGAGATAAGGCAGGCCCTTCTTGAAGTAGTCGGGGTTCTTGGTGAGCTTGATCGACTCGTTGGCCTTGAACTCGACGAACTTGAACGGGCCGGTGCCGACCGGCTTGGTGCGCATCTCGGCCGGCGACACATGGCAGGGATAGACCGGCGAATAGCCCGAGGCGAGCAGCGACAACAGCGCCGGCTGCGGCCGCTTCAGCTTGAACGACGCCTCATAGTCGCCGTTGGTCGTGACCTCCTCGACTTGTTCGTACCAGGACTTGCGCGGGTTCTGCCGGAACTTCTGCTGCGACTTGCCCATCAGCATGTCGAAGGTGCATTTGACATCGGCCGCGGTGAACGGCTTGCCATCGTGCCATTTCACGTCCTTGCGCAGCTTGAAGGTCAGCGTCTTGTTGTCGCCGCTCCAGGCCCAGCTCTCCGCAAGCTCGGGCCTGATCGTGCTGAGGCTGTTCTGGGCGATGTGCTGGTCGAAGATGACGAGATTGTTGAAGATCGGCATGAACGGAACGTTCAGCGAATAGGTCGCGCCCTCGTGGATCGAGGCGCTGCCGGGGCTGTCGCGGTGATAGATCCTGAAGATGCCGCCTGGTTTCGGCTCGGCTGCGCGTGAAACGTCGCTGATGATCAGCACAGACAACACCGCGACGGCCAGCGCTTGCACGCTCCGCATGGTCCCCTCCCACATTTCGGTCTCAATGGCCGATTGGCATCGACGATACCACGGTGAGGCCGTCGGGCAACCAGCGAGGATCGCGCGGGGATTGGCAATTCGGATGACCCCGCAACGTTAAAATTTCCACGGATCGGGAATAATGGCTGTGATTGCGGGGAACTCGGGTTGTTTTGCTATGCAGCGGCGAATCTCCGTTTGAATTCGGTTGCCGACGCCGATGGATACGGCGTGAAGCAGGCCGCAATCAGCGACAGTTTGTCGCCGACGTGTCGCACAATTTCTTCTTCCGTCATCCTGAGGTGCGAGCGGAGCGAGCCTCGAAGGATGCACGGCCACCAGCCGGGCCGTCGATCCTTCGAGACGCGCGCAAGTGCGCGCTCCTCAGGATGACGGGACAGGCTGATTGGGCGCATCCTCACTCCGCCGCCTGCGGCGAGGGCAGGTGCATGCTGGCGACGCCGTCGGCCTCGGTCGCCGAGATCGTGGTGCGAATCATCAGGCGGCCTTCATGCGCCGGCCAGGGGCGGCCGCGATGCATGGTGGCGCGGTTGTCCCACATCACGACGTCGCCCTGCTTCCATTGGTGCAGATAGCTGACGTCGGGCGCGGTCGCGGCTTCGGTCAATTGCTCGATCAGCGCCTTGCCGGCCTCGGCATCCATGCCCTCGACGCCATAGGCATGGGAGGCAAGATAGAGCGCGCCGCGGCCGTTGACGGGATTGCGCCAGACCATGCGCCAGCACACCGGCGGTAGCGCGTCGACTTCCTCGGTTGTTGCAAGTCCCGTGGCCACCTTGCTGCGCGAATGCGCGTAGGAGTGCCAGGCGAACGAGTTCTCCAGCCGCTTCGCCATGTCCTTGTCGAGCCGCTCGAAGGCAAGCCGCATCGAGACGAATTCGGTCTCGCCGCCATGTTCAGGAATGATGCGCGCCGACAGGATCGAGGTCAGCGCCGGCACGCGCTTGAAGGAGGAATCGGTGTGCCAGAGCTGGTTGGCCCTGGCGCGCAGCTGCTGCCGGTGATCGGATGGAACCACCTTGCCGTCGGGCCCGAAGGTCGAGAGGATCACGAAATGCGATCCGGTGCCCATCGAGCCGACCTTGGTCACCTCGGGCGGACCGAATCGACGCGAGAAGGCGAGCTGGATGTCGTCGCTGACCTCCTGACCGCGGAACACCAGCACCGAATGTTCCTCGAACGCCGCGCGCACCGCCGCATAGGCGGCATCGCTGGCGGCAACGTCCGACAGCGTGACGCCGCGCAGTTCGGCGCCAAAGCCCTGACGCAGTGGGATCACTTCCATCGGCAAGTCCTCCCTGACTTTTCTTGTTGGGGTGAGGTTAGGGGAAAAGCCCGCCACCGGCAACGCGGCTCGCGCCTCATCCCATTGCGATCAGATTGCGCCGCGTGCGCCGATCGGCGATCTCGATGCGATGCGTGACGAACGCGAACAGCGCCCAGCTGGAGTGGAATGCGACGCCGGCCAGAACCACGATGGCTCCGGGAATCGGGCCGATCGAGGCGCGATCCCAGATCTCGCTCATCGTGGTCAATGGCAGCGGATGGATCGCGAGCTTGCCGTAATAGGCGATGGCCTGGATCGCGAAAATCCAGCCATAGGTTCGGCGTAGCCGCCGGCCGATCGCCCGGACATAGCTGATATGGTAGCTTGGGTTGCGGTAGTCGTTAGCAAGCAGCTCGGTCCAGGCCGAGTTCGGCGAGGGACCTTCGCCCCGGATCATCGGCGCGTAGAAATCGGTTTCGAGCAACCGTGCGCGGGCGCGCCAGACGTTGAAGTAACGGTAGCGCCGCGCCTCGAACAACAGGAACACCGTTACCAGCAGGCCGACCAGCACCATCGGCAAGGGCGAAGCCTCCGCGCTGCTGTAGGTCGCCGAAAGCGCGATCCCGGTCGTTACCACCGCCCAGTTGGTCGAGCTGTCGAGGCGGGTGCGCCAGACCGTACTGCGGTAGATCTCGCCACGATAGAGGTGGGCAAGAGCACCGATCTCGGCGGCGGTGAATTCGAGCCTTCCGGCCTGTACCGGCTCCGGCTCGCGCGGCTTGGGCGACGGCATGACGGCCTCCGGCGAAGCTGGCTTGCGATCGCCGAGCATAGCGCGAAATCTGCGCGACGGGCGAGTTTGTTACGCTGTCCGGCGCTTCCGGCTGCATTCGCCCGGCCCGACGCATCGCCCGTTCACACGATCCGCGAGGTCTTGTCGCCCCAATAGCGGTCACGCAGCAGGCGCTTGTAGAGTTTGCCGGTCGGCAGCCGCGGCAGCTCGGCCTCGAAATCCACCGAGCGCGGCACTTTCTGGCGCGACAGCGAGCTGGCGCAGAACGCGATCAGTTCCTCGGCAAGCTCCGGCCCCGGCGCGATGCCGTCGACCGGCTGCACCACCGCTTTCACCTCCTCGCCGAGATCGACATTGGGCACGCCGAACACCGCGGCGTCGGCGACCTTGGGATGGGTGATCAACAGGTTCTCGCATTCCTGCGGATAGATGTTCACGCCGCCGGAGATGATCATGAAGGTGGCGCGATCGGTGAGATAAAGAAAATTGTCGTCGTCGACATAGCCGACGTCGCCGACCGTGCTCATGCTGCCGTCGGCCGAGCGCGCCTCGGTGGTCTTGGCGGGGTCGTTGAAATATTCGAATGGCGTGGCGGTCTTGAACCACACGGTGCCCGGCGTTCCCTTCGGGCAGGGCTGCATGTTCTCGTCGAGGATATGCAGATCGCCGAGCAGGACCCTGCCGACGGTGCCGCGATGCGCGAGCCACTCCTCGCTGTTGCAGGCGGTGAAGCCGAGCCCCTCGGTCGCGCCGTAATATTCGTGGATGATGGGACCCCACCATTTGATCATGTCGTCCTTGACCAGCGCCGGGCAGGGCGCGGCGGCATGGATCGCGATCTCGAGGGTCGACAGGTCGTAGCGGGCGCGAACTTCCTCGGGCAGTTTCAGCAGACGCGAGAACATGGTCGGCACCAGCTGGCTGTGGGTGATGCCCCATTTTTCGACCAGCTGCAGATAGCGCTCCGGATCGAAGCTCTCCATGATGACGACCGTGCCGCCCATCCGGATGGTGAGATTGACCGCGGCCTGCGGCGCCGAGTGAAAGAGCGGCGCCGGCGAGAGGTAGACCATGCCCTCGCGGTAGTGCCAGAGCTTGGTCAGGAAATCGAACAGCGGCAGGTTCTGCGACGGCGGCTGCTCCGGAAGCGGCCGCACGATGCCCTTGGGCCGGCCGGTCGTGCCGGAGGAATACAGCATCGCGGTGCCGGCATATTCGTCCGCGATCGGCGTTGCCGGCAGGCCCGCGGTGGCCTCGCGCAGCCCGACGATGCGCTCGCTCTCGCTGTCGCCGTCGACCACGATGCAGAGCCCGACCTGCGGGCACTCCTTCAGCGCCTCGCGCGCGATGTCGAGCTTCAGCTTCGAGGTGATCAGGATCCGCGACTGGCTGTTGGTCAGGATGTAGGCGAGCTCGCCCGCGGTAAGGTAGGAGTTGACGCAGGTGAAGTAGAGCCCGGCGCGCTCGCCGGCGCCGCAGGCCTCGAGGTAGCGGTTGTTGTTCTCCATGAAGATCGAATAATGGTCGAGCCGCCGCAGCCCCTGCTTGCGGAACAGATGCGCGAGCCGGTTGGAGCGCGCCTCGAGCTCACGATAGGTGACGGTCTCGCCGGTCCCGGCCATGATGAAGGCGGGTTGCAGCGGGCGCAGGTAAGCATGCTTGCCGGTGTACATCGAACGTCACATCCCCTTCAGATTCTTGCTTTGGCGCGTTTCCTTCACGCCAACCGGTACCCACTTCGCTCGAAAACGCTCTATGCAGCCATCTCCAGAATCTCGCGTACCTGGGATGGATCGTCGATCTTGCGCGGATTGCGCGGCACCCAGGGCGTTCGCATCGCTTGCGTTGCGATGCGGTCGAAATGCTCGGGGCCGACGCACACCTCTTGCAGGCTGCGCGGCATGCCGAGGTCGCGGATGAAGCGGTCGAGCACATCGCCGGCGTCCGCGCCCGCATGTCCCATTGCGGCCGCGACCAGCGCCTGCCGGTCGGCATTGTCGCGCTTGTTCCAGCGCATCACCGCGGGCAGCATCACGCACGAGGTATAGCCGTGCGGCACGTCGAACTCGGCGCCGAGCACGTAGCCGATGCCGTGGCTCGCGCCCATCGGCACGCCCGAGGCGAGCGGCCCGGTGGAGAGCCAGGTGCCGATCTGGCAATCCATCCGCGCCGAAATATCCTTCGGGTTGGCTTTCACCCGCGGCAGGCCGGCCGCCAGCATCTCGAGCCCCTTCAGCGCTTGCGCGTCGCCATAAGGATGCGCCTCGCGCGAGCAGATGCCTTCGACGCAATGATCGACGGCACGGATGCCGGTCGACAGGAATAGCCATTCCGGCGTGTGCACCGACAGTTCCGGATCGAGGATGGTGGCGCGCGGCATCACCAGCGGATGGCGCAGCATCTCCTTCTGCCGCTTGGCCTCGTTGGTGACGCCGGCGATCGACGAGAACTCGCCGCCGGCGATGGTGGTCGGCACGCTGATCTGGCGCACGGTCGGCGGATTCATCGCGGGCGAGACGCCGCCATGGGTGCGGATCGTCTCGATGCCGTCGGACGTCGTGACGTTGTTGGCGAGGCAAAGCTGCACCGCCTTGGCGCCGTCGGTGATCGAGCCGCCGCCGATCGTGACGATCAAATCCGCTTTCGCGCCGCGCGCCTGCTGCGCCGCCGCGATGACCGCGGCGCGCGGCGTATGCGCCGGCATCTTGTCGAAGGTGCCGACGCAGCGGGGCCCAAGCGCCGCGCGGACCTTCTCGATCTCGTCGGTCTCGCGGTTCAGCGTGCCCGACACCATCAGAAAGGCGCGCTCGGCGCCCAGCCGGTCCAGCTGCTCGACGATGGCCTCACGCGCGGGCCGCCCGAACACGACCTCGTCCATGGCGCCGAATACGACACGGCCTCGATGCACGCGCCTGTCCTCCCTCAACACGGTCCGCCTTGCTGGCGGCCCTTTGCGGCGAGGTTAGCGGAGGAAATCGGGGCCGTCATCAGGGTCCTGCCGGTGGTTTGATACGGTCGCGCCGCCCATTCCGCTGTCATCCCTGCGAAAGCAGGGACCCATAACCACAGGGTCGTGTTGTTGAAGTGAGCTGTGGCCCGAGCGCTGGCTAAACAATTGGCATCGGTGGTTATGGGTCCCGGGTCGCGCTGCGCTTGGCCGGGACGACATCGAATATGTGGCGCTCGCGTGAGTCATACATCCGCATCCTCGCGGCGCGCTGCATCCGAGTCTTGCGATTACTTGCCTCCCCCTGGAAGCAGAGGGCGCCCCGGAATGACGGTGAAAGCTTCAAGTCGAAATCAGATGACCGGCAGAAATCTTGACGGCAACATCGCGGCGTGTGTTACACCTCGAAAGCAACAGGGACGTGCGCATGACATCGGCAGTCGATCTCGCCAAACTGCACATTGACGACTTCACGCCGCATCAGGATGCTGAGTTCGAGATGCAGGCGGCGGATCGCGCGGTGGCGCTGAGGCTCGCCAAGGTCGAGCCTGCCGGCAACAGCGGCCGGCCGGGTGGTGCGTTTTCGCTGCTGTTCACGGGCCCGAAGGGCGCGTGGCTGCCGCAGGCGATCTATCCGGTGCGGCATCCCGCGCTGGGCGTGATCGAGATGTTCCTGGTGCCGATCGGGCCGCTTGCGGACGGCAACGGCTATCAGGCGGTCTTCACCTGACGGTCGGAAGCTTCCGCCGCCGCCCGCCAGCGCATCAGGTCGTAGACCCCCTTGTCTTCCTCGGTGATGAAGCCGAGCCGCCGGTAGAGCCGCATCGCGGGATTGAATTTCTCCACGTGGATCGAGACGGCCTTGCCGGCGCGGGCGGCCTCGTCGAGCACGTCGCGCATCAGCGCGCCGCCGAGACCCGATGCGCGATGTTCGGGCAGGAAGGCGATATCGATGACGCAATGCTCGCCCGGCCAGCGCTCGATATAGAGACGGCCGATATCCTCGCCGCCGCGCATCGTCACCAGCCAGTCAGCCGTCGGATAATACTGCTGGTAGTGCCTATGCTGGGCCTGGAACTGCATCGCCAGGAAAGCAGCCTTCTGTTCGGCGCTCCACGGCGTCAAGGCCAGTTCGTCGGTTCGGGTCGAGGCATAGAGCCGCGCAAGGAAGGCCAAATCGCCGTCGGCAATATGGCGAAACGTCAGGCCGGCATCCGCTGCGCGTGTCCACTCAAACGCAGCGGGAACAATATCCGTGCGCAAACCATCCGTCATGGCCGCGTCGGGTAAATGCCCTGAAGCGCGATGCAGAAACTCAGGGTGAGATAGGGCATCATGTTGTTGTGGGGCTGGCTGCCGCCGATCGGCATGATCGAACTGATGGCCGAAAACGGCGAAATGTTCGTCAACGTCGCCGTGTAGGCCTGACCCGGATTTGCGCGTGCAAGCGACCGCACCGTGCTGGGCGTGGCGAGGTTCGACGGATTGATATTGCCCAGGACCCCGTGGTTGTGCAGGGGCATTTCAGATTGCAGCAGCGTCACTGTCGTCGAGCCGGCGGCCTGTCCAAGATCGTACACAGTGCCAAAGGAGCTTTGTCCCGGCTGCATCGGCGCGTTGCCCTGCATGTTGGGCAACGCAAAGGTGCTCTTGCCATCACCGCCATAGGTGGTGCCGAGCAGGGAGAACAGCGCGGTGTTCTGCGAGATCGGCATGAGCTGGCCGTTGCAGAGGGCCCACCCGACGGGGGCGAAGTTGAACGGAAAAATACGGATCTCGGCCAGGAATTGGTCAGACATGGTCCCGTCCTAGGTTTGGCTCGGGTAAACGCCGAACATTGAAATGATGAAGTTGAGGCAGAGGTAAGGTTGCATGTTGTCGTGCGGCTGGTTGCCGCCGACGGATGTGCAGGCCTGGTTCGCCATCGCCGAACCTGCCGGGACCTCGCGGTAAATCTGCGTAGCACCCACGGCGCCGACGACGTTGCCCGTCACCGTGCTGCCGGTCGCGTTGTTCAGGGATGCCGCCATCGGGTGGGAGTGGATGGGCAGTTGCTGGGTCGTCAGCGTCACTTGCTCGACGCCGGCGCTCTGTCCCATGACGAAGCTGCTGCCCTGGTGCATGGGCAGGCGGCCCTGCAGGTTCGGCAGAGCGAACGTCGACTGGCCATCGCCGCCATACGTGGTCCCGATCAGGTTAAACAAAACGTCGTACTGGGAGATCGCCAGGATTTGTCCCTGGCAGAACATCCAGCCGTTCGGCGCAAAATTGCCGCCGAACATGCGTATCTCGCCGACATATGGCTCGCCCATGGCGCGCGTCCTTCAATTCCGGGAGGGGAAGATGCCCTGCAAAGCGATGCAGAAACTGACCGTGAGATAGGGCTGCATGTTCTCGTGAGGCTGCGAACCTCCGGCATTGGCGACGGTGCTCGGGTCCAGCGTCGTCAGATTGTTCGGGGCCGTATAGAGATTGGCCGACGTCGCCATCAGATTGCCGGTGACCGCGGCGTTGTCGGCATTGTTGGTCGTGCCCTGAAATGTGTGCGGGTGCTGCGGCATCTCGGGGATTGTCAGCGTGTGGGACGTCTCGCCGCCGGTCTGCCCCTGCGTGAAGCCCTGTCCCATATGCAGCGGCACTTTTCCCTGCAGATTGGGGAGCGCGAAATTCGTCGTGCCATTCCCGCCATAGGTCGTACCAAACAGCGAGAACAATGCCTGGTTCTGATTGATCGGCAGCAATTGACCGTTGCAGAGCGCCCAGCCCTTGGGCGGGAAGCCGAACGACATCATCCTGATTTCCGAGAGATATGGTTGAGACATCGATCCTCCGCCCAGACGATCCGTCTTGTCAGTGACTCAGTTAATGAAAATGCAAGGCAAATGCTGTCACGCGATAACGAAATGCACGATAGCGTGTTTTGTACCAAGTGCAACCTCAACGATTGTCTGGCTTTCGTGATTTTTCTGAGGCGTGACGCACAAATGTCGTTGTGATGACGTGGAGCTTCGCCACCGGGGTCGACACGAACGAACGCGATCTCACTAAATCAACAACGCCTGCCGGATCGCTTCGGCAGACGTTGGTAGGGCCGTCGCAACGTTCGATCAAACAACCAGATCGTGATGGGTTTGGAGATGATCGGTCGGCGTGCCGCCCATGGCGGCGAAAATCGTCTCGTGCCCAACCCACCATGGCGTGGAGGCATTGGAATGCCCGCTGAACAGATCGGACAAGGTCTGGTTGGTCAAGTCCACATGGCTTGTGTTGGTCTGCGATTGCGTCTGGGTCAATGACGAGAAGTCGAAGCTGTCGCGGTTGGTCAGGTTGACCGTCGACGTATTGGTCGTCTGCGAGGCTACGGTGCCTTGCGTCGGCATGGCCTTCTGCAATGCCAGGTTGGATTGAGCTACATCCGTAGCCGTTGGCAACCGGCGCTCGCCGTCGGCGAGGCCGATATACATCAGACTGTTGGCATCGGACGCCGAGACGGTGTCGGGAAGGCCGAGCACGTGGCCCAATTCATGCACGACGGTGGTCAAGAGATCGAGATGGCCTGCCGCGGCCGTCGACGGGTCGGTCAAGAGATCGGTGCCGGCGGCATTGATGGCGTGCGCGAACTCGAAATTGTCCGATGGCGTCGGGTCGATGAACCAGCCATGCGCGGCCGCATCGGTATCGATCGTGATATGCCCGGCACCTTCCTGACCGACAATCTGGCCGGCGAGGTCGGCGACGCTGAAAGTCGTCGCATGCAGGAGAGCGAGTTGCGTCGCGCTGGCGCCCGCACTCGCCCATTGCGCAATCGCCGCCGACACGACCGAGTTGAGCTCAGCCTGCGTCAGGTGCATCTCGCCTGTGCCCGGAGTCGATGCCTGAACGCCGCCCGCTTCGGCGAGCAGCGGCGCGACCACCGCGGGAAGCGTCGGCAGCGTGTTGACCAGCGTCGTCGTGCCGACGCCGCCCGTGGTGTCGACGGTGATGGCGCCCGTGCCGCTGGCGTTGTCGTCGGTGATCACGCCCGCAGCGGTGCCCGATGCCGAACCGTTCCTCGAGAGGTTCAGATGGGTGTTGGCGTTGAAGTTGCTCAGCTCGACGTCGGTGGCATAGCTGGCGTTGTGGTTAAGCGTGTTCTTGCTGCCCGTGCCGCCTGCGCCCATGCCGATGACGACATTCGTCGTGCTGGTGTCGGTCGCCGTCGCGCCGTTGTCCACTAGCATTGCGGCAAACGGATTGGCGGAGGTCGGAGACGACACAGAGTTGCCGTACAGCGTGGCGTTCAGGGTCGAACTGCCGTCGTTGTTCTGGAGATGGATGCCGTTGTTGCCGACCCCGGTGATGGTGTTGTTCTGGATCAGCGTCGTCAGGCTGCCGGCGCCGGCGTCGCGGACGAAGATGCCGTCGGAGTTGGATCCCACCTTCGCCGGGCCGATAACGTTGCTGGCGATGGTGCCGGACATGGTGCCGTTGTCCTGGCCCTTCGCCACGAAGATGCCGACCGTGTCGAAGGCGTTGGCGCCGCCGTCGGTCAGGGTGTTGTGCGAGATATCGAACGTGGTGGTCGCGGCAGAGACGAGACCGCCGGATCCGCTCCTGATGTCGACCGCGGTGCCGCCGCCGGGAATGATGGCCTGTCCGTTGTGGAACGTGTTGCCCCGAACAACGGCGTCCATCGACGCATTGTTGTTGGCGGTCATCGCGATGAAGTCGGCGCGCGTGCCGGCGAACGTGCTGTTCGTCAGCGTGTAGTTGGCAGTCGCGGAATTGTAGACCTGCGCGCGGACATTGTCGTTGCCGCCGACGGCATTGATCAGGCCGAACGTGTCGTTGTCCATCGTCAAGCGGTTCAGCGTGCCGCTGGTGTTGTAGAGATCGATGTTCTGATTGTATCCGCCGGAGATGCCGGATCCGGTGATCGAGGCGGTGCCGAGCAGATTGTCGAACCGGATGCTGCTTTCCTCGCGGTCACCGGCATTGGTGGTGCCGTTGACGCCGCTGATGGTTCCGTCCGCGAACGTGAATCCGGTGACGTTGTTGCCGTAGATCGCGAAGTTGCTGAAGTCATGCAGCGTCATGTCGCTCAGCGACACGTTCGAGGTGTTGTGCAGGTAGATGCCGGTTCCGCCGGTGCCTGACGTCGTCTGCCCACCGGCGTCGGTGCCGCTCAGGATGTCAGCCCCGGTCTTGTTGTTGATGGTGCCGCCGGAGCCGGCGATTCCCGTGCCAGTGATCGTGAGCCCGCCGGCCGCTCCCGTAGTGTCGAGGATGATGCCGGCATTGCCCGACGAGCCGGTCGACGAAATGCTCTTGAAGGTGAGATTGCCCGCGCCGATATTGGTGTGCTCGACATCGAGGGCAGTGCCGGTCGTCGACGTGATGGTGTTGTTGCTGCCGGTGACGACAATCGTGCCGCCATGGGTGAAGCTCATGCCGGTGCCGCTGGCGGTCTTGATCACGATGTCTGACATCGTGACGGTGCCGACATTGAAGCCGTCGTCGCTGATGCCCACACCGGTCGAGGCCGAGGTATCGATGCTGACGCCGCTGATGCTGTGGCCGGCCGTGCCGAGCAGGTCGATGCCGTTGTCGGCGCCGGTCACCTGGATCACCGGATCGGTGCCGGTCGCGGTGTTCGCGGTTACCACTGCGCCGGTCACCGGATTGGTGAAGGTCAGGCTGTGGCTGCCGCCAACCAGGTTGACTCCGTTGGCGAGATTGATGCCGTTGGCCTCGGTATAGGTGCCGGACCTCAGCACGACATAATCGCCCGAGCCGGCCGGATTCGCCGCGTTGTAGGCGGCGATCGAGGTGTACGGGTCGGCCGCGGTGCCGAGATTGGCGCTGTTGGCCAGCGCCGTGGGCGAGTTGTCGATATAGAACACCTGCGGCACGACGCCGACATGGAAGGTCTGGGCGCCCGACGTGAGCGGCCCGCCGGTGCCGGTGTTGCCGTTGTCGTTGATGTTCAGCGTGACGGTATCCGAGCCGGTGAAGCCGTCGTCGCTGTTGTATGTCAACGTCGCCAGCGCGGTGTTGACCTGCGCGACGGTCCCGGTCAGCGTCACTGTGTGGCTGCTGTTGTTGGTGAAGCTGGCCAGCCCGGCGGTATTGAAGGTCAAGTTCGCATGGCTTGAGGCAATCGTCGCCGTGACGTTGCCGCTGGCAGCATCAATGTCGGCGACCGAAAGTCCTGAAATCGCGAGGTTGGTGTGCGAGAACGCTGTTCCGATCGAATTGTCCGCCGGCACCGACGCGGTCGGTCCGTCGTCCACGGCGGTGACGCTTCCTGTCGTCGATCCCGTCCCGGTGTTGCTGCCGCCATTCGCGGTGCCACCGTCATCGTGCATGGACAGGCTGTAGGACCGCGCGGTGGTGTCGGGGTTTTCGCTGGTGTTGTTGAACTGGATCAGGTCCAGCGCCGCATTGTAGTGCGCGAGTGTGTCGGTACCGGTGAAACTGATCGTCTCGGTGCCCGCGGTGCTCGTGATCTCGAAGTGGATGCCGCCGATATCGCCGCTGTTGCCGGCGTGGCCTGCGATCGACAGCGCATCCGACGGCTTCAGATTGTTCAGCACGAAGGTCGCATCGGTCAGGTTGTTGCCTTCGGCGTCCGTGATCGTCAGGTTCGGCGTGATCGTGACCGGCGTCGAGTTGGCGGCCGGCGTGCCGTTCGGCGGCTCGGAGAAGCCGGTGATGGCACCGAAGCTCACGACCGGCGCATCGTTGACCGGCGTGACGTGGATGGTCGAGGTCGAGGTGTTGCTGCTGTCGGTGCCGTCGGTGACCGTAAAGCCGACGGTGCGATCCGCCCCGGACGGATTGTCGCTCGAGTTGAAATAGGTGATTGAATCGAGCGCGGCCTTGTAGTTGGCGACGCTGGAGGAGCCGGTCAGCGTCAGCACGCCGGTCGCGGAATTGTACGAGCCGGTGATGCCGTTCTGGTTGACGAAGCCCAGCACGTCCTGGCCGGCGGCGAAATTGCCGGTGATCTGCACCGTCGCGCCGGTCAGATTGGCGCTGTCGGCGTCGGTCACGTTGACCGACGCATCGATCACGGTCGCGGCCTGGTTTTCGGTGTAGTTCAGCATGCCGCCGGCGGTCGTGACCGGCGGGTCGTTGACCGGCGTGACATTGATGGTGCCGGTGACCGGCGTGGAGGTCGCCGTGCCGTCGTTTGCGATGATCGTGACGGTGCGCGCCAGGCCCGACGGGTTGTCGCTGGTGTTCTGATAGGTCACCGAGGCGAGCGCCGCCTGGTAATCGGCGACGCTGGCGGTGCCTGCTAGCGTCAGCATGCCGGTTCCCGCATTGAACGAGCCGGTGATGCCGTTCTGGGACGTAAAGGCGAGGACGTCCTGGCCGTTCGCGTAGTTGCCGGTGATCTGCACCGTCGCGCCGGTCAGCGTGGCATTGTCGACGTCGGACACGATGATCGCCGGGTCGAACGCGGTCGCGGCCTGGTTCTCGGTGTAGTTGAGGGTGTGACCGGCGGTGACGACGGGCGGGTCGTTGACCGGGGTGACGTTGATGGTGTCGGTGACCGGCGAGCTGTCGAGCGTGCCGTCATTGGTCGTGATGGTGACGGTGCGCGCAAGCCCGGACGGATTGTCGCTGGTGTTGATGTAAGTCACCGATGCCAGCGCGGTTTGGTAGTTCGCGACGCTGGAGGAGCCGGTCAGCGTCAGCGTTCCGGTTGCGGCATCGAACGAGCCGGTGATGCCGTTCTGGTTGGTGAAACCGAGAACATCCTGGCCGCTGACATAGTTGCCGGTGATCTGCACCGTCGCGGAC
>NZ_SMYJ01000004.1:0-61157 GCF_009720285.1 Bradyrhizobium sp. BR2003
CGGCGCCTCGGGCATGATCTTCGACGCCGACATCCTCGGCTATTTCATGAACGGCGGCGACAACAAGGAGAAGGGGCATCTCGGCTACGCGCCGTTCGCGGCCAATCCGGCCGCCAAGGCGCCGACCCCGAACGTCTGGATCTGGTCGCTCGCGATGTCGAGCTTCTCCAAGCAGAAGGAGGCGGCCTGGCTGTTCATGCAGTGGGCGGCATCTGTCGAGCACGATCTGTTCGGCGCGCGCAAGATGGACTTCGTCAATCCGGTGCGCGCGTCGGTATGGAAGGACAGCGAGTTCCGCGACCGCATCGCGAAATCCTATCCCGGCTATCTCGAGCAGCACGACATGTCGTCGCCCGGCGCCAAGATCTACTTCACAGCGCAGCCGCTGTTCTTCGACCTGACGACTGAATGGGCCGCCTCGCTGCAGAAGATGGTGGCGAAGGAGGTCAGCGTCGACGAAGGTCTCGACAAGCTCGCCGACAGCATCAACCGCCAGCTCAAGCAGGCGGGTCTCGGCTGACGGATCAACTGTGCGGTGCCTGATCCCCCGCACCGCACCCATCCGCCGGCTCGGACCCTTGTCCCATCCGAGCCGGCGGCGTTTGCCAGCCGAATGCGATCTCTTATCATCATGAGCATGGTCCAACTTCTCCAGACGAACGCGCAGGCAGCGCCGGCCAAACCAAGGCCGCGCGTGCGCCTCTTGCCCTATCTGCTCAGCCTGCCGGCGCTGCTCGTCTGCGTGGCGATCCTGGTTCCGTTCGTGACCGCGGCGGTCTACTCGCTGCAGCGCTACCGGCTGAACCTGCCTTATCTGCGCGGGTTCATCGGCGCCGGAAACTACATCGACTTCCTGTCCGACCCGGCGTTCTGGAATACGTTCCGCGTCTCGATCGCCTATACTGCGCTCACGGTGGTCCTCGAGCTGCTGCTCGGTCTTGGCATCGCGCTGCTGCTGCGCCGGCCGACCCGCTTCCACAACGCGGTGTCGATTATGCTGCTGCTGCCGCTGATGACGGCGCCGGCGATCGCCGCGCTGATGTGGAAGCTGATGACCAATCCGAGCTTCGGCATCCTGTCCTATCTGGTCGGTCTGTTCGGCGTCACCGATTTCAAATGGGCCTCCGATCCGTCGAGTGCGCTGTTCACGGTCGTGCTGGTCGATGTCTGGGTCTACACGCCCTTCATCATGATCCTGCTGCTGGCGGGCCTGCGCTCGCTGCCGCGGCAGCCGTTCGAGGCCGCGGCGCTCGACGGCGTGCCGGCGAGCTTTGTCTTCTTCCGCATCACGCTGCCGATGCTCGCGCCCTACATCATCACGGCGTCGCTGTTCCGGCTGCTCGATTCGATCCAGCAGTTCGACATCATCTATGCGATGACGCAGGGCGGGCCGGGCGACCGGCTGATGGTGTTCCAGGTGCAGGCCTATCTGGAATTCTTCCAGTACACCAATGTCGGCAGGTCGGCGGCGCTGCTGATGATCCTGTGGCTGATCACCAACATCCTGTCGAATATCTTCATCAAGAACTGGCTGCGGTTGCGCGCGCGTGCGCACGGCCACGCGTGACGGGGAGAAGCGCGATGGAACATTCCAGCCTTGCCGGTCGCATCTTCCGCGGCGTGGCGCTGACGCTGATCCTGATCTTCTTCATGTTTCCGATCGTCTGGATCTTCCTGATGTCGTTCCAGACCAACGAGCAGATCCTGCGGATCCCGCCGCGGATCCTGTTCGAGCCGACGCTTGCCAATTACGAGGCGCTGATCTCCGGCCAGCTGCGCACCGCGGCCGGCAATCTGCAGATCTCTTTCATGCGCAATCTGTTCAACAGCGTCGTGCTGTCGAGCGCAGCGGTGCTGCTGGCGCTGCTGCTCGGCGTGCCGGCGGCCTACGCCTTTGCGCGCTTCAAATTCCGCCTCGGCGAGAGCATCGCGTTCACGCTGCTGTCGTTCCGCTTTGCGCCGCCGCTGCTCGTGCTGCTGCCGCTGTCGCTGTACTACCAGGAGCTCGGCCTCAACGACACCTACTTCGGGATCGTCTGGGTCTATCAGTTGATCGCGCTGCCGCTGATCCTGTGGATCGTGCGCGGCTATTTCGAGGATATCAGTCCCGATATCGAGCACGCCTACCGGCTCGCCGGGCATTCCTGGCGCGAGGCGTTCACCAGAATCGCGGTGCCGCTGGCCGGACCGGGGATCGCCGCGGCGGGACTGCTGTCCTTCATCTTCTGCTGGAACAATTTCGTCTTCGCCCTGATCCTGGCCTCCGCCGACAAGCAGCCGGTGACGGTCGGCGCGCTCGCCTTCGTCACCGCGTCCGGAATCCAGTACGGCCAGATCGCGGCGGCGATCGTGCTGTCGGTGACGCCGACGCTGTTGCTTGCGCTCTATGCGCAGCGTTACCTGGTCGAAGGTCTCTCGCTCGGCGCGGTGAAAGGCTGATCCAATGGCGCGTCTCGAGATCAATTCGGTGAGCAAGGCATTCGGCGCGGCACGGCCCGCCGACGGATTGTCGCTGGCGGTCGAGCCCGGCGAGATCGTCGCGGTGTTCGGACCGTCCGGCAGCGGCAAGACCGTGCTGCTGCGCATGATCGCGGGCATGTTCGAGCCCGACGACGGCGACATCCTGGTCGGCGGCCGCTCGGTGGTCGGTGCTCCGCCCGAGCGGCGCGGGATCGGCATGGCATTCCAGAACTTTGCCTTGTTCCCGCACATGACCGCTCACGAGAATATTGCAAGCGGCCTGCGCGCCAGGGCCGGCAGCGGCGATGTCGCCGGCCGCGTTGCTGCAATCAGCAGGCTGCTCAAGATCGAGCACGTGCTCGGCCACGCGCCGCGCGAATTGTCGAATGGACAGAAGCAGCGCACTGCGCTGGCGCGGGCGCTGATCGGCAATCCGGATGTTCTGCTGCTGGATGATCCCCTGCGCAATGTAGACGCCAAGCTGCGCTACGAGATGCGGCTCGAACTGCCGAACCTGCTGCGGCGCGGCACTGCCGCGGTGCTCTACGTGACCCAGGACTATCGCGAGGCGATGGCGATCGCCGACCGCATCGCGGTCTTGATCGACGGCCGGCTCGCGCAGGTCGCGACGCCTGCCGATATCTATGCCCAGCCCGCATCGGTCGCGATCGCGCGCCTGTTCGGCGATCCGACCATCAACCTCGCGGAGGTCTCGCCAGTAGCGGAGCACGGCATGCTGTCGGCCACGGTCGCCGGCGCCACGATGCGGCTCGGCACGGCCGATGGCGCGGCACCAGCCGGTGCATGTTGGCTCGGCGTCCGGCCGGAGGATCTCGCGGTCTCGTCCGCATCCACCGATGACGCCATTCCGGCGCGCATTCTCGCGATCACGCCGATGCACGAGAAGGCGGTGCTGCTGCTCCGTCTTGCCGACGGAACGGAATGGCTGGCGGCGCTGCCGCCGGATGCATCGCAAGGCGCGGCTGACGATGCCGTTTTCGTCCGCTTCGCGCCCGACGCCGCGATGTTGTTCGATCGCGCGACCGGGCTGCGGATCGGGGCGTCGCAGCGGCTCAAGGCGGCATAGGAGCGGATGGTCATGGACATGCTCGAGCTACGAGGCATCGACAAGGTCTATCGCAGCCGCGGCAAGGAGCCGGTGCATGCGGTGCGCGCGCTCGATATGGCGGTCGAGAAGGGCGAGATCGTCGCACTGTTGGGATCGTCGGGCTGCGGCAAGACCTCGACATTGCGCATGATCGCAGGTTTCGAGGACGTCTCGGCCGGATCGATCGCGCTCGGCGGACGGCGGATCCACGAGCTGCCGCCGGCGCGGCGCAAGGTCGCGATGGCCTTCGAGGGCTACTCGCTCTATCCGCCGCTCACGGTCCGCGAGAACGTCGCGTTCGCGCTGAAATCCGCCCAGTTGCCGCGCGCCGAGGTGGCGCGTCGCGTCGACGAGATCGCCCGCCTGGTCGAGATCGAGGACATCCTCGACAGCTATCCGCGCGCGATCTCCGGCGGCCAGCAGCAGCGGGTGTCGCTGGCGCGGGCGCTGGTGCGCGACGCCGATCTCTATCTGCTCGATGAGCCGATGGGGCAACTCGAACCGCAGCTGCGCGCAGTGTTGCGCGGCCGGATCAAGAGCCTGCTTGCCGAGCGCGGCATGACCGCGATCTTCGTCACCCACGACCAGACCGAAGCGAGTGCGCTGGCCGACCGCATCGCTGTGATGGAAGGCGGTGTGCTGCAGCAGTTCGCCAGCGAAAAGGAGCTGAAGGGCCGGCCGGCCAATCTGTTCGTCGCGAGCTTCATCGGCGAGCCGCCGATGAACCTGCTCGACGCTGGCATGACGCGGTCGGATGGCGGCTTCCGCCTGTCGGTCGGAACCGACATGCGTTTCGATATCGCCGGCGCCGGGCTCGACGGTGAGGCGGCGAAGGCGCTCGCGGCCATGCCGCAGGTGCGGATCGGCATCCGTCCGCAGAAGATCTCGGTCGGGACCGGTGACGTCAGGGTCAAGGTCGTCTCCAACCAGTGGCTCGGCGATCAGTCGCATGTTGCCGGCGATTGCGGCGGCCGCATGCTGATCGCGGTCACGCCGGGCCGCGTCGCGGCGCGGCCGGGAGACATTGTCTCGTTCGCGCTGGAGCCACGTCACCTGCACATCTTTGGCAGCGACGGAACTTGCATTCGCCATGCGGAGGGAGCGTGATGATGACCGCTTCCGCAAGCCGCGACGTCATCATCGGCATTGACGCCGGCACTTCCCTGATCAAGGCGGTGGCGTTCACGCTGACCGGCGAGCAGCTTGCGGATGTCTCGCGGCCGAACGCATACGTTAGCCCTGTTAGCGGCCATGTCGAGCAGGACATGGCGCGGACCTGGAGCGACACGATCGCGGTTATTCGCGCGTTGGCGAAGTCGGTGCCTGACTTGTCCGCGCGGATCGCGGCGATTGCGGTGACCGGGCAGGGCGACGGCACTTGGCTGATCGATGACGACGGCCGGCCGGTTGCGCCGGCGCTGTTGTGGCTCGATTCGCGCGCCGGCCGGCTGGTCGAGGAGATTCGCGCCGGCGAGCGCAACACGCCGCTTTATCGCCGCACCGGCTCCGGGCTCAACGCCTGTCAGCAAGGACCGCAACTGGCCTGGTTGCAGGCGCACAGGCCTGAGGCGATCGCCGGCGCGACCACGGCCTTCCATTGCAAGGACTGGCTTTATTTCCTGCTCACAGGCCAGCGCGCGACCGATCCGTCGGAAGCGACGTTCTCCTGCGGCGATTTTCGCAAGCGAAGCTTCGATGCGGAGACCGCGCGGTTGATCGGTATCGCCGACCTGACACGCCTGTTCCCGCCGGTCGTCGATGGCGCGGTGACGACGCATCCGCTGACGGCGGCCGCCGCCATCGAGATCGGCCTGCCGGAAGGCGTGCCGGTCTGCCTCGGCTATGTGGACGTGATCTGCAACGCGCTCGGCGCCGGGCTCTACGATCCGTCGCCCGACGTCGGCTGCACCATCATCGGCTCGACCGGCATGCATATGCGGCTGGTTCCGAGCGCCGACGCGGTGACGCTGAACAGGGAGGCAACCGGCTACACCATGCCGTTCCCGGTGCCGGGTCACTATGCCCAGATGCAGTCCAACATGGCGGCGACGCTGAATATCGACTGGATGCTCGATCTCGCCTGCGACATGCTGGCGGCGGAAGGCGTGACGCGCACGCGCTCCGAACTGATCCGCCGGCTCGACGATCAGGTGCTGAGGGCAAGGCCCGGCGAGGTGCTGTTTCATCCGTTCATTTCCGATGCCGGCGAGCGTGGTCCGTTCGTCGCGCATGAGGCCAGCGCGCAGTTCTTCGGCTTGCGCTCGCGCCACCGCTATGGCGACCTGATGCGCGGCGTGATGGAGGGCTTGGCCTTCGCCGCACGGGACTGTTACGCGGCGATGGGGGCGCTGCCGCGCGATGTCAGGATCACGGGCGGCGCGGCGAAGAGCCGTGCGCTTGGCGCCATCCTCGGAGCCGCACTGGATTGCGACGTCCGGATCTGCAGCCGTGCCGAGGCCGGCGCCGCGGGCGCTGCGATGATCGCGGCGGTCGCGATCGATGCTTGTCCCGACATGCGCGCCTGCGCCGAGCAGTGGGTCGCGCCTCATCTGAGTGCGCCGCAATCGCCGGACGCCGCGCTGGCGAAGCGCTACGCCAGCATCTTCCCGACCTATCTCGAGGCAAGATTGGCGTCGCGGCCGGTCTGGAAGCAACTCGCTGCGCTGCGCGCCGGAGGCGATCATGTCTAAGTCCATCGCCATCGTCGGCGACCGCTTCATGCTGCCCTCGGTGTTCGCCGAGCACATCCGGTCAGCCTGCGGCGATGACGTCGACATCCGCACCCTGGAGCAGCCCTGGCCGGACGAACCGATGGAGCACGGTTACGCCGGCTCGAAGCTCGATGGCCTGAAGGAATTCATGGGGCAGTCCGACGAGATCATCGGCTTCATCGGCGATGCCGAGCTGCTCGTCACGCATCTGGCGCCGATCTCGCGGTCGATGCTGGAGCGGCTGCCGAAGCTGAAGTTCATCGCGGTGTCGCGGGGCGGCCCGGTCAACATCGACATGCAGGCGGCGCGCGACCACAACGTGCTGGTGGTCAATACGCCCGGCCGCAATGCGAGTGCGGTCGCGGAGTTCACCATCGGCGCGATTCTGGCCGAGACGCGCCTGATCCGCAGCGGTCACGAGGCGCTGCGTGGCGGGGAATGGCGCGGCGATCTCTATCGGGCCGATCGCACCGGGCGCGAACTCGGCGAGATGACGGTCGGCATTGTCGGCTATGGCGCGATCGGCAGCCGGGTGGTCAAGCTGCTGAGGGCCTTCGGCTGCAAGATCCTGGTCGCCGATCCCTATGTCCAGCTCAGCGCCCAGGACCGCAATGACGGCGTCGAGCATGTCGCGCTCGGCGAATTGCTCGGCCGCGCCGACGTCGTCACGCTGCACGCCCGGGTGACGCCCGAGACCACCCGTTTCATCGGGCGCGAGGCGCTGGCGCGGATCAAGCCGGGCGCGTTCCTGATCAACACCGCGCGCGGGCCGCTGGTCGACTACGACGCGCTGCATGATGCGCTGGCATCGGGGCATCTCAGCGGCGCCATGCTCGACACCTTCGCGGTCGAGCCGGTTCCGGCGGACTGGCCGCTCTTGCGACTTCCCAACGTCACGCTAACGCCGCACATCGCCGGCGCCTCCGTGCGTACCGTCACCGTGGCCGCCGGGCAGGCGGCCGAAGAGGTTCGTCGCTTCCTGGCCGGCGAGCCGCCACGCAATCCGTGCTGAAGAGAAAGGCAGTTCGTATGACCCGTGAGGAACGACAATTGCGCGAGGCTGTTATCGCCAAGTGCCGGTGGATGAATGCGTCGGGTCTCAACCAGGGGACATCGGGCAACATCTCCGCCCGCTACAAGGACCGGATGCTGATCACGCCGTCGGCGACGCCCTACGATTCGATGAAGCCGGAGATGATCGCCTCGATGCCGCTCGAAGGCGACTACGGCGCGTGGGAGGGGCCGCTGCAGCCGTCCACCGAGTGGCGCTTCCATCTCGACATCACGCGCGCCCGGCCCGATGTCGGCGCCATCGTCCATACTCACTCGACCTACGCGACCGTGCTCGCGATCGCGCGCAAGCCGATCCCGGCCTGCCACTACATGATGGCGGCGTTTGGCGGCACCGAGATCCGCTGCGCCGGCTATGCGCGCTACGGCACCAAGGAATTGTCCGACCATGCGATCGCCGCGCTCGAAGGACGCAATGGCTGCTTGCTCGCCAATCACGGCATGATCGCGCTCGGAGCCAATCTCGACAAGGCGATGTGGCTCGCGGTCGAGCTCGAGACCATCGCGCGTCAGTACTACCTTTCGCTGGCGCTCGATTCGCGCGTCATCCTGACCGACGAGGAGATTGCCGACACCGCGAAGGGATTCTCCACCTACGGCCTGCAGGCGCCGAAGCCGAACAAGGCCCGCGCGACGGCAAAGGCGGCGCCGCGCCGCGCCGAGAAACGGCGCAGCAGCAAGCGATGACGGGCACTGCGCCGGTCGCAGGCATGGATCACGGGCTGGTCGATATCGCGGTCATCGGTGGCGGCATCAACGGTGCCGGTATCGCCCGAGACGCCGCCGGCCGCGGCTTGAAGGTGCTGCTCTGCGAGAAGGATGATTTCGCCGAGGGCACTTCGTCGCGCTCGGGCAAGCTGATCCATGGCGGGCTGCGCTATCTCGAATATTACGAGTTCCGCCTGGTGCGCGAGGCGCTGATCGAGCGCGAGGTGCTGCTCGCATCGGCGCCGCACATCATCTGGCCGATGCGCTTCGTGCTGCCGCATTCGCCGGAGCAGCGGTCGGCGTGGCTGGTCCGCACCGGGCTGTTGCTCTACGATCATCTCGGTGGCCGCAAGCAACTGCCGGCGAGCCGCAGCCTGGATCTGTCGCGCGCCCCGGAGGGCGCGCCGCTGCGTCAGGAGTTCCGGCGAGGCTTCGAATATTCGGACTGCTGGGTCGATGACAGCAGGCTGGTGATCCTCAATCTGATCGATGCCGCGCAGAACGGCGCCTGCATCCTGCCGCGCACGCGGGCGGTGCGTGCGCGCCGCGACGGCGGGAGCTGGCTGCTCGAAATGCAGGGGGACGATGGCACGACGCAGGTCGTGCGGTCGCGCGCGCTGGTCAACGCCGCCGGGCCGTGGGTTCAGGATGTCATCCAGGGCGTGGCGGGCCTGAACTCGGCCCAGAGCGTACGGCTGGTCAAGGGCAGCCATATCGTGGTGCCAAAATTCTGGCGCGGGCCGCAGGCCTATCTGCTGCAGAACAGCGATCGCCGGGTGATCTTCGTCAACCCCTATGAGGACGATCTCGCGTTGATCGGCACGACAGATATTCCCTATCAAGGCCGCGCCGAGGATGTCGCGATCGGCGAGGACGAGACCGATTACCTGTTGCAGGTCCTGCGCCGCTATTTCCAGACGCCGCCGCAGGCAAGCGCGATCGTGCACGCGTTTTCCGGGGTCCGGCCGCTCTACGACGACAACGCCGACAATCCGTCGGCCGTGACGCGCGACTATGTGTTCGAGGTTCACGGCGCCGAGGGCGTGCCGCCGCTGCTCTCGATCTTCGGCGGCAAGATCACGACCTACCGCCGGCTGGCGGAGCAGGCGCTGCAGCGCCTCGCGCCGTGGTTTCCGAAGCTGTCGTCGGCCTGGACCGCGCATCGGCCGCTGCCGGGCGGCGACATCGGCGGCAGCTTCGATGAATTCGCGAATCGGCTGGCCCGCGACTATCCCGATTTGCCGCGGACGCTCATCCATCACTATGCCCGTCTCTATGGGACGCGCGCGCGCCAGCTGCTGGGGCCGGTCCGCAGCGCCGTCGACCTCGGCCGTCATTTCGGCGGTGAGTTCTATGAATGCGAAGCGGTCTATCTCCGTGAGAAGGAGTGGGCCAGGCAGCCTGCCGACTTCCTGGACCGTCGCACCAAGCACGGCCTGCATTTGACGCCGGCGCAGCGCCTCGCGTTCGAGAGCTTTCTCTAGGAGAGCATCCGCATCCAGATGCGTCACGCAATCGTTTTCAAATACAGGCTCGGATCGAAATACTTGCTTGCCGGCGTAAAGTCCTTGATGCCGGCATTGGCCATGAAGAAGTCGGTCGATTGCTGCAGCCAGTTGGTGACGGTGCCGTCGGAATACATCCGCTTCCAGTCCCGCGACGAGAACATCTTCTGCGCCTTGAACGATTCGTCGATGTCGGCCATCGGCGTCTGGCTGTAATGGCCCTTCTGCAGCTTTTCCATCGCTTCGGTGCTGTTCGCGATGATGTAGTCATTGGCATCGGCCCAGCCACGGATCAGCTTCGCCAGCGTTTCCTTGTTGGGCTCGTAATAGTCGTTGGCCGCGGCCCAGCCGCCGATGATCGCGGCCTTTGGATAATAGGCTGAGGCGTCGGCGAGCTTGACCGCGCCCGGCACCTTGTCGCGAACCGTCACGTTGAAGGGCACCCAGAGCGCAACGGCAGGCACCGCGCCTGAAATGAAGGCGGTTACGGCGGCCGGCATGGTCTGGTTGACGAGTTCGACCTGTTTGGGATCGACCTTGTTGGCGCGCAGCGCGGTGTCCAGGAACACATGCGCGGTGGTGCCGGTCGCCGTTGCGATCCGCTTGCCCTTCAGATCCTCGAATGACTTGATGCCCTGATCGCCGCGCACCCAGAGCTGCGCGGTCGCGACCTCGATGTCGTTGATGAGGAAGACCTTGCCCTGGCCGCGGGCCGGGAAGTTCGAGAGCACGGCGCCCGTCGCCAGCACGTCGAGGCTGCCGCCGATCAGCGCCTGGAAGATTTCGAGGCCGGTATTGAACTGCCGCAGCTCGAGATCCAGTCCCTGTTTTTCGAAGGAGCCGCGGTCCATGCCGGTCCAGATCTGGCCGTCGACGGCAACGGTGTGCAGATAGCCGACACGAACTTTGGTTTTTGCCTGCGCAATCGCCGGCGCTGCGGCGGTGAAGGACCCCAGGGCAAGCCCGGCCGTCGTGGTCAGAAATTGTCGCCGATCCATAGGTCGTCCTCCGCTGTGTTGTTATTCCGAGAATGAGACCGGACGCATCTGCGCCTGCTGGGCGCGATACTCGTCCATCACAAGATGCTTGATATGACTTCGCAGCTCGCCGAATTCCGGCCGCTCCTGGATCGATTCATCGCGCGGATAGGCGAACGGCACGTCGATGATCTGCCTGATCCGCGCCGGCCGCGCGGTCACCACAACGATACGGGACGCGAGATAGATCGCCTCCTCCACGGAGTGGGTGATCAGCATGACCGTCTTGCCTTCGGTCTGGAGCACCTTGAGCAGCAGGTTCTGCATGTTGGATCGGGTCTGGGCGTCGAGCGCACCGAACGGCTCGTCCATCAGCAGGAACTGCGGCTTGACGGCGTAAGCCCGCGCGATCGCGAGCCGCTGACGCATGCCGCCGGACAAATGCTTCGGATAGGAGTTGGCGAAGTCGGACAGCCCCATCAGGCCGAGATAGTGATCGCAGATCGAATCGCGCTCGCCGGCGGCGACGTGATTGGCCCGGAGCGTCAGGCCGAAAGCGATGTTCTGTTTCACCGTCAGCCATGGGAAGACGCCATATTCCTGGAAGATGACGCCGCGCTCGGGACCGGGACCGGCGACCGGCTGTCCGTCGAACAGCACGGTTCCGGTCGTCGGCTTCTGGAAGCCGGCGAGCATGCTCATCATCGTGGTCTTGCCGCAGCCTGAAGGGCCGATCACCGCGATGAAATCGCCATCGTTGATATCGTAGCTGACATCCTCGACGACGTTGAGGCGTCCCTTCGGGGTCTCGAAGGCAAGCGAAACCTTGTCGAACCGTGCACGCGTGGTCATGCGATGGCCCGATCCTGCCAGACCAGCAACCGGGCCGTGATCTTTCGCAAGATCATATCCATGATCAACGCGATCAGGCCGATGCAGATGATGCCGACATAGATGACGTCGAGCAGGAAGTAGGTCGACGCATTCTGGATCATGGCGCCAAGCCCACGCTGGGCTGCGATCAATTCGGATGCTACCAGCGTCGCCCAGGCTACCCCAAGTGCGACCCGCAGCGCGGTGAGGATGTGCGGAACGGTGAGGGGAATGATGACCTTGCGAAAGATTTCCGCCTGATTGGCGCCGAGAGTCTGCGCCACGCGGATATAGAGCGGCGTGATCTGCGAGACACCCTCATACATGACGATCACGCCGGAGAAGAACGAGGCGTAGAACAGGATGACGAGCTTTGCGAGCTCGTCCACGCCGAAATAGACGATGACGAGCGGGATCAGCGCGATCGGCGGCAGCGCGCGGAAGAAATTGATCATGGGGTCGGCGAAGGTGCGGGCCGGGCGATACCATCCGAGCAGAAAGCCGACGGGCACCGCGACAAGAATTCCAAGCGAGACGCCGAAAAAGACGCGCCTGGTCGAAGCGAAGATGTCGATCAAAAGGCCTTCCTTGGTGAGAAGCTCGACGAACTTCGCGGCGACCTGGTGCGGGGCGGGAATCAGCGATGCGTTGACGAAGCCGCTCCAGCGCACGGCATACCAGAGCAGGATCGCACCGACCCACGGTATCAATCCGAGACCAAAGCGTCTCACACCAGCTCCGTCCATTCGACGCATCCACCCAGATTGCAGTTGATGTTTGGCCAAGTCATATTATAAATAGGAGGACCAGACAAGCGCCGCTTTGGTCGCAGGCGCCGCAGGCATTTCCGCGCATGACATCGCCGCCTTTCACTATCCGGAGCGTCCAGGCCTTTGGCTTCCGCTATCCGCTGACGACACCGGTCATCACCTCGTTCGGGCGCATGGGGGACCGGCCTGCCGTGTTCGTGCGGGTCGAGGACACGGACGGTTACGCGGGCTGGGGCGAGGTCTGGTGCAACTTTCCCGCGCCGGGCGCCGAGCATCGTGTTCGGCTGGTCAACGAGGTCCTGGCGCCGGCGCTTGTCGGATTGAGGGCAAGCGAACCTGATGCCGCATTCGAGCGACTGACGCAGGGGACTTCGGTGCTCGCGTTGCAATCCGGCGAAGCGGGCCCGTTCGCGCAATCGATCGCCGGCATCGATCTCGCCGTCTGGGATCTCCATGCACGCCGCCGGAACGTTGCGTTGTGGAAACTGCTCGGCGGATCGCGGAAGCGGATCAAGGTCTATGCCAGCGGCATCAATCCAGTCGGATCGGAGCGAGCGGCGGAAGCCGCCCTCGGCCGCGGCTATCGCGCCTTGAAGCTGAAGATCGGCTTCGATCCGGCAGACGACCGGAGCAACCTCGCCGCGCTGCGCCGCCTCGTCGGCGATGGCATGCTTGCAGCCGACGTCAACCAGGGTTGGACCATCGCGCAGGCGCTCGAGCGTGCGCCGCAGCTCGAGCCGTTCGGTCTTGCCTGGCTCGAGGAGCCCATCCGCGCGGACCGTCCGCGGCGGGAATGGAAGCAGCTGCACGAGACGATCCGTTTTCCGCTCGCGGCCGGTGAGAACATCGCGAGCCACGCCGGCTTTACCGAGGTGCTGAGCGAGCCGGTTCTCGGCATCGTCCAGCCCGATATCGCCAAGTGGGGGGGGCTTTCGGCTTGCGCCGGCATCGCCCGCGACATCCTGAGGTCAGGCAAGATGTTCTGTCCGCACTATCTCGGCGCCGGCATCGGCCTCCTGGCGTCCGCGCATCTGCTGGCGGGCGTCGGCGGCGAGGGATTGCTGGAGGTCGACAGCAATGAGAACCCGCTGCGAGATCAATTCTGCGGCCCCGTGCTTGACGTCAGCGACGGCATGATCGAACTCGGCGACGAGGCGGGTCTCGGCATCACGCCCGATCTTGCCTCGATCGAACAATACCGGACCGCCTGATGTCGGGGCTTGGCTACGATTACATCATCGTCGGTGCCGGGTCGGCCGGCTGTGTGGTCGCAAACAGACTGTCGGCCGATTCTGCCTGCCGCGTGCTGCTGCTCGAAGCCGGCGGATCGGACCGGAATTTCTGGCTCAAGCTGCCGGTCGGGTATTACCGGACCATCTACAACGAGCGCTTCTCGCGCCTGTTCAGGACCGAGCCGTCGGAAGGAAGCGGCGGCCGCGCCATCGTCTGGCCGCGCGGCCGCGTGCTCGGCGGATCGTCGTCGATCAACGGCCTGATCTTCATCCGCGGCCAGCACGAGGATTTTGACGACTGGGAACGGCTCGGCGCCGACGGCTGGAGCTATCGCGACGTCCTGCCCTACTTCCGGCGCTACGAGCGCTATCGCGGCGGCGAGAGCCAGTTTCACGGCGGCCTCGGTGAGTTTGAAGTCTCCGACCTGCGGAACGACAATCCGGCGTCGAGGGCATGGGTGGAGGCGGGCGTGCAGTTCGGTCTGCCGCGCAATCCCGACTTCAACGGCGCGACGACGCTTGGCGTCGGGTCCTATCAGCTCGGCATCGGGCGGCGTTGGCGGACCAGCTCGGCATCCGCCTTTCTTCGACCGATTGCCGACCGGCGCAACCTGACCATCATCACGCACGCACAGGTGAGCAAAGTCACTTTCAACGGCCGCGTCGCGACCGGCGTCGAGTGGATCAGCAAGGGGCAGGTTCATCGCGCGACCGCCGATCGCGAGGTCATCCTGTCCGGCGGCGCGCTGCAATCGCCGCAAATCCTCCAGCTTTCCGGGATCGGTCCGGCCGACCTGCTTCGCAAGCACGGCGTTGCCGTCGTCACCGACTCGCCCGAAGTCGGCTCCAACCTGCAGGACCATTATCAGGCACGGCTGATCGTGCGCCTGAAGGAGCGGATCTCGCTCAATGACCAGGTCCGCCATCCTGTCGAGCTCGCGAAGATGGGGTTGCAATGGATGCTGGCCGGGCGGGGGCCCTTGACGGTGGGGGCGGGACAGGTGGGCGGAGCGGCCTGTACCGAATATGCGGTCGGTGGCCGCCCGGACGTGCAGTTCAACGTGATGCCGCTCTCCGTCGATAAGCCCGGCGAACCCCTCCACAGCTATTCCGGCTTCACGGCCTCGGTCTGGCAATGCCACGGCCGGTCGCGCGGACAGCTCGCGATCCGCTCGACCGATCCGTTCGAGCAGCCGCTGATCGCGCCCAACTATTTCGCCGAGGAGATCGACCGCAAGACCATTGTTGCCGGCCTCAAGATCTTGCGCGAGATCTATCAGCAAAACGCGTTCCGCCCGCTCTGGGATGTCGAGATGGTGCCGGGCGAGGCCGCAAGCAATGAGGCCGGGCTGTGGGATTTCGCGCGCAATACCGGCGGCACGGTGTTTCACTGCGTCGGGACCTGCCGCATGGGCAGCGACGAGCGGGCCGTACTCGATCCGCAGCTGCGGGTGCGCGGCGTCGAGCGGCTACGCGTGATCGATGCCTCGGTGATGCCGCAGATCACCTCGGCCAACACCAATGCGACGAGCCTGATGATCGGCGAACGCGGTGCAGCCCTTGTGATGCCGTGACTGGGCCGCTTGATTTCCGGAGGGCGAGATGGAATTGAGTTCCGACAGTCACGTCCCCAAATACGCGCAGATTGCCGATATTTTTCGCCAGCGGATCGCGCGCGGTGTCTGGAGTCAAGGTTTTCGCCTGCCGGCCAATGAGGAGCTGGCGGCCGAGTTCGGCGTCTCGCGCGTCACCATCAGGCAGGCCGTCGAACTGCTCGCCCGCGACGGTGTCATCGAGGCGCAGCAGGGCCGCGGCACCTTCGTCACCGGGACCGTACGACAGGACCGCTGGCTCAAGGTCGAGACCACCCTGGCCGATCTCGCGGACATGTACCGCGACACCTCTCCGGAGATCATCAACATCTCGGAAAGCCGGAGCGATGCGCCGCTGCTTCCCGAAGACGGCAAGCCGGCCGAGAAATATGTCTTCATGCGCCGTCTGCACTCGCGCCAGAAGCAGCCTTACTGCGTCATTTCCATCTATCTCGATGAGAAGATCTTTCGCAGGTCTCCAAAGCGCTTTCGCAACGAGACGGTGATACCGATCCTCAACGATCTCAGGGATCCGGCGATTGCCAGCGCACGCCAGACATTGACCATCGGAACCGCAGACATTGAGGCCGCGCGGCTGCTGCGCGTGCCTTTGAACTCGCCGGTTGCCGAAGTCCGCCGTGTCTTCACGGCGAGCGATCGCACAGTGATCTATCTCGGTGAAGTCACCTATCGCGGCGATTTTGTGCGGATCGATATGGATCTAAGGCCATAGCGCGCAAGTATCACCGCGAAAACAGCTCCTGGTTCCGGCGTTCGAGCTCTTCCCCATAGGTGCGCAACACATGGGATTCGCTCAGGGTGCCGATCGTGACGCGATGCTCGGCACGGTCAATGACCGCGAGGACGTCGGCTTCGCTCCGTTCAAAGGCCTTCAGGATCTCGCGAACCGACGTGGTCGGAAGCAGGTACTCATCCTGCTGCTGGGCCAGCGACCCGAGCGGATCGTCGTCCCGATTGGTGACGGAATGCAGCGTCGCCGACGCAACGATGCCGGCATAGCTGCCGTTCGGATCGCGCAGCACGATCTGCCGGACCTGCGCCGGCGAAAACAGCTTCTGCGCCTCGCCGATCGGCATTGTGGTCAGCGCATTCTCGAAGTCGGCACGCATCAGGGAGGCTGCGCTCATCTGACGGACCCAGCCGATGTCCTGCGGACCGCGGATCACCTCGCCGCGCAGATGGAAGCGCCATGTCGCAAAGCTGTAGCCGAACAACTCGCGGACGATCAGCGCGCAGACCGATGATGCGACCACCGCCCCCACGGTCACGGAGAAATCGCCGGTGATCTCGAGTGCGAGACAAACCATGCTGAACGGTGCGCCCAGTACGCCGGTACCGAGCGCGGCGAGAGCCGCGATGGCGGCGGTGCCGGGCTGAAGCGCGAGCGTGGGGAAGGGGCCGGTCAGCACGACGCTGTAGAGCTGGCCGATCAGCGCGCCGAGCAGCAGCGAGGCAAAGAACAGGCCGCCGCGAAAGCCGGAGCCGAGCGAGACAGCCGATGCCAGGATCTTGAGCACGATGGTCGTCGTGAGCAGGAGCCAGGTCGGATTGCTGACCAGGAGGATCTGCATTGCGCCATGGCCGGCGCCGAGCACGGTCGGCGTCAGCAGGGCGAGGCCGCCGAGGAGCAGGCCGCCAAGGATCGGACGCATGAAGCCGCTGAAAAACGTGACGCGCTGAAAGCAACGTTCGGAAAATGCGACCGCGAGCATGACGAGGATGCTGACGAATGCGCAAATGATGCCGATCAGCACGGTCTGTCCGATCATCTCGACGGACACGGGCGATGGGAAGCCGGGCACCATCAGAAACGACTGATGCGTCAACTCCCGCGCCACCAGCCAGGCCGTGACGGCGCTGGCGATGACGGGCACGAGAGCGGCCGAGGTGTAGGCTCCCAGCACGACCTCGAAGGCATAGAAGGCGCCGGCCAGCGGAGCCGAAAACGCTGCACTGATCGCCCCCGCCGCGCCGCAGGCCACCAACAGCCGCATGTCGTTGCGGCGGGCGGCGAGGCGCTGGCCGACATGGGAGCCAAACATCGAGCAGATCTGGGTGTATCCCGCTTCCAGTCCGACCGAGCCACCGAATCCGTTGGACAGCAGAGTCTGGATCGAGATCAGCAGGCTGCCGCGGAAGGACACCCGTCCGCCATAGAGCGCGTTGGCTTCGATGGCGTCAGCGAGCTGCTGTCCCTTCACGCGCCGCGCGAAGTACAGCCCGATCAGCGCCAGGACCAGGCCGCCAACTGCCGGGATCAGCAGCGTGCGCTGCCAGGAAATGACGCCCGTGGCGCTGAGATGTGCGTCGAGGGGAATGTCGAACAGCAGCGCGTGCGAGGCCTGGCTGAGGCCCGAGATCGCGGCAACGAGGACGCCGCTCAGCAATCCGACGACAATGCCGACCAGCACGAGGCCAGTCTCGCGATTGCGCACGAAATTGCGCAAGAACTGCGGCAACAGACGGGTGCCGGGAGCAGGGGCCGGCTTCGCGGCATTTGTCGCCAGCGTCATCCTATGCCGGATCCTGTAGCTGCTCGGTGCGCACGACAGGGAAGCCGATCTTGCTCGACGAGCCGATCGACGCGTTCGGGTCTCGCGCTGCGAAGCGGTGGCGGCTGCCGCAGGACTCGTCGCTGAGGGAGGATTCACCGCGCGTCGAGCGGTCCGGTGCAGGCTCGCGATTCAAGGGGACTCCCGACGGTGCGAGGCGGTCCTCGTACCATTCCCAAACATTTCCGGCGACATTATGCAGGCCGTGTCCGTTGGTTTCCTGGCTCATCCGGCAAGAAACCCGCCATCCACCGCGACGACGGTGCCGGTCGCATATTGTGATGCCGGCATGCAGAGGAACGCGACGGCTCCCGCAATGTCCTCCGGCTGACCCCAGCGCTTGAAAGCGGTGCGGTCGGCGATGCGCTGATAGTGCGCTCGATCGGTGCGGCCGGCTGCATTGATCGTTGTTTCGATATAGCCGGGGGCAACCGCATTGACCCGGATGCCTTGCTCGGCCCATGCCAGGGCGAGTGCCTTGGTCAGCATCACGACACCGCCCTTGCTGGCGCAATACGCCGGGATTCGCGGCAGCGCCAATGTCGCATTCATCGAGGCAAGATTGACGATCGAGCCGTTGCTCTCGGCGAGAAGCGGACGGAACGCCATGCAGGTTCGAAAAGTGCCCGTGAGATTGACGTCGAGGACCTTCATGAAGGTCTCGATCTCGTATTCCTTGTCGCGGGCGAGGATTCCCGCGCAGTTGACCAGCGCATCGACGCGCCTTTGCTGTCGGGCGAAAGAGGCGACAGCGTCGTCGTTCGTGACGTCGAGCGTTGCGAGTGTGAGTCCAGCGCGCGATTTCAGCAAAGTGCGCGCCAGATCGGTCTCGTTGGCCGCCGTTGCGGTCACCGTCGCGCCGAGGTCGCAAAACTGATTGCTGATTGCGGCGCCGATGTCGCCGGCGCCGCCGATCACCACGGCATGGAAGTCGGGCGCAAGAGAGAAATTTGAGCGCATCGGAGAGGTCTCGCTTCAGGATTTGAGAGGGGGAGCCGTCGATTCGCGGACCACCAGGGAGAAGTCGATCTCGCGATGCATGATGGTCTGCTCGCCGGCGAGGCTGCGCACCAGATATTCCCCGGCGCGCTGCCAAGTTTCTCCGGTCGGTACGTGGATCGTGGTCAGGCTCGGCCGCAAATGGCGGCTCCAGTCGAGATCGTCGAAGCCGACCACGGACAGGTCGCGCGGTACCGAAAATCCATCGCGCTCCGCCTCGAGCAACACGCCGTAGGCGATCACATCGTTGCCGCAGACGACGGCGGTCGGACGATCCTTCAGGTTGAGGAGATAGCGGGCCGCTTCGCGCGCGTCGTCCAGCGTGTAGGGTACCTCGACATGCCATTGCGGCGGAAGCTCCAGGCCGTTCTCGGTGAGCGCGCGGCGAAAGCCGGCGACGCGAGCGCTGGCGCGGTCGTTGTTGCGCTGGAGCGCCGAGACGATACCGATGCGGCGGTGGCCAAGCTCGATGACGTGGGCGGCGGCGCGATGGGCGGCCGCTTCGTTGTTGGTTCCGACGCAAGGGTGGGGTCGATCAGGCTGGTAGATGCCGACATTGATGAAGGGAACCGCATTGTCCGCAAGCAACTTGCGCAGGCCCTCGTGATGGCAATCACCGCGCAGCACAAGTCCATCGACGCCGCGGCTGATCAAATTGCGCGCTTGCTGCAATTCGACGTCGAGATCGTAGCCGCTCGTGGTGAGAAACAGCATGTATCCGACCGAGGAGAGATACTGCTGGAGTGAGGCGATGCCGCGCGCGAACATCGTGTTGTCGATTGTCGGAACGATCGCGCCGAGCGTGCGCGAGCGCCGTGACGACAGGATGCGCGCCGGCGCATGCGGAATGTAGCCGAGCGCATCGATGGCCTGTTCGATGCGCGCCCGCAAGGAAGGGCTTACCGCATCGGGATTGTTGAGTGCGCGCGACACCGACGCCGTGGAGACGCCGGCGCGGGCTGCGACGGCGCGGATGCCCTGCTTCACGGATTTGGCGTTGGTCAATCGCATCAATGTAACGTTACATTCGATGGGGCAAACCGCGTGGTAGCGGTAATCATGTAAATTTGCCGCAGAATATGTAGTTTGTCCACTGCTTGACACGACTGAGCGGAAGTCTAGATTGTAACCGTTTTCAAGTCGCGTTCAAAATGGCCCGCCAGCTTAAGGCGGCCAGCCGGGAGGAGAGTTCGATGAAGGCCAGGATGCTCGCGACGCACGTCGCGTTGCCCGTTCTCGCGATTGTCGCCGTCAGCGCGCAGGCTCATGCGGCCGATTTCGACTGGATGAAGTTCAAGGGCAGGACCGTCACCTTTCTCGCCAACAACAATCCGGTCGCGCAGGCGCTGCTGACCTACAAGGCCGATTTCGAGAAGCTGACCGGCATGACCCTGAAGGTCGATGGCTATCAGGAACAGCAGATGCGCCAGCGTCTGGTTACCGTCATGAACGCGAACAGCGACGAGGTCGACGTGTTCATGACTTTGCCTTCGCGCGAGGGCGAGCAGTTCGCCGCGGCCGGCTGGTACGGCGATCTCACTGCGATGGCCAAGAACGAGGTGGCCAGGGAATACGACCCGGCCGGCTTGAGCCAGGCCCTGCTCAAGGCCGCGACCTTCGGCGGCAAGCTGACCAGCATGCCGATGAACATCGAAGGTCCGATCTTCTATTATCGTACCGACATCTTCAAGAAGTGCGGCGTTGAGGTGCCAAAGACCATCAAGGATGTCGAGGCGGCCGCCGGGAAGATCAAGACCTGCGACAGCGCAATCACGCCCTTCGTCTCGCGTGGCCTCAAGCCCGCGGTCGCCTACACCTTCAGCAACATGCTGCACAACATCGGAGGCAGCTACATCGCGGGCGGCAAGTCGAACCTCTGCTCGGCGAAGGGCAAGGAAGCACTCGATACCTACAGCCGGCTGCTGCGCGACTTCGGTCCACCGGGTGTGGTCAACTACAGCTTCCAGCAGATTTCGGCGCTCTACCGCAGCGGCCGCGCCGCAATGGCGTTCGAATCCTCGAATGAGTTGCGCACTGTGATGGAGGGCGGCGCGCGGCTTAAAGACACCGGCCTGTTGCCGTTCCCGGCGGGCGAGGCCGGCCAGGTGCCGACCACGATCGGCTGGGGCATGGCGGTGTCCTCGCACAGCAAACAGCCGGACGCGGCCTGGTACTTCGTGCAGTGGGCGACCAGCCCCGAGGTGCAGAAGAAGATGGCGCTGCAGGGCATTGCCCCGCCGCGGCCGTCGGTCGCCAAGGATCCTGAGTACCGCAAATGGATCGACGAGGAGCCGGTGCGCAAGGAATGGCAGGGCGCACTCGACGTGCTTGCGACCAAGGGTTCATCGGAAGTCGGCTATCCCATCATTGCCAATCCGGAATCGCGCGAGTTCATCGGTCAGGCGGTTCAAGATCTGATCCTGAAGCAGAAGAGCGTCGATCAGGCCTGTGCCGACGCGGACAAGGCGCTCGATGCGCTGATCGCGCAGAAGTAACGGTCCGATGCCGGCCCGCTTCGCGCCGGTCGGCATCTCATTCGATGAAGGACATGGACGCATGTCGGATACGGCTGCGACACTGACGCAGGATCGGCAGAGGCTGGAGATGTCGGCGCTCTCGGCGCCGGCCGTGCTCTTCACGGTCGCGATGATCGCGTTTCCGGTCGTCTATACGATCTGGCTCGGCTTCCAGAATTTCTCCTCGACCGGCAAGCAGTCCTTCGCGGGTCTCGCCAATTACTCAAAGCTGATCTCCGACTACGAGTTTTGGCACGGGCTCTGGGTCACCATAGCGCTCTATGTGCTGTCGTTGGTGCTCCAGCTCGTCTTCGGCGTGTGGCTGGCTCTGGTGTTGTTTCACGCCAAGCGTCTGCCGGGAATCGTGCGTTCGCTGTTCATCTCACCGTTCATGATGCCGCCGGTGGTGGCGGGCATGATGTGGCTCGTGATTCTCGATCCCTCGCTCGGGGCGGCCAATTACATCCTCCAGTCGTTCGGCCTGCCGCCGTCGGACTGGCTGGCGTCGCCGACCTGGGTCATTCCGACCGTCGCTCTGGTCGACAGCTGGCAGTGGACGCCATACGTCGCCCTGATCGTGCTGGGCGGCCTGCAATCCCTGCCGCCGAGCGTCTACGAGGCGGCACAGATCGACGGGGCTTCGCCGTTCAAGACCTTCCAGCGCATCACCCTGCCGCTGCTGTTGCCGACCATCGTCACCGCGGCCATCCTGCGCAGCGTCGATCTCCTGCGTTTCTTCGACATCATCTACATCACAACCCAGGGCGGCCCCGGCAACGCCTCGAACACGCTCAACATCTACGGCTTCCGGGTGGGTTTCGAGTTCTTCAACATCGGCTATGCCAGCGCCCTGATGCTGACGCTGACGGCGATCGTGTTCGGCGCCGTACTCGCCTTCAACCGCCTGCGCGGCGCCGTGGCGTGGTGATGTCATGACGGATGCCGCCAACACCGACCGCTGGATCCGCTGGCTCAACACCGCGCAGCTCGTGCTGGCCGGCGTGCTCATCATGGCCCCGACCGTCTGGATGGTGCTGTCCTCGTTCAAGCCGTCGTTCGAGGTGACGGCCTATCCGCCGACGCTGATCTTCACGCCAACGCTCGACAATTATGTCGAGCTGACGAAGACCACGCCGTTCCTCAGCTATGCGCTCAACAGCCTCATCGTCACCGTCGGCTCGACAGCGCTCGGCCTACTGTTCGGCATTCCCGCCGCTTTCGCCGTGTCCTGGACACGGATCTCGTGGCCCGCGATCCTGACGCTCGCCGCGCGCATGGCGCCGGGCACGCTGTTCCTGCTGCCGTGGTACGTCATGTTCCGGCAAATCGGCATGATCGGCTCCTACACCGCGCTGATCCTGAGCCACGCGGTCATCACGCTGCCGATCGTGATCTGGGTGCTGCTGCCATCCTTCGACGGCATCCCGCGCAGCGTCTTCGAGGCGGCGCAGGTCGACGGGTGCAGCGTCACGCGCATCCTCTGGCGCATCGCGCTGCCGCTGGTGGCGTCCGGCGTCGCCGTCTCGGCGATCCTCGCCTTCGTCTTCTCGTGGAACTACTTCCTGTTTGCGCTGGTGCTCTCCAACGGCGACACCAAGACGCTGATCGCGGCGGCCTTCAACTTCATCGGCGAAGGCTCGACGCAATGGGGCGCCCTCATGGCCGCGGCGACGCTGATCGCGCTGCCGCCGCTGGTGCTGGCTGCCCTGGTGCAGCGCTGGCTGGTGTCCGGACTGACGCTCGGCGCGGTGAAAGGTTAGGTATCTGATGAACGTGTCACCCCGTCCGAATTCGATCATGCAGGCCGCGGTCTTCCACGGCGATGACCGCATCACCATCGAGCGCGTGGCAATGCCCGACGTCGGCACGGGTGAAGTGCTCGTGCGCGTTTCGCGCACAGCGCTGTGTGGTTCGGACTTCAAGCTCTGGCACAAGGGCGCAGAGTTCACTGCCGGACACGAAATCTTCGGCGTCGTCGAGCAGCCCGGTCACCGGCTGCATGGTCGCCGCTGTGCCGTCTATATTCCCTTGCATTGCGGCCACTGCGCCGCCTGCAAGCGCGGCGACACCCAGATGTGCCTGGAGGTCTCCAGCCTGATCGGCTGGAACCGGCCGGGCGGCTATGCCGAATATGTTCCGGTGCCGGAAAACTGTTTGCTGCCGGTGCCTGACGATATCGAGGACAGCCTCGCGCCGCTGCTGCTCGACACCATCGGCACGTCGGGCCACGCCGTCCGCTTCGTCAGCCGCGTGGCGCCGCCGGGTGAGGCCGGACCTGTTCTTGTCATGGGCGCCGGGCCAGTCGGTCTCGGCGTCGTGCTGGCGCTCCGCGCGCTCGGCTACAACGACATCCACGTCGCCGACCCCAATGCGACGCGGTTGAAGATCGCGCAATCCTTCGGTGCGAAGGCGCATCCCGTAGGCGACACATCGCAGCGCTTCGCTCTCATCATGGAATGCTCCGGTGCGCACGCGGCGCGCAATCTCGGCATCGAGCTTGTCCTGCCGCGCGGTGCGCTGGTGCTGGTCGGCGAGAACGCCGCGCCCTGGACCATCGAGGAAGGCAAGGTGTTCCGCCGCAAGGACTTCTACATGATCCGGACCTTCTACTTCCCGGTCTCGGATTTCGAGCCGAACGTCGAGCTGCTGCGCAGGTTCAAGGACGAATACCGCGTCCTCGTCGACGCCGAGTTCGGCTTGTCGGCTCTGCCTGAGAATTTCGCCCGCTTTGCCAAGGGCGAGCTGATCAAGCCGGTACTGGCGCTGGATTAAGCGATCATGGCCTCGATCTCGATCCGCAACCTCCTCAAGCGCTACGGCAATTTCACCGTGATCCCCGATCTCAATCTGGAGATCGCGGACCATGAATTCGTCGTCTTTGTGGGGCCATCCGGATGTGGCAAGTCCACACTGCTACGAATCATCGCGGGTCTCGAGCCGATCACGTCCGGGGACCTCTACATCGGCGACAAGCGCGTCAACGGCGTGCAAGCTGCACAGCGCGACATTGCGATGGTGTTCCAGGACTACGCGCTCTATCCGCACATGCGCGTCTACGACAACATGTCGTTCGCATTGGAGTTGCGGGGAACGCCGAAGGCGGAGATCGATGCGCGCGTGAAGCGTGCCGCCGCGCTCCTGCACATCGAACCCTATCTCGATCGCAAGCCGAAGGAGCTCTCCGGCGGACAGCGCCAGCGCGTCGCCATGGGCCGTGCGATTGTGCGCAATCCCAAGGCGTTCCTGTTCGACGAGCCGTTGTCCAACCTCGACGCAAAACTGCGCGGGCAAGTGCGGGCCGAGATCAAGGCGCTATCGCAGGAGCTCAAGACCACCATGGTTTTCGTGACCCATGACCAGATCGAGGCCATGACGATGGCCGACCGGATCGTGGTGCTTCAAGGCGGGACGATCCAGCAATACGACACGCCGGAGACGGTCTACGAGCGGCCGGCCAACCAGTTCGTCGCTGGCTTCATCGGCTCGCCCGCCATGAACTTCTTCCCGGTCGAATGGCGTGGGGAGCGCGCGATCCTTTCGCAAGGCGCAGAGGCGGTGCCGCTGGATGGCGAGACCGCAAGCCACCTGCGCCGGGCCGGCAGCGCGATCCTCGGCGTTCGTCCCGAGCATTTCGTCGCGGCAACTGATACGGCCGATAGCGTTGCCATCAACGTCAAGCTGGTCGAGCCGCTCGGCTCGGACACCCTGATTCATTTCGATCTCGCCGGCGTCTCCGCGATCGCAAGGGTCGATCCAGCGTTGCGACCGAAGCTCGGCGATCGCCTCAGTTTGCGGCCGCAGCCGGGCAAGACGCATTTGTTCGATGCAGCGAACGGGCAGGTCTTGCGGTGAGCGAATCGGCGAATATCGAAGATCTTTCGGCGCTCGCGGATGTGGCGTCCGGAGCCAGGCGTGTCCAGGTGATCTGCCTTGGGCTATCCGCGCTCGATCAGGTCTGGCGCGTCGATCGGCTCTTTGCGGGCAACAGCGAGAAGATAAGGGCCATCGACTACGGTACCCTTGGCGGCGGAATGGCCGCCAATGCCGCGGTCGCGGTCGCGCGGCTCGGTGCCTCCGTCGCGTTCTGGGGGCGGGCAGGGAACGATGCCGCCGGGCACGAGATGCGGTCGGCTTTTGCGGCCGAAGGTGTCGACGTCGAGAATTTCCGGCTGTTTCCCGATGGCCGCTCATCGGTCTCGGGGATCATTGTCGACAGTTCGGGCGAGCGGCAGATCGTGAACTTCCGTGGTCTCTTTCCGGAAGCGGCCGATTGGCTTCCGCTTGAAGCCGTCGCTCGCGCATCCTCGGTGTTGGCCGATCCGCGCTGGGTGGAGGGCGCCGCGACGCTGTTTCGCGAGGCGCGTGCGCTCGGCATTCCGACGGTGCTCGACGGCGACATGGCTGATGCCGAGGTATTCGAGCGACTGCTGCCCCTGACCGACCACGCGATCTTCTCCGAGCCCGCGCTCGCTTCTTTCGCCGGATCTGCCAAAGACGAATCTCTCGCAGCGCTCGCGCGTTTCGGCTGCCGTGTCGTTGCCGTCACACGCGGCGAGGACGGTGTGAACTGGTACGAGAATGGCCAGGTGCACCGGTATGCCGCCTATGCGGTCGATGTCGTCGATACCACAGGCGCAGGCGACGTCTTCCACGGCGCCTATGCGCTGGCGATTGGCGCCGGTCTCGAAGTGCGCAACGCCATGGCGTTTTCTGCAGCCACGGCCGCGATGAAATGTCGCCACGCCGGTGGCCGCAACGGAATCCCTACCATCAACGAGTGTCTAGCATTCATGAGGACGAAGCCATGAGGACGATTGGAAAGAACCGCGGGCTGGGCCGCCTTGCCGACGCGGAAGGCCACTTTCGCATGGTTGCGCTGGATCAGCGGCCGCCGCTGTTCGATGCCATTGCGAAGGCGAAGGGAATCGCGCGGGATCAGGTCGAATATTCCGACGTCACCGCGGCCAAGCGGCTCCTCGTGGAGAACCTTGCGCCGCATTGCAGCTCGATGCTGTTCGACCCGAATTTTGCCGTGCCCGCCGCGATTGATCTGTTGCCGCCGCGCTGCGGTCTGATCATGACGCTGGAGGAGCATCGCGTCGAAGAGACCCCGGGCGGTCGCAAGTCGCGCGCGATCGCCAACTGGAGTGTGGAGAAGATTCGCGCCATGGGCGGCGACGCCGTCAAGGTGCTGGCCTGGTATCGGCCGGATGCGGACACCGCGGTAAACCAGCATCAGAAGCGCTTCGTGCGCGAGATTGGCGAGGAGTGCGCCCGCCACGACGTTCCCTATGTTCTTGAACTGCTGGTCTATCCGTTCCTTGGTAGTGCCAATCATACCGCCGATTACGTGGAATCGCCTGGCAAGCTCCCGGGCTTGGTCATCGACAGCGTGCGCGAGTTTGCCAAGCCCGAATACGGCGTCGATCTCCTGAAGCTTGAGAGCCCTCTCGCGGCAAACAGCCTGCCGGCCCGTGACGGCAGCTCCGAAGCCAAAGCCGCGCAGAAGGAGTTCGATGCGATCGGCGAGATCTGCCGTGAGCGAAGCATTCCCTGGGTCTTGCTGTCGGGCGGCGCCGCGCCGGAAAAATTCGAACGTGTCCTCGACTTCGCCTATGCCGCGGGCGCGGGCGGTTTCCTGGCGGGCCGCACCATCTGGCTCGATGCCGTCCTGAAGAATTTCCCGGATCTTACGGCGGTTTCGGCGAGCCTGCGCAAGGATGGCCTCGGCGTGCTTGAGCGGCTCAACAAGCTGACGACGGCCAAGGGCACGCCGTGGAAGGCGCGCTTTCCTGTATTCACCGATATCAAACAGGAGGGCGACTTCGCGCGCGCGTATTGAAATGGTAACGGCTCGCGCGATAACGTGTCGCGCGGCATCATCCTGCGCTGCCCTACTCCGAAGCAGCCTCCCTAAGATGAGGCTGAGCTTCGTACGAGTGCGGTGCCTTGGCGACCATTGAGCGAATTAGTGACGCCAGGCTTCCAGGCCGTCAGCGTCGTACCAAGATACGGCCCAGCAATGCCGTGCTGTACTCGCCGGTGGCCCTCGCCAGATTTCTTGCGCTCGAACTCGGCCGCCCGGCCGGGAAGTTGAAGGGCAGGCTGAGCGTCCAAGGCGCGATGAACCGGAATCCCCAAGAGTCGTCCTTTTGCGGCGGCTTTGAGATCGGTGCGAGTTCGATCTCCTCTGCCTTATGGGAGAAAGGCGAGGATAGCGCGATCTTGCCTTTGATGGGTTGGACGACCGCGCCGCCAAGACCGTATTTCAGCATCGAGTAGATGAAATTGCCATCCGGCTGGACGCCGACCAGAGGCTGATCCAGTTTGTCGCGGATTTGCTTGATGACGAGATAGCTGTCGATGCCACCGGGCACGCCGTCGCGCTCGAACCAGGTTCTTATGGTGCCGGATGAGCTTCGCATGGAGAAGGAGTCATTATCATCCTGGATTCGTGCGACCTGTTTGTTGAAGCCGTAAAGATTCTGGCCGATCAACGTGGCTGCCAGCGAGCTCACGAACAAGTGCGGCATGTAGCTGAACAGGACGTTCTGCAATGAAGGTGCGTTCTTATGGATAACGTCGGGAATCAGCTGGGCGATTTCCAGGTAGTGCGCGCCGCCGAAGGGTAGTGGTCCCGGACGCACGTTGCGTTGCCGGGCAAAGATCAGGACGACATGATGCGGTGGCTCGGGGATATTCTCCGGTGTCGTTTCCGTGTTGCTCTCTGCATCGGACGACGCGCCGTAATGCGCTGTCTTGATCGTGCTGTGGGGCGCTGGAGGTTCGAGGAGTGTCAGCCCATCGGGTAGCATTTTCTCGAGTTCGCAGCGCGACCGTTGTTGGACGACGCAGAACGCCTCGATTTCGCCGGTACCGGCGACGGCGTTTGTGGCAAGCTTGCGCAGCAGGTCCAATGCCGGCAACAAGGCGGTTGGCAGCGAAACGTCGTCGAAGTCGTTGGCGTTTGGCATGGCAATATGTACTCCTGCAATTGCGGCTGCCGCAGAGCGGCCCGCCATGACCGATGCTTCAATACAACCCGCATTAATACCGGTACGAACCCAGTCGCCGGCGAGAAAGAGATTGTCGACCCCCGAATTGCCGGCCTCCATGCGTTTGAAGACGCTGCCGGGAACTGATAGCACATATCGGTCCGAGGGATTGATGTTCACCCGCGGATATTGCGCGAAGAACCGCCTTCGCGTCGGGGGGCAATGAGCACGATAGTCGAAGAATCGCTCCCAACGAATGGCATGGCCGGGGCCTTCAATTCCGGGCCACAAGAAGCGAAGGTTGTTCTCGACCCAGTGCAGCATCCTTCGCCTCTGCCGCGCGAGCATCCTGGCCGGATAGCTGTGTTCGCAGAACGGGGGCGGCCGATCCGCGGGATCGTCGACCAGGGAGCCAACGAAATATGCCAACCCCTTGGGAGGCGGTTTAGGCCATTTTTCCAGCGGCAACATCAGGCTCAGGTCGGCCCAGGTATCGAGCGGCAATACGAATCCCGAAAGAGCCGTTCGATCCTGGTTGCAACCGAGCTCCCGCATGCCGACGATCGTCCATGCTTGAAAGGCTACCGTCGCCGTCGTCTTGATGGCATCGACCATCTCTCGCCAGCCGGGCGTGTGGCAGATCAGGTCCTTGCATATCGTGCCGAATGCGCCGATGCCGATGCCGAGCACGACGTCGTCGAAGTCCCTCCCTCGCAGCAGCTTCCGGGGAGGGCCGACGCCGGGCCACTTCGTCCACGCCGATTCCAGGTCTATTCTTTGGTCTCGCAGATCCTGCCCTTGGACCAGCTGGCAGTAGTCTGGATGGGAAGGCCAGCTCGGGATTGTGCCATCTGCGCCGATCCAGATCAGCGGATCGTAGGAATTGCCGGAGTGGGTGGTCGCCTGAACGGTGGTGTCGATGAATTCGATCGAAGCTTTGTCTTGAGACAGTCCGATGTGCTCGACCTTGGTAAAGAATTCGAACTTGACGTGGCGTTTCGTGAGAACCTGGTAGAGCGGAGCGAACAGCAGCTCGCCCATGGTCGCCTTGAGAAGGTAGAAGAACGACCCGCGATATGTGAAGAGCAGCTTCAATAGGATGCGGGTGCCGGTGCCAGCCGCCACATTCCTGCAGGGAATGACATTCCCGCGTTCATCCGTGTGGCTACCGAAGAACCCGAACACATAATCATAGCAGCCACGGACGATGGCGGAATCCAGCGCCGAATCCGAGCAACCGTTCGACCTCATCCAACCGGTCCACTCGTGATGGTCGATGCAGTCGAAGCCCTGCCACAGCACGCCGTCGCTCAACATGCCGATCGCGATCGTCAGCGCGACCTCCGCCACGATCTCGCGCGGGTCGCGAGACTTGGCGGCCGACGCCGGCTTGCCGCAGAGCTGAATCCGAGCATGCCTTAGTATCGTCTGGAGTTCGGCGGCGTCACGCGGGCTGACCGCCCTGGGATCCTGCGGCAGGATATCGACCTTCGCCCGCGCCGTTCTGAAAGGACCGTCGGTTGCTCCGGCCGCCACAGCGGAGTGCTGGGTCCCCTCCGGCCATTGGTCCGTGAAGCCAGCGATCGACTGGCTCTGCTGCACCGAGCATTCGAGTAGTGAGCGCAGAAAATCGACGAGCGAGAATGCGGGACGCGGTGTGCCCGGAATTCCTTCATGGGATGGAATGTCGATAGTCCATGAAGCCCAACCGGAATTGAACGGCTCCATGAGCACGGATCGATCGAGGCCCTCGAAGGCGTTCTCGCGTGATCCGAACGGCGGGCTGAGGTCGAGATCGTCCATCGCGGCATAAAGCCGGTCGACCAGTTCGAATGCGTTATCGTAAAAACCGGTCCAGACATGAAGTCCGTGTTCTTCGGCGCGATACCCTTTTTCCTTGTCGCGGCCGACCGCTCCCTTGCCGCCGAGCCGCCAGCCGATCGTGTAGACGGTGATGTCGAACAGTTGATGCAGGGGATCCTGCTCCGTCAGCTCGAACGCCGCGCTGAGCGCCGCGACACCGCCTCCCAGGATTGCAATCTTTCTGCGCGCCATGCAGCCAATCCTCATTCAGCGGGAGCGGGCGCGCAGCTGCGCATAACATCACAGAGAGACAGATATTGTCGGGTAGCGTGAAGAAAACGCTCGCCGGGAATTTCGAGCTCTGCGCCGGTGATCGCGCGCGCCGCCTGCATTCCCGAGATGACGGCTGTTTCAACGCATTCGGTGTTGAAGCCGGTGTCGATCCAGGTTCCGGCGAGGTACAGGTGCTTGAAGCCGGACTCGTCGGTCTTCAGGCGCCAGGCGCTGGTGCCGGCCGCCGTCGCGACACAGCAGTCCCAGGGACTGATATTGGCTTTGACGTGCTGCGCCCTGATCCGGCGATAGTCGTTGCGATTCTGGTCGTCGTAGAGCACGGTCCAGTCAAACGCACCGTTCGTCATGACCTTCGGCCAGATGAATTTGGCCTTGTGCTCGAGCCAATCCAACGTCTTGAGATAGGCCAGCAGATTTGCCATCTCCTGGACATGCCGGCTTGTCCGCGGCGCTGCGTACAATTTCGAAGGAAAGACGTCACAGAGGTAGTGAAGCGAGTAGGGAGGGTCGCGGCGCTCATATCGCAGGAGTTGAGACATGTCCGCCCAGATGTCGAGAGGATTGGGGCCCGACACCAGCGCCGGCTTTTGTCCGGACCAGCCGAGGCCGGCAAGCGAGCGCGTGCTCCAGAGCTGAACTGCGATGCTGGGCACCAGGCGAAGCTTTGCCGCCATATTCCAGAAGTCGGTGCTGTAGTTGTAAAGGTCGTCGAACGGCTCGTGCTTTGCTTCAATGCTGGATAGGCCGGGTCCGGGCGGTCGCTCGACACTCTTGTTACCCGTGAACTTCTTGAAAGCGCCGAGCGGTATCGCCAGGACGACATCGTCGAAATCGTCGATTCGTGTCTTTACGTCGGTGTCGACCCGCTCGTTGCACCAGAACGATTCAAAATCAACGCAGCCGTTCGGGGGGACGTCGAGGTGAAGCCAGTCGGGTTGGCTGCTCCAGCCGAACAGTCCATGGCCAATCGGCACTGTCCATTCATAGCCGGACTTCGGTATCGCCTGCACGTCAAAGTGCAGTGAATCGACAGATCGCCCATCCGACGAGACCCTGATATCGGTCAGTTTGTGAAAGAACCGAAACTCGACGTCTCGCTGCTTGAGTATCTCGAACAGGGGAGCGACGATCACTTCGCCTGCACCGGCCTGCAGCTCCCACGCCACGGCTCCTTGATAGGTTCCGAGTGCTCGAAGCAGGACCTGCACTGCGGTTCCCGCGCCGTAGCTCGCGTTGGCGACGTCTCCGTCCGGATACTGAAACATCGTGTCGTAGAGCGCTCTCACCATTGGCGACTGCTTGACCAGTGTGGGTTCGGCGCCATGACGAACCAACCAGCGGCGAAAGTCCTCACCGTCCATCTGCTGGATGGATCGTTGCTCGATCACGATGTCGTCGAAAATGCCGTCCACCAGCGGCCACGCTAGTTGCAAGGCCTGGTTGAACAAGTGGCCGGCTGCGGTATTCGCAAAGGTCGTATGACCACTAGCGCCGGCGGCGCCCTGAAGCACCCGCCGGACTAATTCCATGTCTGCGGGACCAAACGAGATCATGTCTTCGTCGAGATGCGACAGCCACGTCGAGGCAATCTCCAGACAGGTTCTTGCCGTCACCACACCGAGTAGTCTTGAGGGTGGAAACTGCGGATCGTCGCGCAATTTGATCGTTTCGATCGAAACTTCGTCGAGCTTGACGATCGGCGAGTCTGACCCGAGCGCATAATCGTGGAAGGCGATCAACAGGCCTATCGCGTGCGACAGACAATTGGCGATGCTGAGGTCAGCCGGTTCTCTGCCGGGTATACCGACTTTCTTCGATGTCGGAAAACTGACGTCATACACGCTCGGCTTGGCCCCATCGGGATCGCCGATCGGCGTGTAACCCTGTGGGAGAATCAAGGTGTTCAATCCGACTGTCGCTCCTTCCCGCGGCAAATTTTGGTAAACCTCCTCCAACATCTGGAAGGCGTTCAGATAGTGGCCGAACCAGATATGCAGGCCATGCTCGATGTTGCGGCCCTGCGCATCGCGCCCGCTGGCGCACTTGCCTCCGAGCCGCCATCCCAGCTGATAGACCGTGACGTGATATTGCTTGCGCAATTCCGGAGTAAGGCTGAGCTGATAGGCGGCGGATAGTCCCGCCATTCCGCCGCCTACGATGATGATGCGGCGTTGACTCAAGTCTGCCTCCATTGCGACGACAGCGATGGATGGACATGTTTCAGTTCGGCGAGCTCCTTGGCGGCGCCGAGGCGTTCAAAGATGTCAGCCGCTTGCCGCAGGCGAGACTCACGCTCAGGATCGCTCGCGCTGATCGCAAGGCCGGTTCGATAGATCGCCTGCGCCTGCTCGCGGGGAGTTTGCAGCAGCTCGGCCATTTTGGCGGCGCGCTTCCAATTCTCGAGCGCCCGCGCCGGTTGACCGGTCAGGAGGCGCAATCGGCCGTTCATTAACAGACTGTAGAGACGGCAGATCGGCGATGTTCGAGCGAGCCGGGAAAGCTCCCGGCACGCCAGCTTCGCCTGGCTTTGAATGTTCGAAGAGACCGAGCCGGAAGCTCGCTCCCAATGGCTCAGTAAGACATCGGCGATTCCTGCCGGTCCGAAGGCATATCCGCCCCACACAACGCCGCATTCGCGCAAGATTGGAAGTCCCCGTTCCGCAAGCTCAAGGGCGACCGCGACCTCGCCGCGCTCGAGATAGCCGGCCGCGGCCACGCCCGTGCAAAGCAATTGTTCCGTGCGGATCAACCGCTGGCCCGCCAGCGCTCTCAGTTTGTCGAGGCATCCGTTATCGGCTCCGCCCCGGGTGATGTCGATCAACGCCCGCAGGGAAAGACTCCAAGCGCGGATCTGCGGCGGGGAATCGTCGGAGAGTTCCGCGAACAACCTGGCAAGCCGCTCGTCGGCGAGCGAAATATGTCCCCGCAACAGCGCGATGAAGATCAACATCGTCTCGCTGTTCTGCGCACGCTTTCGGTCTCCCAAGCGCTCGTAACAACGTCTTGCATGTTCGCCATGCGCCTCGGCATTGTCCCATTCGGCGAGGCCATAAGAGAGAACGCCGAGGACGAGTCGGACCCGCGCGATCTCTGGCAGCGAGCCGTAATCTTCCGCCAATTGGATCGCGCGCGCTCCGTAGGTGCGGCCAATCCCCACCATGCCGGACATCCCCATTCCGAGGGCCAGTGCGCTGTATCCTCGAATCGTCTCTGGGGTCGCACCGCATTTTTCGGCCAGGTTTAACGAAGCCAGGGTTCCGTTGAGCACGGCCAGCGAGTCGTTCTGGTAAAAATACTGCTCCGACAGAAATTCGTGCATATGAGCGACGCGCTGCATGTCGGACCTGTCCTGCTCAGCCAGGTCCACTTGTTTCGACGAAGCAAATCGTAACCTCAACTGGGTTGCGGCGTTGCGAACAAGCGCGCCGATTCGTTCGGTCTTGCTCGCCGGGAGACGATGACCAAGCAACTCCATCGCGCGTTGATAGTGGTTGGCCGAGCTCTCGTAGTCCGACAATTCGTGACAGGCATCGCCGAGGATGACCTCCCAAGCCGCCTTGCGGCTGCTTCCGATCTGGATTGCTTCGCGCTGCGTGAGATCGAATAGTTTCTCCACGTAACGGATCGCTTCGCGATTTGCCGAGTTGTTGCGCGACTGTTGCGCTGCAAGTTCGAGGTAGGTGATCGCCCGCAACGGCTCACCGCCAAGCTCGAGATGCCTTGCCAGGCGCGCATAATTCGGTTGCAGCTCCTCGGCGTGATGCTGCTCGATGAAGCCGGCAATCCGCCGATGGAGGGTCCTTCGCTGCGCAACAGACAAGACATGATAGGCAACCTCCATCGTTATGGAGTGCCTAAACACAAAGGACAGTGGCTTCGTCTCGCGATCGAGTTGCAGGAAGTCGAAGTCGATCAGTCGGCGGATGCATTCCGCCTTGGTGGCGGCGGACAACTCCGGGACGATCTGATCCAGCAACTCGGAGGAGAAGGCGTCGCCGACTGCACTGGCGGCCTTGAGCACCAGCTGGTCGTCGAGCGATAGCAGGTCGATCCGGCTGACGATTGCGCGTTCAACGCTGGTCGAGAGCGAGATGCTGGACTCGGCGAGGCTCTTTTCATCGAACGAACAAATCCCCCGCGTGACCTGAATCTTCCCGGTATCCCTGAGCGCGAGCGCGAGCTCCTCGCTGAAGAACGGATTTCCGCTGGCATGACCGTAGACATATCGCACCAATTCTGGCGGAACCTCGGACGATCTCAGGCGCCGCTTCACCAGCAGCCGCACGTCGTCGCGCGACAGCCGGTCGAGCCGCAGCTGCAGCGACGAGGCGAGTTCGACGGCAAGGCGCTGCTCTGCGATCGTTGTCGTCTGGGTCCGCTGGGTAACCACGATCAGGAAGTCAGAAAGCCGGCGCGCGACGGCGCCGAGCAGTTCGATCGAGGGGCCGTCGAACCAGTGGACGTCCTCCATCAGGAGGATGCGAACACTCGATCGGCGTAGGATGAAGATCACGAGTTCTTCGATCGCGCTCGCGCGAGCCGAGCCGACGATCTGTTCGGTGAAGGCGAATTCGGAAAATCCCAGTGGAATGACTTCTTCGAGCAGCGGAAGCCAATTCAGCAGCTGCTCGTTTTCAAGCAGCGCTTCCGATAATTCGCGTCGAACCCGCAGTCCGTCGCCCGGTCCTTCAAACTGCAAGATCTGCCGCAATACGGCGCGCCACACGAAATAGGGCGTCGATCTTTCGATGGCCGTGGCATTTGCGATCAGGACGGCGTGATTGTCGGCCTGCGCCGATCCGATGAAGTCTTCGAGCAGGCGCGACTTTCCGATGCCGGCTTCACCTGCAATGAGGACGAGCTTACCGGTTCCCGTCTTCAGACCGTCGAGACAGCTCCTGAGCATCGCGGCTTCGCTGACGCGGTCGACGATGGTGCGCCGGGGCGGAGCATGGAAATCGTCGGACACTGCCGCCGGGCTGAACGCCAACATCGATGCGCCCGTCCCCTTGACCTGGAGATGTGGCAGCAGGTTGAACACGATCCTGCGCCCGACGGCTTGGGCCGTCGTGGCGTCGCAGACGATGTCGCCCTGTGCGGCCTCGGCGAAATGCGCGGCCACATTGATCGCCTGCCCAAAAATCCCGAACGTCCTCTGATGGAGGCCGCCATAATTGCTGCAGAACAGGCGGCCCGTCGCCAGGCCAACGGAAATGGGAATGGCCTTCGCTTCCAGCTGGCGGCGGAGGCGCAGACACGCCTCGACGGCCCTAAAGGGATCGTCTTCGTGGGCAAGCGGAGCCAATCCGAAGACGAGCGTGAGAGTCAGGCCCTTGTCGTCCATCAGGACCTGATGAACGGTTCCCTCGAGCCGTTCGGCGATTTGCTGGACGTCAACGACGAAGGCCTGCAGTCTCGTCAAGAAATCATCATCGAAAATGAAATCGGGAAGGCCGACCCGCGCCACTGTGAGCGTGCGAAACTCGCCGACCCAGTCGCTGGCGTCGGCCTTGTCCGTGTGGCTTCCGAAGATAGTGCCGTTTATCGGTGCCACGGCATCAGGCGAGTTCATTCCAAGGAGCCGCGCCCCATAGGGCATGGGTTCGAGTTCGCACGAGCCCGCCAACAGCCGCGCGGCGTTTGCACACAACGCGATGTCGCCGATCTCGGCCTTCTGATAAGCGAGGCCGATGCTGTAAAAGGGGGCGCCGGCCGCAACGTAGTGCCATTTGTCCTGCCAACCGCCGAGCCTGCAGAAGAACACTTCGCCGGTTTCTACTGCCGTACGCGCATTGATCGCTTCTCGGCCCGGCCCGCCGGTCATGGCCTGTCGCAGCGCAAGGCCGCAGCGAACGGCCTGCGCGGTAGCGACTGCAGCGTCCGGATCGACCCAAATCGCGAGAATGGCGTCGCCGGCGAAAGCGACGATGTCGCCTCCCTCTGAATCGATCACGTCGGCCAGTATCGCAAAGCAATCGTTGATGAAGTAGGTAAGGCTTTCGGCGCCGTCGCCGGCAGCGCGGTCGGTCTTCGCCGTGAAGCCTGCAATGTCGATAAGCAGTACTGCCGCGGTCCGGGCTTCCGCGCGAGGGTTGTTTGACCAGTCCTGAGACTGGAGGCGTGCATTCACCCATTTTGGCGTGTGGGCGGCTTGCTCCCTTGCGACAGCTCCGGCAGGCATTGCACGACCTCGGCTCAATGGAGCCGGAATGGAACCCTGTCTTGGAGAGAAAATCAACAAACCAGCAGCTCGCGGACCGCCCGGAGACCGTCAGCGGTCTTGTCCAATTGCTCGACACTATGCCTTTATGTCTAAAATGCCTTTTATCACTTTGGTGGCATGCGAGCTGTGGGGTGGCTCACAATGATCGTCAAACCTTGGGTCCGTCCGTGATCCGGAAAGAACGCGACCACAGGCAATGACTTGTCACTCACACGCCGAGCAGATGTGGTGCTTGAGCGAGGCTCGGTGTTTTCATGTTGACGTGCACATGAAGCGCCCTGGCCGAGCCGTGCGCATGAGGCGGCGCGAACGCGCGGCAACGGACCGGTCACTAGCTCTCTTAGCTTTCGATGCTTTGCTTTGGCAATGACGCGGCGATCCCGGTAGGAGGGATATCTTGAGCGAATTCAATGGTATACATTAGATAACCGTCTGAAATGGCGCCATTACCCGCCTTGGTGTTTTTGTTGCGGTGGCTACCCGGGCGGGGCATTTTTGGTCCCGAAGCCGAACGTGAGGCACAGAGACAGCAGCGCGCCGAATTGCTGGAAGGCGGGTGGTTAGCCTCGTGAGCGGCGATTCCAGACTTCCAGATCCAGACTCCCCAGTCCTAATCGGCTGGGACCGAAATAGGGCGATGTCTCGGCGTCAGTGCCGAGACGGAAAGGTCGAGACACAACCGTGGTGACTTCGAAGTGGGAAAGCCAGCGTAGTATACCCATCGTCACCAAGGCATCTTTGAATGAAGCGCTGCTCGATATGGCCAGCCGGGCGCGAATGCGAACCCCGTGAATAAACACGCGCCCGAGTCTCAGATCTTGGCGCCGTACCAAATCACGAGCGCGAAGATCACCAGCAAGACGATGGTGGTGATTTGTTCACCGATGGGTATCGCTTGTCTGTCCATGACGGCCCGGCCCTCGGTGCGCGGGAGCGGGATGCTGCAACGGGCCGTTGGTTCGTCAGCACAGCGGGACCCGCTCAAAATGCGTGCGGGCGGCCATTAGCTCCAGGCCCAGGAAGATGATGCTAAATCCTGACGGCTCGAAGTCTGCACCCTCCGTAACCAAAGGATCATGGCCCAAACGGACTATCCGTTGGGCGAAAACGTCACTGCGATTTTCTCGCAGTGAGCGGCATGCGGAAATCTCGAGTGCCAAATCAGCTATCTGTCTGACGCCGTCAAATGATCGTGGTGTGCGAACCTGCTCACGAACGAAAAGTGCACGTAGCGGGTGCGGCAGTGGCCTTTAGTAAGATAGTGATCCTCTTGGTGGGCCCGGCAGGACTCGAACCTGCAACCAGACCGTTATGAGCGGCAGGACAAGGGATGCAGCCGTTGATTTTTCAGCATTTTTTTCGATGTTTGGCCGCGTTTATCACTCTTGGAGGGGTCGTTTCTGGTGCGAAACTGGTGCGGTTGGCCTGGCTTGCGATCCCGACCGCTGAACGGCCTGGCTCGTAGGTTCGACTTCCACTCTCTCCGCCAGTTCCTTTGCACCCCTCACATCATAGCGGACACATACCGATCGGCATAGCTCGACGAGCCGCGCGTCGTAGATTTGGATACTGGGGCGGAAAAATCGGACTGCTGCCCGATCATCGTTTGGCCAAGCCATTCCGCGGCTTCCGTGTAGTCGTACTGAAGCCTGTGGCCGAACGAACGCAAGATCTACGAGCCTCGCTGATGCGGCTTAATGCCGGCTATTGCATCGACCGCGCATAAAGCGCCGGCGTCGTACCGGTGAGCTGCTTGAAGCGCTTCGTGAAATGCGCCTGGTCGGCAAAGCCGACGTCCAGCGCGACCTGCGCCACCGGCTCGCCGAGCCGCAGGAGCTTTCGCGATTTCTCAATTCGGACTTGGGTCAGGTAGGCGTATGGCGTCAAGCCGACGTGCTTCTGGAAAAGCCGTATAAGATGAAACGAACCAACGCCAGACGCCTTCGACGCGTCCTCTAGACTGATATGGTCACAGGCGCGCGCCTGCAAGAACTCTACCGCTCGGTCGACCGCCCTCGGACAATCTGCTTCGGAATGGACGAGCTTACTGGTGCCAAAACGCTCGAACAGTAATGAAACGCCGCAGGTCATCGCTTCTTCAGTTGCCGCTGCGTCGTCGCCGGCGATGGCAAGCCTTTGCGCCGCGTCAAGGCACGGCCAAATGTCGCGATCGTCTATGACCGTCTGTCTAATGACAAACCAATCAGCGCGCGAGCGGGGCAGCATCGCCGCGAGGGCGCTCTCCGACACATAGAGCGCGGCGTAAACCAACTCGCGGCCTTGCTTGCGTTCTCCAGTATGCATCTCGCCGGGATTGACCACTACCAGGTTTCCCGGCGCGGCAGTTTCCCGTGTGTTCCCACACCGGAACGACTTCACACCGGCATGCATGACGCCGATCATCAGTTCATCGTGAGAATGCGGTGCGAAGCTATGCCGCACGAATCTCGCCGACATGACATCGATACCACCAAACATCCGCGAGCTGCGAAAGGTCGCTCTGTCGAGTGGACTTTCAAATCGAAGGGCGGTCATGGGTGCGAGTCAATATCCGACAATAAGGATAGATCGGTTCATGCTTTGTGTAAACCGACGGGCAGGCTCCAGGGTGAATGAGGCCGCGCCACCCGTACGGAGGAACCTGAAATGACGAGAACGACCGTTACCGCGCCGGACCTTACGCCACCTGTCGGACCATTCGCACAAGGCGTTTGGGCTGGCGATCTGCTCTATGCGTCGGGCCAGGTTGGACAAGATCCGGTGAGCGGAGCGTTGGTCGCCGGCGGCATCGAAGCTGAAACTCGCCAAGCGTTCGAGAACATCAGGCGTGTCCTGGCGGCGGCTGGCCTCGGATTCGAGCACGTCATCAAGGCTCAGGTCTATCTCGCCGACGTAAACGACTTCGCAGCAATGAACGCGATCTATGGGAAGACATTCACTGCGCCGTTTCCGGCGCGTACGACAGTGCAGGTCGTAGGGCTGGCGCTGAGTGCGCGTGTCGAGATCGATCTTGTCGCTCGGCGGCCGTGAGCACGGCGGGTAGATCATGAAGCTCGTGCGCTTTGGTGAACCGGGGCAGGAGAAGCCTGGCGTCGTCGATCAGGAGGGCCGGATTCGAGATGTCTCGGCTCGCATTTCCGACTGGACCGGCGAGGCGCTTGATCCCGCGCGGCTCACCGAATTGTCCTCGATCGACATCGCGGCTCAGCCGATCGTACCGGCCGACGTTCGGCTGGGGTCGCCGGTGCCCACACCCGGCAAGATCGTCTGTGTGGGACTAAACTATGCGGACCATGCGGCCGAGACAGGCTTCGAGTTGCCGAGCGAGCCACTCGTTTTCTTCAAGTCGCCGACCGCGATTTGCGGGCCTACCGATCCCATCAGGATTCCGAAGACGGCGAATGCCGTCGATTGGGAGGTAGAACTCGCTTGCGTCATCGGCCGATCGACCATCGACGCCAGGGAAGATGACGCAATAGTTGGCGTTGCAGGGCTGGCCGTCGCAAACGACGTTACCGAGCGAAAGTGGCAATTCGAAAGAGGCGGTCAGTGGAGCAAAGCTAAAAGCGCCGACACTTTCGCGCCGCTCGGTCCTTGGTTGGTCACTCCGGACGAGTTGACTGATCTGGGAGGTCGACGCATCTGGCTTCGCAAGAACGACGTGGTTCGTCAGGATACCGTTCTGGCGCAAATGATCTTCACGGTCCCTCAGATCATTGCCCACCTCAGCGAATTCATGCGCCTCATGCCGGGTGATGTGATCCTGACCGGCACGCCTAGCGGAGTGGCCTACAACAAGTCCGAGCCGGATTATCTTCGGCCGGGCGATCTGCTGCGCTGCGGGATCGACGGGTTGGGCGAACAACACACCAAAGTCGTGCTTTGACGGCATGCTGGATCCGGCGCTCCGATACTTCATGGAAGTCGTGGACTGCGGATCCATACGACTGGCGGCAGATCGCCTTCAGATCGCGCCAAGCGCGATCAGCCGCCAGATTCAGGTGCTCGAGCATCGGTTTGGTGCAGCACTCCTGGTGCGAAGTCGAACAGGCATCGAAGCAACGGAGCAAGGCAAGCTTGTCGCCAACTATGTGCAGTCCGCCAAGCGCGATCTCGACAGGCTGAAATCCGCGATCGACGATCTTAGCAGCTTGCGCCGCGGCCGCGTCGTGCTCGCGACGGTGGAGGCGACACAGGGACGTATCCTGCCTGAGTGCATCTCGGCATTTCGCGCCAAATTTCCCGGAGTGGACCTCGAGGTGCGCATCCTCGGGACACACCAAGTGTCAGAAACGCTCCTGAAGGAGGAAGCAGACATCGGGATCGCGCTTGATCCTCCATTGCGCAACGAGCTCCTCTTGCGGATGCGCTGGCCGCAGCCGCTTCAGGCCGTCATGAAACCGAGCCATGGGCTGGCGCAGCAGGCTGGCGGCCTCCGGTTGGAGCATGTCTTGGCGTCGGCGCACATTCTCCCCGATCGCAGCTTTGGCATCCGCTCCGTGATCGAACGTGCCGCCGCAAAGGCGGGAGTTGTCGCGCGGCCGTTTCTTGAAGCCAACTCTCTCGACGTTCTCAAAACGATGGTGATGTCAACCGACGCCCTGACGGTGTTGCCGCCCGAGGCGCTTTTCCGCGAATTGGCGGGTGGCTGCCTCGTTGCCCGCAAGATCGACGATCCGTTGCTGGTGAAAACAACCATCGACGTGATGACCCTGCGCACCCGGCCGTTGTCGAAGGCCGCAGAGACCCTGCTGGGCTTCGTTCGTCAAAGCATTGCCGACCACAAATCCTAGACCCTCTGGCAGCGTGTTCTAAATACGAGAACGCCGCCTACGCGTGTTGGCTCTATCACCGCGGCTACCCAGTTTGTGATCATCGCTCCCTAGATAAAGGCCAAATCAGGGAGGGGCTGATGCAGCGTCGAACATTATTGATAGGGATGGCGGCTGCGATGGTGGCCCCCACGATTGTTCGAGCACAGGGTGCCGACGAGCTGAGGATCGGCGCCCCTCTTCCGTTGACGGGGCCGTTGGCTCCCGAGGGTCAAAAGCAGAAGCGCGGATATGATCTCTGGGCGAAGGAGGTCGCAAAGGCCGGCGGATTCCAGGTCGGCAACCGCCGCGTTCCCGTGCGGGTCATCTATAGCGACTATCAGTCTTCGACTCCGCGTGCCGTCCAGGCCTGCGATCAGCTCGTGACGCAGCAGCGCGTGCATGCGCTGTTCAGCCCGTTCGGCTCCGGAGCGGCGAAGGCATCGAGCGCCATTTCCGAGCGCTACAAGGTGCCGATGATCGCGCCCACGGCGTCCTCTCGCGAAGTCTACGATCAGGGCTACAAATACCTCTTCGGAACGTTCACTCCAAACGAGACGCTGACCGAGCCTCTCGCCGACATCGTCATGGCAGCGGCGCCGACCATCAAGCGCGTGGCGATCTTTTCGCGTAACGACCTTTTGCCGCTCGCGATGAGCGCGGAGATGAAGAAGTCGGCAGCCAAGCGCAACCTCGAAAGCGTGTTCGACGAAAAATTCGCGATCGGCAGCCTGGATTTCGCCTCCGCGCTGACCCAGATGCGCAGCGCCAATCCGGAGTGGATCTTCGTCGGCGGCTATGTGAACGACCTCGTCCAGGTTCGTACGCAGATGCGCGACCTGGGCATGAAGCCGCAGATACTCACCATGATCGCCGGGCCTGCCTACGAAGAGTTTACGCAGGCATTACATGCCGCGGCGGAAAACATCTCGAGCGCGTCCTGGTGGCATCCGGCCGCGCGTTACAAGGGCGCGGATATCTTCGGAAACACGGAACGCTTCGTCCAGAAGTTCCAGGCGATGTATTCGGCGTTGCCAGACTACATCGAAGCGTCCGCCGCGGCCGCGGGCGCAATCCTGCAATTGGCGGCGCTCAAGTCCGGATCCCTCGAAGGGCCGGCGCTACGCGATGCACTGGCGGGCCTCGATGTGATGACGTTCTACGGTCCGATCTCGTTCGGTCCGACCGGGCAGATCGAAAAGCTGGTGCCGCCGGTCTTCCAGATCCAGGGCGGCAAGCCGATCGTGCTCGCGCCGTCGTCCATCGCACAGGGCGAGTTTCGCCTTGGCATCGCCTGATCGAAGGGCGATGCCATCGTGCAGATCACGCAGGTCGTTCTGAACGGACTTTTGCTGGGTGGGCTTTATGCGGCGATGGCGGCGGGCTTTTCGCTCGTCTGGGGTGTGCTGAACATCATAAACATCATGCAAGGGTCTGCCGTCGTCCTCGGGTCTTATACGGCGTACTTCGCCTGGAGATACGCGGGCATCAATCCGTTGCTCGCGATTGCGGTCGCGGGTCCCGTGCTGTTTGCGGCCGGCTGGCTGCTGCAGCGATTTCTGATCCAGCGCGTGGTGACAGCGCCCGTGCTGATCACGCTGGTCTTCACGTTCGGTCTGGACCTGATCCTGAACAACGCGATGATCAGCTCTTTCAGTGCAGACTACCGCAAGATCGAAGGTGCTTTTCCCACCGCGCCGTTCACTTGGGGTGCGCTGACGCTTCCCGTCGATCGTCTCCTGGCTGCGGTCGTGGGAGTTGGTGCAGCGCTCGCGTTGCACTTCTATCTCCACAGATCCCGTCTGGGCCGTGCGATCGTCGCGGTCAGGATGGACCGGCATACGGCCGAGTTGATGGGCGTGCAAGTCGAACTGATCTACGCGATGACCTTCGGGCTTGGACTTGCGATGGCTGGGGTGGCGGGTTGCCTGCTGGCCGCTATTTTCCCGACTTCGCCGCTGAACAGCGCCTACTATCTCCACATCGCCTTCGTTGCCTGCGTGCTTGGCGGGCTCGGCAGCGTCCTGGGAGCCGTCGTCGGCGGGTTTCTGCTTGGTGTCGTAGAGAGCCTCGGGTCTCTCTTTGTTGGAGCCGAATACGGCACCTCCGTAGCTGCCGTGATTCTTCTCCTGATGCTGCTCACGCGACCGCAGGGCCTGCTGGGCCGGGCAGGTTACGAATGAATTCCCGCACGCTTCTCGCGCTCGCCATCGTCGTCATTGGCGCGGCCGCCTGTGCCGGCCTGCCCCTTGTCCTTGGCGGCGAGCCGTATCTCATGCGCCTCGTCACGATGTTCAGCCTTCTGCTCGTACTGGCTGCCTCCTGGAACATCGTCGGTGGCTTCACCGGCTACCCATCGTTCGCGACGGGTGCGTTCTTCGGGCTGGGAGCCTATGCCGCCGCCATCATGCAGGCAAAGGGCTTCGATTGGCGCCTGGCCCTTGCCGTCGCCGGAATTGCCGGCGGCGTTCTCGCCGCGCCATTCGGCTACGGCGTTCTCAGGCTGCGGGGCCACTACTTCGCGGTTGCGAGCCTGATGCTCGGCGCGATCCTCAAGGAACTGACGACCGGATGGGCCGACCTGACGGGCGGCGGCATGGGGCTGACCGTTGCCGGCGCCGGCGGTGACCCGGAAGTTCTGGCGGCCTTCTCCCTGCGGCTTTCACTCGCTTTCGCAGTTCTGACCGTGCTCCTCGGCGCGGCGATCAAATGGAGTCGTCTCGGATTCGGGCTGGATTGCATCCGCATGAATGAAACTGCCGCCGCCGGTATTGGCGTCGACGCTCAGAAACTGAAAACCTGGGCTTTCGCGCTCTCGTCGGTGACGGCGGCGATGGCTGGCGGCGTCTATGCCGGCTGGATCGGTTACATCGATCCGACGGACGTCTACGACGTCATGTGGTCCGTAAAACCGATAGTTGCGGTCCTGCTCGGAGGCGTGGGCACGATCCTCGGTCCGATCGTAGGTGCTGCAATCTTCGTCGCGCTCGAAGAAATCGTCTGGCGGAACGTCCTGAGCTTTAGTGCCGGAGGTCTCGGCGTCCTGATCGTCCTGCTGCTTTTAGTGCTCCCAGCCGGCGTGCTGCCATCCATCGTTTCCAGAAAGAGCCGGCCATGAACGCGGCATTGCTCGATGTCAGGAACGTCAGCCGCCAGTTCGGCGGACTGAAGGCCACCGATGACGTCTCTTTTACGCTGAATGAAGGCGAGATTGTCGGCCTCATCGGCTCGAACGGCGCCGGAAAGACGACGCTCGTCAATCTGGTGACCGGTCATCTCAAGCCGTCGCGCGGCACGATATCGTTTCGTGGCGAAAACATCACCGGCCACAAGCCCCATGAGCTCGCGCGTCGCGGCCTGATGCGGACGTTCCAGATCGTGCAGCCGTTCAACGACCTGACTGCTCGCGACAACGTGGCCGCCGCTGCCATGTTCGCCGGTCATACGCGATCGTTCGCCGGCGCACGAGAGCGAGCCGACGAGTCGTTGAACAGTCTTGGCATCGGTCATTGCCGCGACCACCTGCCCGTTCGCATGACTCTGGCCGAACGCAAGCGCCTCGAGCTCGCGAGAGCCTGGGTCGCACGGCCGAAGCTGCTGTTCCTGGACGAAGTGAACGCCGGCTTGAACTCGGGGGAGATCGAGGGCGTGCTCGGCATGATCCGGAAGATTGCCGCTGAAGGCGTCGCAATCGTCATCATCGAGCATCTGATGAAAGTCGTAAGGGGACTTTGTCCCAGGCTCATCGTGCTGCACCGAGGCCAACTGCTCGCGAGCGGCTCGACCGACGAGGTTGCGCGCAACCCCGCCGTCATCGAGGCCTATCTCGGGACACGCGGTGCGGCCGCCATGCTCGGAGAGAAGTCGTGACCACGAGCCTTTTCATCTCGAATCTCTCCGCAGGCTATGGCGACGTTCACGTGCTGACGGACGTTTCGATGTCGATCGAAACCGGCGCGATCACGGCGGTGATCGGTTCGAACGGTGCCGGCAAGACGACATTGCTGCGCAGCCTGTCGGGGTTGCTCAAGCCGCGCCAAGGCAGCATTCGTATCGGCGATGCCGAACTGGCCGGTGCCAAGCCTCTCGATTTCGTCAATGCGGGCATCGCGCATGTACCGGAAGGCCGTCGCCTGTTCGCCGGCATGACGGTCGAGGACAACCTGCTGATGGGCGCGTTCGCGCGTGCTGCGGCGCGGACGGATCTTCAGCGTGACCTCGACCGGGTCTATGCAGCTTTCCCGAAACTCGCCGAGCGTCGTCGCCAGGACGCCGTTTCCATGTCCGGAGGCGAGCAGCAGATGTGCGCGATCGGGCGCGGGCTGATGTCACGGCCGCGCGTCATGATGATCGACGAGTTGTCACTCGGTCTGGCGCCCGTCGCAGTGGATTTCCTCGTCGAGGCGCTGAAGACGATCAGCGCCGACGGTGTCGGCATCGCCGTCGTTGAACAGGATGTCGCCGTGGCGCTCGATTTGGCCAAGCACGTCGTCGTCATGGATCGCGGCCGGGTTTCGAAAGCCGGATCCAGTCAGGAAATTTCACAAGACCACGCAATTCGCGCCGCCTATCTCGGCGCCGACTGAGCTTCTTTCAACCTAAACCAGGGTCAATCTGCCATGAACGCTACACAGTTCGACGTCATCCGATCACCCTATGACGGATCTCCAGTTGGTCAAATGCCGGTATCGGAGACAGCGGCGGTCGAGAAGGCCATCAATGCCGCCGAAGCCGCCTTTCATGTCATGCGGAAGCTGCCGCGCTTCGTCCGCGCCGATATCCTCGCGCGCGCCGCGGAGATCTTGAAGGCCAGACGCACCGAATTCGCCAGCACCATCGCTGCCGAAGCGGGCAAGCCTCTTTACGACGCCCGGGGCGAGGTTGCCCGTTCGATCTTCAACCTCTCCAATGCCGCCGCGGAAGCGCGGCGTTACGGCGGTCGCGAGATTCCCCTCGACATGGATGCAGGCGTCTACGAGTACCAGACGACATCGGCCGACGGCGCTCCGCTCGATCTCGCCAACGCGGATTTCGTGCAACTGTCTTCCATTCGCCGGCGCATCGGCATCGCGAGGCGGTTTCCGATCGGGCCGATCCTTGCGATCGCGCCGTTCAACTTCCCGCTCAATCTCGTGCTACACAAGGTCGCGCCGGCGCTTGCGGTCGGAAATTCGGTCGTGCTGAAGCCTGCACCCCAGACGCCGCTGACATCGCTCCTGCTTGCGGAGATCTTGACTGAAGCCGGCCTCCCAAAGGGGGCGCTTTCGGTCGTCCATTGCAGCGTTCCCCTCGCGGAGCAGATGGTCAAGGACGATCGCTTCGCGATGGTCACGTTCACGGGGTCGGCGAAGGTCGGCTGGCACATCAAGTCGATCGCGGGCAAGAAGAAAGTCGCGCTGGAACTGGGCGGGAATGCCGCCGTTGTCGTCTGTGCAGATGCTGACCTCGACCTCGCTGCCGCCAGGTGCGTCAGAGGTGGCGTCGTCTATGGCGGGCAATACTGCATCGGCGTCCAGCGCATTCTCGTCGATCACACCGTACATGACGCGTTCGTCCAGAAGCTCACCAGCAAGGTCGGCGCCTGCAAAGTCGGCGATCCCATGCAGGAGGGTGTCGACGTCGGTCCCGTCATTGACGAAGGGTCGGCGAAGCGTATCGCGGGCTGGATCGACGAAGCGGCCGCTGCAGGGGCCAAGATATTGGTCGGCGGCAGGCGCGAGCGCGCTGTCGTCCAGCCAACGGTCATGGCGGGCACGAAGAGCGGAATGATGATCGAGGACGAGGAAGTCTTCGGCCCGGTGCTGACCGTGAATCCTTTCACGGATTTCGAGGAAGCCGTCCATCGCGCGAACGCGACCCGCTACGGCCTGCAGGGGGGCATGTTCACCAACGACCTCAGGCGCGCATTCTCCGCGATCGAGGATTGGGACGTGGGCGGCCTGATGGTCAACGACGTGCCGATCTACCGGCTCGACAACATGCCGTTCGGTGGCTGGAAGGAATCGGGGCTGGGTCGCGAGGGAACGGTCTACGCGATGGACGAGATGACCGACATCAAGCATCTCGTCATCAATTATGCCTGATGGCAGGTGTTCTGACTTGAAGAACGCCGCGAGCGCATCCGCCCACTACTAGGGCTGTTGCCGTCACTGCCATATTCAGCCCGAGGACGCGAAGTCCTCGGGGGAGAGCTCAGAATGAAAACGACGTCACGGAAGTTCGCGATGGCCGCGATTGCGGCTCTGATCGCCGCGCCGGCGATCGCCCAAGACAAGTTCGTTTTTGCCTATATCGAGGAACCGCCATTCGCGGTGACCGTCAATGGACTTCCGGCAGGGTCGGACGTCGACGTCGCCAGGGTGGTGCTGGCGAGAATGGGCATCAAGGACGTCGAGTTGAAGAAGGTGGAGTTCGCTGAGCTTATCCCGGGCGTGGCCGCAAGCCGATGGAAGATGAACACCGCGCTGTTCGTCACGCCCTTGCGCTGCAAGACAGTTGCCTACTCCAATCCAATCTGGGCTCTGGTCGACGGCATGATCGTCCGCGCAGGCAATCCGAAGCATATCACCAGTTACGCCACGGCCGCGTCGTCCGGCGCCAAGCTCGGTGTCGTCAGGGGCACCGTGCAGATCGCGACGGCAAAGGCGGCTGGCGTGCCGGCTGACCGGATCGTCGAATTCGGGGCGCAGGAGGGCGTCCTGGCTGCGATCAAGGACAGGCGCGTCGATGCCTATCCGAATTCAGCGCTTGGCCATCGTGCCCTGCTGGCTTCGTTGAAAGACCCGGATCTGGCGCTCGCGCAGCCCTTCGAGCCGCCGATGGAGAACGGTCGCCCGAAAGCGGGCTTCGGCGCATTCTCGTTCAATCGGACCGACGATGCGTTCATCGCCAAATTCAACGCAGAGCTTGCACGGTTTCTGGGCTCCGACGAACACCGCGCGCTTCTAGCCAAGTACGGCTTTGGACCAGACGAGATCTCGCCGGCCTTGACGGCGAACAGCGAGGAGTTGTGCAAATGAACGCTTCGTCTGCAACAACCGGGGATCTGCAGGATCCGGAGGCCGTACTCGCCAAGCTCGGAATCGAGCTTCCGGCATCCATCCCACCCGTCGGCAACTATGCCCGGGCGAGGGCGGCCGGAAACGTCCTGTATCTGGCGGGCCATCTGCCCGATTCGGCCGGCGTTCCCCAATTCATGGGAAAGCTCGGTCGCGAAGTCTCTGTGGAAGAAGGCTATCAGGCCGCGCGCGTTGCCATGGTCAACACTCTGGGAACCATCAAGGCAAACCTCGGCAGCTTGAAGCGCGTCAAGCGCATCACCAAGCTCCTGGGGATGGTGAACTGCGTCGCCGACTTTGTCCGGCAGCCCGAGGTCATCAACGGAGCCTCCGATCTGCTCGACGAGGTGTTCGGCAGGGAGATCGCGCTGCACGCGCGTTCGGCGGTGGGCATGCATTCGTTGCCCCGCGGAAACTGCGTCGAAATCGAAACGATCCTGGAGTTCGAGTAGGGCCGGTCGACGCGACGGTAGACGCGATGCTGGCGCAGCCATGGCCAGATCGGAGCCGCCTGCCGCGAGGATCGCAACTTCCGACAAGACGTGAGCCCTGCGGCACCCACAGTCTTGCTGACCAAACGACAAGAGGTGCGATGTGAGCGACGAGGCAGATTGGCAGGGCCGCTTTCCCCGAAATGAGATCATTTCTTTGCTTGACGTCAATCGGCGATACAATCTGGCCGAGAGCACGGCCCAGGATCTGACGCTCGGCGAAATTCTCGACCTGGCCGGCGGCGCGGCCGCGCTGGGCGGCCTCAAGATGGGCTATGGCACATCGGCGGGCCTTCCGCGGCTCCGGACCGCGATCGCGGCTCTCACCGGCGTCCTGCCGGAGGAGGTCGTCACGACGCAGGGCACGGCCCTCGGTCTGTTCATGCTTGCCTTCGAGCTGTGTCGCCCCGGCGACGAGGCCGTCATCGCGATGCCGTCCTTCCCGCCGTCTCGCGACTCCCTCGTCGGGGCGGGCGTAACCTTGCGCGAGTGCCGCCTGACGTTCGACCAAGGCTTCAAGCTCACTGTCGGTGCGCTCGAGCCCCTTCTCAACGAACGCACGAAGCTCGTCAGTATCGCCAGTCCGCAGAACCCGAGCGGCGTCCGGGCGACCTTGGATGAGATAAAGGCCATCCTGGACCTGATGCGGGTCAAGTCTCCCGCCGCGCGTCTTTTCGTCGACGAGACCTATCGCGACGCGACGTACGGCGACGAGACTCCCCCGCGAAGCGCCGCCGCAGTCGACGATGCTGTCATCACGGGCGGATCCGTATCCAAGGCGCATGGCGCACCGGGACTTCGTGTCGGCTGGCTCACCGTCCGGGACCCCGCATTGCGCGAGCGACTGACGGTTGCGAAGATGAACATGGTGATCTCGGGCTCTCCGCTCGATGAGACCTTGGCCTCAGTCATCCTGGAGACGCGTGAGAAAATCCTAGGCGCGCGTCGCGGTCTGCTTGCTGCGGGTCTGTCGAAGGTTGCGGCGTGGGTCGACGCCCAGGCGGGAAGAGTCCAGTGGGTGAGGCCGGATGGCGGAGCAATGTGCTGTCTCCGGCTGAGCCCGAACGTTTTCGACGACGGCGGGATTGCCCGCTTCTGGTCAACTCTACCGGCGGCCGAGCTGCAGATCGGCGACGGTGCCTGGTTCGGGGAGTCTTCCGCCGTCCTGCGCCTCGGCTTCGGGTATCTGCCGATCGACGTCCTTCCGGCGGCATTGGATGCTCTGTCCAACGCGATCGAGACGGCGGTACGGCCAGATCCAGTGGGGGACGCCCTTCGGCCGCCTAGCCGCGTGGTGGTCTAATTTGGGCAACACTGCGCTCGCAAGTGGTCTCTTTCCGCTCGGACTATCAGCCACTCTAATCGAACGGGTCAGAGGCCGTCAGAAGAAGCCAGTGGGACGACATGGTGTCAGCGGTAAGGAAGGCCATTCTCGAAGCCCTTCAAATCAGAAAGAGCTTTGGTCCTCTTTCGGTGCTCGACGACGTCTCGCTCTCGGTCGCGGAGGGCGAAATCGTCAGCCTCATTGGTCCCTCCGGATCGGGAAAGACGACCTTCCTGAGGTGCCTTGCGCTTCTAGAGGAAATCTCCGCCGGTGAGATTCGCGTCAATGGGACCACGATGGCTGGGTCTGATGCCGCGCGGAATTCGCAGGCGGCCAAACTGATCAGACGGGACATCGGCATGGTGTTCCAGCAATTCAATTTGTGGCCGCATATGACCGTCCTTCAGAACGTCATTGAAGCGCCGATGCGGGTTCGAGGAATCTCGCGCGACGTCGCAACGGCGTCAGCCATCGAGATATTGGCCAAGGTCGGGATTGCAGCGAAGCGGGATGCGTACCCTGCACAACTCTCGGGCGGCCAGCAGCAGAGGGTGGCGATATCGCGCGCGCTGGCGATGAACCCCAAGGTGATCTTGTTCGATGAGCCGACGTCCGCGCTCGACCCGGAACTGCGACACGAGGTCTTGGCTGTCCTTCGAAAGCTCGCAGACGATGGGCAGACCATGGTGGTGGTCACGCATGAGATGGGCTTTGCCCGCAACGTAAGCACACGCATCGCTTTCCTGGACGGTGGCAAGCTCGTCGAAGAGAGCGAATCCGAGCAGTTCTTCAAGTCGCCCAGGACGGAGAGAGCGAAGCAATTCCTTGAGATGATGTTCTGACAACGAACAATGACGGGGGACCAGAATGAATAAGCTCTTGATCGTCGCCGCGAGCCTGATCGGCATTGCCTTCCATTTCGGATCGACGCCGGCGCTCGCGCAACAAAAGGTTTCGAAACTCACGTCGATCCCGCAAAAGGGCAAACTCCGCGTCTGCCAGGTCCCGAACTATTACGCCATTTCATTTCGGAATCCGAAGACCGGAGAGCTTGAAGGGATCGATGTCGATCTCTCCAAGGAGCTCGCGAAGGAACTCAACGTTCAGCTCGAGATCGTCGAGACGCAGTTCTCGACTTTCATTGCCGACCTCCAGGCCGACAAATGCGATATCGGAATGTTTGCCGTCGCCGCGACCCTCAAGCGAGCTCAGGCGGTGGAATTCTCCAACCCGTATCTCGAGTCCGGACTTTACGCCGTCGTTAAAGATGGCAGCAAGATTCAGAAGTGGGAAGATGTCGACCAGCCCGGCGTTCGGGTCGTGACCGGGCTGGGAAGCTTCATGGATGATGTCATGAAGGGATATTTGAGGAAGGCCACCCAGCGCAGTGTCGTTCCGCCCGCCGATATGTTGAGCGAGATCGCCGCCAACAAGGCCGACGTCTACATCAGCGACTATCCGGCCAGCGTCAGGATCAAGAAGGAGTTCGACTGGGCGAGGCTGATTTCGCCGTCCGAGCCGCTTGCAGTCACGCCGTATTCGTATGTGGTCGCACCAGGGGACCAGGTCTGGCTTAACTACATCAACTTGTTCATACGAACGATCCACAACGACGGCCGGCTCAAGAAGTATGCGGAGAAGCATAATCTTGGCCCGATGGTCGCCAAGTAAACCGATCGTCGCAGCTCGGGTCGAGACATGAACACGTACGCGTTCAGATGGGATGTTGTGTGGAGCAATCTGCCCTTCCTGCTTTCGGGCCTAAAGGGGACATTGATCATCTCTGCCGCCACGCTGGTGATGGCGATGTTGGGCGGTCTGGTGCTGGTGTCGCTGGACCTCTCCAAGTGGAGAGTGGTGAGATCCATCAGCATCACGTTCGGGGAGTTGGTTCGTAACACTCCGATTCTGATCCAGCTGCTCTGGTACTATTATGTGCTGCCGATATCGTTCGGAATCGACCTTCCGGCAATGTTCGCGGCCATTCTGGGGCTTTCGATCTATTCGTCAGCCTTCATCGGAGAAGTGTATCGCGCGGGAATTCAAGGCGTTCCAAAGGGGCATGTCGAAGCGGCGAAGGTGCTTGGACTGAGCAGGCTGCAGACCTTCAGGCGAATCGTATTGCCCCAAGCGTTTTGGGCCAGTCTTCCCCCGCTGGCGTCGAATTTCGTCATGCTCATCAAGTACTCGTCGCTCGCCTCGGTCTTGTCGGTACCCGAGATCACCCGAAGGGCGACCGAGTTGTCGTCCTCGACATTCAGGCCGTTGGAAATCTTCACCGCGGTGGCGGTTGTGTATTTCATCATCTGTTGGCCTCTGACTCTGACGATCAGGTGGCTTGAGCGACGAACGATGCGACTTAGAAAATGACATTCGACAAAGGAGGAGTTCTTGATGACAAGTGAAACCGTGCGCCTGGTGGATTCCCATGCCCACGACCGGCCGTTCTCGCACGCATCAATTGTAGGCCCCTGGATATTCACCAAAGGAACGGCCGGCTACAACCCGGTCACCGGCGAATTTCCGCCGGATATTCGTGAGCAGACGGCTCAATGCATGAAGAATCTCGCCGAGATTCTCAGGGAATGCGGGGCGACGTTTGCCGACGTCGTCAAGGTCAACGTGTATCTCGTTGATGTCGGCGACTACGATGCCGTGAACGAAATCTATCTCAAGGCGATGGAAGGACATAAGCCCGCCCGGTGCTGCGTGGGCGTCCCGGCGTTACCCTCGCCAAACGAGAACATGAAGATCGAAATGATCGCGTACAAGGAGGGTAGGAGCGAGAAATAGTTCAATCACCTTTGCGCTGGAAAGCGGCTAACGGTGAGTGGAGGACATTGGATGCGAAACTCCAGTGTTCACCGTGGCTCAAGTGGTGGGTTTTGATCTAGAAGGTTCGAAAATCCTCTATCTTTCACTAGGGATTGACTGACACTCTCTCCGCCGCGAACAACTCTTGGGATGCCACGTGAACCAGCCGTTACCCGGACCGCACTACCAATCCAAGTAACGCGAAACGACATTCTCTATCCCCGCAGTGGCATCACCGAACCGAAACTGCCGCCGGTTCCTTCGACTCTCCTCTCTCGCTTTCCGATCTTCTCGACGGCGTCCGAGAGATAGTCGGGGTGATGATGGCCGTAGGTGTTGAGCAGAACGTCAAGCGACATGCCGAGGTAGCCTGCTGCCTGCCACGGATCGGCGCCGCGCTGCATCAGCCAGGTCGCCGCTGTATGCCTGAGTGTATGAGGCGAGATGCCCACGCCAAGGCCTGCCAGTCGCACGGCAGTCTTGAATGCTGTCTTCACTGAGGCAACGGGCTGTCCATTGAACTCCACGAAGTGCTTGGCGTGATGATCGATCCGGTGCCATCGCCTGAGATGTGTGAGCAGGCGCGGCGGGACCGGCACCGGCGGTTGCCGTTTGTTGGTCTTTGCGTCGCCCTGGCGGCGTCGGTAGTAGATGCCGCGATCCAGGTCGACGAAGGCACGGCCGACGGCCGGAATGGGCGAAGCCGCTGCGATCGCGCCGGCTCGGGATCCGCTGTAGACCCCGATCAGAATGAATCGTGCGAGATGGCGTAAGGGCCTCTTCCCGGTCGCGACCTTTTGGCCTTTGAGCGGACCCCGGAACATTTTCTGCATCTCGCGGTACCGCCAACACGTCCAGATCAGCTTCGCGGCATCGGATCTCGTGAGCCATCTATCGCGCGGCTCGCCCTTGGCGGGCAACGTAATTTTGACGATCCCTCGATGATAGCCCTCTGCAGCGTGATGATTGATGGCCGCGCGCAGGTCTTCGAGGTCGCGCCTTGAGCCTCCTTTGTTGCCGCGCTCTTTAGCGAATTGACGGCACTGCTCGCCGTCGACATCGGCGAGCATCTTGGCGCCCCACCAATCGTTCAGTCGGCCGATGCGCTTCTTGAACTTGCGTATGCCGGGAATCGTCTCTTCTTGATCTTCGGCGATCTTGAATCGGTCGCGGAGCTTGGCGAGCTCGGCATCGAGATAGATCGACAGCACATCGCCGATCGGGATCGATTCAATGTCCTGGGCCTTGCGCTTGGGGGTGTACTTCGATGCGATGTAATCCTTCAGCGCTTGCTCGGCGGCCGTAATTTCATCTGCAGCGCAGCCTGTGCCGATATCCCGGCCGTTGTCCCGGATGATCCAGGTTGCTCTATGGGTGACGTTGCCGGCCTTGTCTCGTCGGGCGGCTTTGAGCTGGAGCCTGGCCCCTTTGCTTCGACGCGGCATAATTCCCTCATTCGCTCAATATGAAATAGTGTCGTGTAGTCCTTACCCGCGATGCGCTCGATGACGAGCCGCCCGCGAGCGTTCTCTCGACGTAATCCGGAAGCGGTCATCGAACCATCCGGGAATGCCACGGCCGCTGCCACAGATAGCCGGAGAGGGTCGTGCGGGCCAACGTTCTCCCGGCGTTTTGAGAACTCGACCATGTTAGCGAGAGCGTAATCTGCGAAGCACTAACGATGATCGGATTTCACGCGAACGCCATTGCTCCTTTTCTCGTCCCCTGAAGCGTGTGCTCGCCTTGAATTGCCGGACAGGGATCGGACCCGCTGGTGCTCGTCCGCAATGATCGGGAGCACCGCGCCGCTCAGCGGAACCGCCAAGAGGCGTTCTTCCACGCGAGCTAGACGTCTCGAGGTCATCGGTGCCCATCGGCACATACAATCGGCTCGCGGACGGCAGCTCAATTGCGACAAGCGGCAGTTTGGGCAGGCTAGGGCGGCTGCGAGGAATGCTTGGGGCAGGCGCGCCAATATTGTCCTAGATGCGGATATCGATCACTTTTGCGATATGCTCAATCCGCTTTTGGCGCCAACACTGCTCTGTCTGGCTGATGCTTGCTCCTTATTCACGCGCGCGAAGTCGGCTCGCTTAAGTGAGGCGATCGGCTCCCTCGCTGATCCGCTGGCTAAATACTACCGACAGTCTCACCACTCAATGACATTCGTCGGCTGCTCGATATGCCTCGCGCGATTCTACCGCGCTGGGTGTCCAACCGATACTGGTAGATTTGACAGGTAGTGCATTGGCCTGACGCGCCGCCTGAGACGCTCGGTTCGGCGCTTCGATTGCAGTCAATGTCTGGTCCTGTGGCTGCCTCCGCGGACGATTTCCCTGCTTATGGACGTGACGACCTATGGGAATCGACCCGCCATCCGAAACCCTCGCCAGCTCCTTTTTTCTCCGCCGGCAAGCCGGCTCCTCGCGGCCGCTTCGCTGCAAAAAAGGCGCTGTCTCGGGTGCGCCGCTGCGCTTCGCCCCGATGGGTTCAATGGCGTCTCGCTCCCCATGACGGTCTCGCCATCGCAGGGGATCGGCCCTGCGGCAGCGAAGGAGACAGACCATGACTGCAATCGGATTCGTCACCCGCACGGACAACGGCGGCTACAGGGGCGAGCTCAAGACCTTGTCGATCCGTGCCCATAATTCTCTCATTCTCTCTATGTAAAAGAGTGTCGTGTAATCCTTGCCGGCGACACGCTCAATGACGAGTCTGCGCCGCGCGTTTTCCCTCCGCAACCCGGAAGCGGTCATTGAGCCGTCGGGAAACGCCATGGCCGCCGCCACAGAAAGCCGCAGCGGATCGTGCAGGCCAACGTTCTCCCGGCGTTTTGTCACATCGACCATGTTAGCGATATCGCAATCTGCGAGGCACTAACGGTGATCGAATCCTATGTGAGCGGTATCGGTCCTTTCCTGACGCTCTCGAAGCGGTGCTTGCCTTGTATTGTCGGACATAGGGTGGAATTAGAAATGCGTGCCGGCGATGCTCAAGAAAAGAGTCCGCCCCGGCGCAGCCGCAGCTATTTGGCGTTCTACCACGCGAGCCGGACGTCTGGAGATCATCAGTGCCCATTGGCACATACAATCAACTCGTGGACGGCAGCTCAATTGCGACAAGCGGCATTTTGGGCAGGCTAGGGCGCCTCCGAAGCATGCTTGGGGCAGGCGCGGCAACATTTGTCTTAGAGGCGGATATCGATCACTTTTGCGATATGCTCCGCTTGCCCTTGAGCCCAACGCGGTTTGACTGGGTGGTGCTCGTTCCTTTTCATGTCACGCGCGCGAAATCGGCTTGCCTCGGCGAGGTCGTCGGCTCCGTTATTGACTGCGCCTGCACGCGGACCCCACTCAAGGGTACCGCTCAACAACATTAGCTGATTGCACGATATGCCTAGCGCGATTCTACCGAGCCGGATGTCTTGTCGATACTGGTAGATTTGACAGGTGGGGACTGCTTTTGATAGGTGCTTGGACTCGGTTCGGCGTCCGGCGCTCGGTCTCTTTTCTGTTACAGTGCACGATTTCCCTGGTTTGGACGTGACCGGCCCAATTGCCTGTTGTCGTCGTTCGGCGGTCACGTCCCGAGCCCGGCCGTATCTTCCTTGATGCCGCGAGCGACGATTTGGAGCGCTCCGTCGGCAAGCGGCCGCTGCAGCTTCAGTGCCTCCTCGGTAGGTGCCGTCATCCAGGCCTCGACCTCGTCCGGTGATGTCAGGATCACCGGCATCGCCTTCGGGTGAATGGCGCCGACCACTGCATTTGGCTCGGTCGTGAGGAACGCGTAGAGGTCGTTGGTCGTCTCGCCTTCCTTGACCTTCCGAACGGATGTCCAATTGGTCCAGATGCCGGCGAAGCAGGCGAGAGGACGAGATTCATCGAGCGCGAACCAGATATCGCCGCCCTCGGCCTTGTTGAACTCGCTGAAGGAATTGAACGGCACCACGCAGCGGCTTTTGGGGGCGAGCCATCTTGTCCAGTGCTTGCTCTTCACGTTGCGGATATTGGTCGTGCCGCCGTCCGGCTCCATCCGCAGCAGTTCCTTGAAATCGACCGTTTTGCCTTTCTCTTCAAGCTTTGCTGCGCGCTTCCTGGTTGCTTCCATCATGGCGTGCTGCGAAGACGGCATTCCCCACCGTGCCATAGCGAGTTCGCGGCCTCCAAGCCCATTGCGCACGATCGGCGCCTTGTAATCGGGAAAAACCCCCGGCATCGGCGCCAGATTGCCGACGTATCGGTTGACGACGCGGAACAGCGCGGCGATGGCGGCCTGGTTGGTCGTGATCGAGTAGAGATTGCACATCGGTCAGGCTTCGGTCCGAGGGTGGCGCGGTTGCCAGGCCAGTTGTACCAGAGTCGCGGAGGGCCGTCGGCCTACCCTGGCACATTTGCGGCAGCGCAGCCGGCTGACGAGATCATGCACGAAGGTGGTCGGCGGATGCTTCATCGCCGCGAGATCAACGTCACTCGGTGTCTTGCAACGTTCGCACATGATCTCGAGCCAGGGAAAGCCTCCGTTCACGGCCTGGTCGATCGTAGGCGACGGATCGATCGGGTTCTCCGTCGGACCATATGCGTTCGTTCCAGCTCTCGCACAGCAGCTTGTCCGCCTGCTGGATGACGGCTTCTCCCTTCGCCCGCATTTCTGCCGATCGGGTGGCCAGTATCATGGCCATTGCTCGCGCCTTACCGAGCTCCTTCGTCAGGGCCTTGCGGCCGCTGCCTGACAGCGGCGTTGGGTGATATTTCGGGGCCATCCGGACATACCGGCGCGAGAGGAGCGGATCGTCGATCTGGAGCGGGCTACGGCGTTTCGTATGCCGGCCAGCACCCGTCTTCCTCATGCCTGCCGGTTCGTTGCTGGCAGGTGTTGTCGAGCAGCCGCTGCACCACATCCTTCCAGATCGCGTTGCGGCCATACAGCCGAACGGCATCGGCCGTCTGGATCTCGACGATCCGCCGTCGAATTGGCAAACGCTATCCACAGCCATGTAGGCTCTGGGGAATGTGACGATGACCAGCTTGCTGCGTGGACCGGTCAAAGCGTCAAGAGTAGCGGGTTCCGCACGCAGATATATGCAGGCTCGAATGTTCGATGTGCTGGAGGGAGAGGGTAGCCGTCATAGGCTCTCTGATCTCGGTCGACGATTGTAGACCCCAACCGCGCGCGGGAAGCGCGCCCGTGCATTTAAAGCAGTCCCGCTATATCGAGCTATTTTCGAGAGCCACAGGGAAGGCGTGATCCCACCAACCGCTGCGCTCGAACGTGAAATGGTGGGGCTCGGTGTCGCCGAAAAACAAAAAGAACGCGCCCGCCAAGTGTTCGAAAGATCGGCTGAACAAGCAGGTTATTTTGAGCATGGACGCAATCGACTTGTGATGCCCGGAATTGCTCCCGGTGCAGCACAACGCGAGGAAGAGAAACCGCGGGAGGAGGAGCAAGCGGGAGGTGGCGGAAATGGCGGAGGTGGCGGAAAGCAGCCGCCAGTCGATCCGATCTGGTCTTTTGGCGCGCCTCCCTAAGTCGGGCGATGTTTGGCCGATATCGGGAAAGGAAGCTGTGACTCCAGCTATCGGAGGGCAGTTTCCAACTGATCTACAAAGATAAGCCAGCGGGGACCGACGGGCTCCCTCCGCCGCCGAAGCCGGACGTCACGCAATGAAAGAGGCCGCCAACTGAGGCGGCCTCAACTTCCTGAGAGCCATAGCTTGGCGTTGGCGACAGCGTCGCGCTCTGCCTTCTGAACGCGCTCAAATGCTCGCTTTGCAGCTTCGTATTGATGCCGGTAGTTGTCGGCCATTTCTTCTAAGATATAGCGCCGCTCAGCGATCAAAATGCGGGACCAAGCGATTGCGCGTGCTGCACGCTCTTCCAAGACTTCCCATCGTTGGCGGTCATCCATAGCCCCCTAAACTTGGATTATCCGCATCTGGTTCCACTGCAACTCAGGTCACCTTAAGCGACCCCAGCAACTTTGGGGGCCTGTGTAGTAGGGAGGCTAGTTGCTGGGGCCATCTACCGGGCCCAAAGCAGGGCCAGGTTTGCGGATTACTGGGCGAACATCGCCACGCCGATGATGACGAGCGGGCATAGTCCCAGCAATACGATGAAAGCACTCTCAAGTAGGCCGCTGCCAATGACACAACTCCTGCTGAGTGTTGTGGAGCCTACGTCAACTGGAACTTGGCTGGTAGTGCAGATTGTGCCCTAGCAATCTACTGAAACAAAAGTCGTGCCGAAGGACGCCCACTGAGGCGGCTTATTTCTGGCCCAAGAGCTTGCCGGTCTTTCGGTTGATGAAATGACACGTCGCGCATGCCGCGCAAACGACCTCTTGATAATCGTCGTTCTCGGTTTCTGATGCCTCGACCTGGCACTGCACCTTCTTGCCGGATATCGGGCAATTGAACAGGACGTTGCGTGTCATACGTAGCACTATGAACCTGTTCGGCCTATCCCGGTATTTAGGATGATTACGTAAGCCGCCACGGAACTTCGTTCACCCCACGGAGAACTCCGGATGCCGCCTCCGTTCCGCTCATTGAGTTAAATCAAGAACGGATGCCGACCCATGGATTGATGGGGCCAGAACCTCGGATGGCCGTCTCGGTAGTCCTACTGAGAAAATCAGCTAACTCTTCGCTGCATCTGGGTTAATGGCAAACTAAGCCACTCGAAATTTCAAAGTAGGCTACTGCGGTTGGAAACAGGCCAGCGCCGCCGGGTGCTGTCCTATTAGGACAGAAAGCATAGGCCCATGCGCGGCATGGAGTTGTCCCAGCAGCTATACCCGGTACCATGCTTACGCGGTCCATTCGCGTGGTTGCCGCTAGGGGCTCATCACGCAGCCCGACATTTAAAAATCAAAACTGGCCCCGGCTTGGTCCCTTCGCTGGGGCCTTTCTTTGGGGTAAATACGGCCGCGAATGGAATTAGGGATGCCGTCCATTAAACATCCGGACGATTTCTTTACGTTTGATTCACGCAAGTTAATTGACTGGCTCACGCTTTGATTCGATCATTCGCTCACTGGGCGGGCGGTTTCATCAAGGACAATGTACTTCAAGCGGCCCAGAGAGCGCCCAAGTATTGCGTCGGCGCTCGACAAGGCTGGAATGAGGAACGGCCTCAGCATCACCTCCAAGGGTGCTGGGGCCGTTTCTTATTTCCAGCCGTCTCACGGCGGGACAAGCTACCTGACATTCCTATCTTAATGAGGTGGCTCGGAACTCGGCGCAGACTTAAGCCATGTTCAGGCGGCCTACACGAAGGACATTGTTTATGCGCGCCTCGCACCGCAAATTCTCGATGAACTTGAAAAGAGAAGTCCGATTGAGGGCGGTCGCCGAAAAGGCGCGCACCATCAGCTTTTGACAGAGGACGTAGGACGTCCGGCATTGGCTCAGCACCTTAATGCCGTCGTTACGCTGATGCGCGTATCCAAAACTTGGAGCCAATTTAAGCTGATTCTGGACGTTGCTCACCCGAAGAGGGGCGACACGTTGCAACTACCATTAATGGCCGAACCTCCGATTGAGCCAGAACCAGAGCCGCGGCCCGTACCAAGTGCGCAGGCCGACCTATTCGGTCCTCCGAAATGAAAGAGGCCGCCAACTGAGGCGGCCTTACTCAATGGCGCGCTTTGATGGTTTGATTAGCCCGATCATAGGCCGGACAAGATATTTAACAATGAGGCCGAGGCATATGATCGATACCAAGATCGGCAAGTACGCCAAAATCGCAAGAGCGGCCAACCATTCCGGGCTGCGCTCCTCCCGCCAATAATACACCGACGCTGCGATGACGTGGACCACCAACAGTGCCGCCCAGATGGCTAATGCGACATTGACGCGCTCATCGAATGTCAACGCCTCCCATGCGGCTTCACCCGGCCTTGAAGGCGTGCTTTCGCTTTCCATGGCTTGCTCGACCTCCCTCAAGCTTCCAACCCCTGCGATGGCAGGCTTATTCCGTTGGAATGCCAGGGGAACGGTAGCGCAGGCTGGCACCTCGTTCACCCACGGAGAACCACGGATGCGCCGCTGTTCCGCTCGTTGAGCTAAATCTAGAACAGATCGCGACCTATGGAAATCGATGGGGCCAGAACATCGGATGGCCGTCTCAGTAGTCCTATTGAGAACAACGGCCAAGATACGGTGTTCGCCTAATCGGAATTAGGACACTCCGAAATCTAGCTTAGAGCCTGACTCAAAAAGCGTGTTGGAGCCTGGCCAGGCGTCTGGTCA
>NZ_SMYJ01000040.1:0-207616 GCF_009720285.1 Bradyrhizobium sp. BR2003
GGCATCGTCGGCGCGGCTGTGGTCCTCGGTCAGGAGATTGACGAGGAGATTGCCGGCGTCGTCGGGCAGCCCGACGTTGAAAGATATCTCGAGCGGCTTTTCCGCGAAATTGTGCACGAACAGCACAGAGTTGTTACGCCAGTCGTACCGGACGATCAGGATGGCGCGATTTCGGGTTGCGATAACCTTGAAATCTCCCCAGCCGACCTCGGGGACTTCCTTGCGCATCCGGACGATGCGCTCGGTCCAGTTCAGCATCGAATTGGGGTCGCGCCGTTGCTTGGCCGCGTTGACGTGCTCGTAGCCATACGGTCCATTGTCGATGATGGGCACACATGGGCAGTCGCTCTCGGTGAAGCCGGCGTGGGGCTCAGTGGACCATTGCATCGGCGTGCGCGCGCAACCGCGTTCGGGCAGGTCGAGATTGTCGCCCATGCCGAGCTCATCGCCGTAGCGGATCACGGGCGTGCCGGGAAGCGTGCACATCACGCTGTAGGCGAGCTCGATGCGCCGGCGGTCGCCGCCTAGCATGGGCGCAAGCCGTCGCCGGATGCCCCGGTCGTAGAGCTGCATGCTCTTGTCGGCACCGAATGCCTTGAACACCGTCTCGCGCTGCGGCTTGGAGAGGCGGCCGAGGTCGAGTTCATCATGGTTGCGCAGGAACAAGCCCCATTGTGCGGTCGCGGGCCGTGGCTTGGTTGCCGTCAGGGCCTTCGCTAGCGGCTTCGTGTCGGCGGACGCCAGCGCGTAGAACAGATGCTGATTGACGTGGAAGTTGAACATCATGTGCATGCGGTCGCCGTCACGCCCGAAATATTCCATGTCCGTCTCGGGTAATACGTTGGCTTCGGCGAGAATGATCGCGTTGCCCTGGCGCCATTGCAGGAATTCCCGAAACGATCGCAGCATGTCGTACTGCTCGACCGGCTTGCGACTGGAGGCGCCCTTGGTCGCGATCACGAACGGCACGGCGTCCATGCGGAAGCCCGAGACGCCGAGCTGAATCCAGAACCCCATGATCTTGAGGTCTCGGCCTGCACATGCGGGTTCGACGTGTTGAGGTCCGGCTGGAAATCGTAGAAGCGGTGAAAGTACCAGGCACCGGCTTGCTTGTCGCGCGTCCAGGTCGATTTCTGGACGCCGGGAAATACCATGCCGGTGTTGGCATTGGCGGGCTTCTTGTCCGACCAGACGTACCAGTCGCGGTACGGCGAGTCCTTCGAGCTGCGCGCTGATCGAAACCAGTCGTGCTGATCGGAGGTGTGATTGACGACGAGATCGATGATGACGCGGATGCCGCGCTGCTGGCAGCCATGGGTAAATTCAACGAAATCGCCCAGCGTGCCGTAGCGCGGATCGACGCCGTAATAGTTCGAGATGTCGTAGCGTCGTCCCTGTTGGGCGAAGGCTGAAACGGCATCAGCCAGATCGCGGTGATGCCGAGCCCGTGCAGATAGTCCAGTCGCCGCAGCAAGCCGCTGAAATCGCCGACGCCGTCGCCATTGGCATCCATGTAGGTGCCGACGGAGAGGCAGTAGATCACGCCATTCTTGTACCAGAGGTCGTCGATCACCAGGCAATCCTCTCCGGTCCACCCGTGGCGGCGGCCGAGAGGATAAGCGGTGAGGCGGCGACGGGTTCCTGCTCCGAGCGCTGTCCCGTCTGTTGCGGGACACACGTTTCGCGCCGACAGGTTGCTGCTTGATCTGCGCCTTCAGCGTATCAAGGCGGCTCCCTCGGGAATTTGCGGCCGAATCCGGTGCTGCCGTCGGGCCACGGAATCGGCTAGTCTTCCCTGGATGGACTCGCCCGCCCGCCAGATCGCGCTTGTGCCCGCGCCCGACCGACGCCAGTCGGAGACCGCGCTTGCGATCGCGCGCGGCACGGCGAGGCTTCTGAGATCGCTAGGATTTTCCTGCATCAGCGAACTACCGCTGCCGTCCGGCCGAAGAGCCGATCTGGTCGCGCTGAACGAGCGCGGCGAGATCTGGATCGTCGAGATCAAATCATCGGTCGAGGATCTGCGCGCCGACCAGAAATGGCAGCACTACCGGATGCATTGCGACCGGCTGTTCTTCGCCTTCACGCAGGATCTGCCGTGCGAGATCTTCCCGGTCGACGCCGGCCTGATCATCGCCGACGCCTATGGCGCGCATCTGCACTGCGAGGCGCCGGAGCATCGGCTGCCGGCGGCAACCCGCAAGGCGATGACGGTGCGTTTTGCCATGGCCGCGGCGCAGCGGATCAACCGCCTGGTCGATCCGCAGGGGCATGAGTTTTAGGACAGGTGCGGTAGTGCTCCGTCATCCCCGCGCAAAGGCGAAGCCTTTGCGCGCGGGGATGACGGTGTGAAATCAAGTAGCCCGGATGGAGCGCAGCGTAATCCGGGTGAGTCTTGCCGCGGACTGCGCTGCCCCGGATTTCGCTTGCGCTCCATCCCACGGGAGATCGAACGGAAATGGCCGGGCAATAACCCGGCCATCGCAAACCAAAATGAATCCTGCTTAACGCGGTGCGCGCTTGGCGAGGATGCGCTGCAGGGTGCGGCGGTGCATGTTGAGACGGCGCGCGGTCTCCGAGACGTTGCGGTTGCACATCTCGTAGATGCGCTGGATGTGCTCCCAGCGCACGCGGTCCGCCGACATCGGATTGGCCGGCAGCTCGGACTTCTCGGTGCCGGTCGCGAGCAGCGCGGCGACGACGTCATCGGCGTCGGCGGGCTTCGAGAGATAATCGACGGCGCCCATCTTCACCGCGGTGACGGCGGTGGCGATGTTGCCGTAGCCGGTCAGCACGATCGCGCGCGCCTCCGGGCGCTTGCGCTTCAACGCCGAAACGACGTCGAGGCCGTTGCCGTCGCCGAGGCGGAGGTCGACGACCGCGAAAGCGGGCGCGGCGCGGCCGATCTCGGCGAGACCATCAGATACCGTGTCGCATGACTTCACCGCGAAACCCCGCGTCTCCATCGCGCGCGACAGGCGTTCCAGGAACGGCTTGTCGTCCTCGACGATGAGGAGCGAGCGGTCGGCATGGTCATTCAGTTCAGTGATGGCGTTCACGATCCATTTTTCCCTGTGGCAGACCCCTATTATATGGGGTCCTACCGTGGCGCTGCCAAGGCAGCCGAAAGTCGCGTGCTCGTCTGGAACGCGTGCTCGTCTGGAAAGAGCAATGCATCCGTAATGCCAGAGGTGCGATTAAGAATCGTTCTTAGGATTCGGTTTCGTCGCCCGGCGCGGCTTCCTCGAAGCGCTCGCGCTGCCAGACGATCTGCACGACGGCGCCGTGATCGGGGAAGGTGCGATTGGTAAACGACACCTTGGCGCCGGTGCGTTCCAGCAGCGTCCTTGCGATGAAAACGCCCAGGCCGAGGCCCCCACGTGGGTTTTGGGCCTCATCCGCACCGCGGCGGCGTGACAGATACGGCTCGCCGATCCGCTTCAGCATGTCGGGCGCGATGCCCGGACCGTCGTCGGAGACGACGACCTCAACGGTCTCGGCGTTCCACCACGCGTTCACCTCGACGGTCTGATGCGCGAAATCGACCGCATTTTCGAGAATGTTTCCGACGCCATAGAGGATCGCCGGATTGCGCGCGGCGACCGGTTCAGGCGTTGCTGCGACAGCAAGCCGCACCTTGATGTTGATGCCGAAATCGCGATGCGGCGCCACCGCCTCCTCGATCAAGGTCGACAGCTTCATGGTGTCGAACGGCGCACCGCTCGACGACAATTGCGCGATCTTGCTCAGGATGTCGCGGCAGCGCTGCGCCTGCTCGCGCAGGGTCTTGAGGTCGCCGGCGATCGCCGGGTCATGCACCGTCTTCTCGAGCTCGCGCGAGATCAGGAAGATCGTCGACAGCGGCGTGCCGAGCTCATGCGCGGCGGCGGCGGCGAGGCCGTCGAGCTGGGTCAGGTGCTGTTCGCGCGTCAGCACCAGCTCGGTGGCGGCGAGCGCATCGGAGAGCTGGCGTGCTTCCTCGGTCACCTGGAATGCGTAAAGGCTGGTGACACCAATCGCGAGCAGGATCGAAAGCCAGACGCCGATCAGATAGATCGGCGGCAGCACCAAGGGATCGTCGGCGTCCCAAGGCAGCGGCAGATGGTAGAAGAACAGTGCCGAGGCACAGGCGACCGCAAGGCAGCCGAGCGCGATCGTCAACCGGATCGGCAGCACGGTGGCCGAGATCAGGACCGGCGCCAGGAACAGGAACGAGAACGGGTTCTGCAGCCCGCCGGTGAAGTACAAGAGCCCGCCGAGCTCGACGATGTTGAAGGCGAGCAGCGCGGCGGCATAGGCCGGCTCCAGCCGCTGCATCGGGTTGAAGGCGATCTGCAGCGCCAGATTGAGCAGCGCCGAGAACGTCACGATGGTGACGCAGGGGACGATCGGTACGTCGAATTCCAGTCCCTGCGCCACGATGAAGATGGCGACGAGCTGGCCGAGCGCGGCGAGCCAGCGCAACCGCAGGATCGTATCCAGGCGGACGTAGCGGCGGGGTTGGCGGAAATCGGAAGCGACGTCGGTCATTCCTGGACCTTAGCTGTGCAGTGGGCGGCGCACAAATTCGCGACCTAGCGCAACGATGCAGGGCAAGCCTTTAATTACCGCCAAGCCTTGAATTACCGCGAAGCCTTGCGCTTATTGTCGCAATGGCTCAATGACGGCCACATGCAACAGGTCGGGACAGGTCAGGCGCAAACGCCGGCGGTCGATCAGGGCGGATCGGCCGCGATCGACGTCGCGCATCTGGTCAAGGTCTACAAGACCACCCGCGCGGTCGACGATATCTCGTTCCGCATCGCGCGCGGCAGCATCACCGGCCTGCTCGGCGGCAACGGCGCCGGCAAGACCACGACGATCGCGATGATCATGGGCCTGGTGCTGCCCACCTCGGGCAGCGTCGAGGTGCTCGGTGCACGAATCCCCGAGCAGCGCTACGACGTGCTCGGCCGGATGAATTTCGAAAGCCCTTATGTCGACATGCCGATGCGGCTCACGGTGCGGCAGAATCTGACCATTTTCGGCCGCCTCTATGCCGTGCAGCATTTGTGCGAGCGGATCGACCAGCTCGCCGACGATCTCGATCTCAAGGAATTCCTCGACCGCTCCAACGGCAAGCTCTCCGCCGGGCAGAAGACCCGCGTCGCGCTGGCGAAGGCGCTGATCAACGAGCCCGATCTCTTGCTGCTCGACGAGCCGACCGCTTCGCTCGACCCGGATACCGCCGACTGGGTGCGGCAGCATCTCGAGACCTACCGCAAGACCCATAGCGCGACCATCCTGCTGGCGTCACACAACATGCTGGAGGTCGAGCGCCTCTGCGACCGCGTCATCATCATGAAGCGCGGCAAGATCGAGGACGACGACAGCCCCGAACGGATCATGGCGCGCTACAACCGCGACACGCTCGAGGAGGTGTTTCTCGACGTGGCGCGCGGTCGGGTGCGGGAGGGCGCGCCAGAGGGCACACCATGAGTGAACTCGTCAGCCAGCACCGGCACGCCATTTCACTGCAACGCATCAACGCGATGGTGCTGCGCTATTGGTATCTGCTGATGTCGTCATGGCCGCGGCTTTTGGAGCTGGTCTACTGGCCGGCCTTGCAGATCATCACCTGGGGCTTCCTGCAGAATTACATCTCGCAGGCATCCGGTTTCTTCGCCAAGGCGGGCGGGACGCTGATCGGCGCCGTGATCCTGTGGGACATCCTGTTCCGGGGGCAGCTCGGCTTCTCGATCTCGTTCCTGGAGGAGATGTGGGCGCGCAATCTCGGCAACCTGATGATGAGCCCGCTGAAGCCGATCGAATTCCTGCTCTCGCTGATGATCATGAGCCTGATCCGGCTCGCCATCGGCGTGATCCCGATGACGCTGCTGGCGCTGTTCTTTTTCGGCTTCAACTTCTACGCCATCGGGCTGCCGCTGATCGCGTTCTTCTGCAATCTGATCTTCACGAGCTGGTCGGTCGGCGTGTTCGCCTCGGGCCTCGTCCTGCGCAACGGGTTAGGGGCGGAAAGCATCGTCTGGACGCTGATGTTCGCGGTGATGCCGCTCGCCTGCATCTACTATCCGGTCGAGGTGCTGCCGGGCTGGCTGCAAGCTGTCGCCTGGACGCTGCCGCCGACTTACGTGTTCGAAGGCATGCGCTCGCTGTTGATCGATCACGTGTTCCGCGCCGACCTGATGGCGTGGGCGCTGGCCATCAACGCCATCCTGTTCGCTGCCTCTTTTGCGGTCTTCCTTGCCCTTTTGCAGAGCGCCAAACGCAACGGGTCATTGCTCAGCAGCGGTGAATAAATGTCACTTTCTCGTGGATTTCCGGTGTTTTAGCCCGATAACGCCCCAACATTCGGCTCGCGGCGCATTGACGCATTGTTGCGCATTGGTCAGTATGCTGCGGCGCAAACAGGGGTCTGAGAATACTATGCCCATCGGTGAATTTGGCGGTGCACCGCCACTAGCGGCGGAAGGCAGCCCGGCACTCACGACGCCGTTGTACTGGATGTACGAGATGGCGCATGCGTCGCTCAACCCGGCACGTGCGGTGACCGACGCCACCAAGATCCTGTTTCAGAACCCGCTCAATCCGTGGACCCACACCGAGTTCGGCAAGTCGATCGCCGCCGGCTGTGAGCTGTTCGAGCGGACCACACGCCGCTACGGCAAGCCCGATTGGAACCTGCCGACGACCGAGGTCAACGGCATCCGCACGGCGGTCGAGGTTCGCACAATCTGGGAAAAGCCGTTCTGCCGCTTGCTGCACTTCGACCGCAAGCTGACTCGCCCGTTGCGCGCGCCGCAGCCGCGCGTGCTGATCGTGGCGCCGATGTCGGGCCACTATGCGACGCTGCTGCGCGGCACGGTCGAGGCATTCCTGCCGACGCACGAAGTTTACATCACCGACTGGGCCGATGCACGCATGGTGCCGCTTGCGGAGGGCCGGTTCGACCTCGACGACTATGTCGACTACGTGATCGAGATGCTGCACGCGCTCGGCGGCAACATGCATGTCGTCGCGGTGTGCCAGCCTTCGGTGCCTGTCGTGGCAGCTGTTTCGGTGATGGAAGCCAATAACGATCCGTTCGTGCCGCTGTCGATGACGCTGATGGGCGGCCCGATCGACACCAGGCGCAATCCGACCGCGGTCAACGACCTTGCCGCAGAACGCGGCATCGATTGGTTCCGCAACAATGTCATCACCAAGGTGCCGTTCCCGCATCCGGGCGTGATGCGTGACGTCTATCCGGGCTTCCTGCAGCTTAACGGCTTCATCAGCATGAATCTCGACCGGCACATGGACGCGCACAAGGCGCTGTTCGCCAATCTGGTCAAGGGAGACGGCGATCTCGTCGACAAGCACCGCGAATTCTATGACGAATATCTCGCGGTGATGGACCTCACCGCCGAATATTACCTGCAGACCGTCGACCTCGTCTTCGTCAAACACGCGCTGCCGAAGGGCGAGATGACCCACCGCGGCAAGCCGGTCGATCCGTCGAAGATCCGCCGCGTCGCACTGATGACGGTCGAAGGCGAGAAGGACGACATCTCCGGCCTCGGTCAAACCGAGGCGACGCACGCGCTTTGTACCGCGATTCCGAACCATCGCCGCGTGCATTACGTGCAGAAGGGCGTCGGGCACTACGGCGTGTTCAACGGCTCGCGTTTCCGCTCCGAAATCGTGCCGCGAATCTCCGATTTCATGGTTTCGGCGGCCAATACGCGGCTTTCCCTGGTCGCTGCCGCCGAATAGGTGTCGCCCCGGTCGCGATTTTCGCGGTCGCGCAAGCTGCTGATTTAACTAAAAGAATCTCAAATCGGGCAAAGCTCAAGGGATGAATATGTTTTCATCCTTTGAGCCTTGTTCGCGACTCCGATTCATTGGAAAAATTCCGGTTCCAGCCCCTGCCGGTAGAGGTCAATTAACGGCTAGCCCCTGTATATTGGGCAAATGATTTGTTTTTGCGCCGAGCGCTTTCCCTGGCGGCGGATATGGCAAAGTTCGGGCGAACTCCTGCTCCCCGGACTCTCAGAAATGGCTACTCGCGCGCTCCTCTATCGGCGGCCTGCCGAACCCGCGACCGTATTGGTCAGACACGGCTCCCAGTTCTTCACCGTCAGGTTGCGCCGGCACAGGCGCGCGCGCCGCTACACGCTCAGGATACATCCGACCGATCGCGAAGCGATCCTGACGATGCCGCCGCGGGGGACGATTCCCGAAGCCAAGGAGTTTGCCAATCTCCATGGCGGCTGGATCGCCGCCCGTCTCGGCCGTCTGCCGAAGGCGGCACCGTTCCAGCCCGGCACCGTGGTGCCGTTGCGCGGTGTGCCGCATCGGCTGGTGCACCGCTCGGGCGAGCGCGGCACGGTGTGGACCGAGACGCGCGACAGCGGCGAGAAGATCATTTGCGTCGCCGGCGGCGTCGAGCACATGGATCGCCGCGTGCACGACTTCCTCAAGCGCGAGGCGCGCAAGGACCTGCAGAAGGCGGCACAGCTTCACGCCGCGGAACTCGGCGTGCGAGTACGCCGGATTTCGATCCGCGATCAGTCCAGCCGCTGGGGCTCGTGCACCTCGGCGGGTTCGCTGTCGTTCTCGTGGCGGCTGATCCTGGCGCCGCCCTTCGTGCTCGATTACCTCGCCGCGCATGAGGTCGCCCATCTCGTCGAGATGAACCACTCGGCGCGGTTCTGGCGGGTGGTCGACAAGGTCTGCGCGTCGGTGACGCGCGCCAAGAACTGGCTCGATACCTACGGCAACGACCTGCACCGCTACGGGATTCAGGAGTAGGCAGCGCCTCTCTCCTCCACCTCCGCTGTCATCACCCGCGAAAGCGGGCGATCCAGTATTCCAGAGGCGCTCGTGTTCAACCGACGGACCCCGGCGTACTGGATCCACCGCATTCGAGGGGGAGGAGGACGGTTGGAATTGCGGTGCGACCTTCGGTCTAACGCCTATCGAAACAACCGATCCGCTAGCCAGCCGTCCAGTCCAGCTGCCGCCTCCGGCCGCGCGTTCGGGTTGGGCGGCGGCGCCGAGGCGCGCGCCGGCGTCGGCGGAGGCGGGCGATAATAGCCGCCACCGGATGGGACCGGCGGCTGCGGTGCCTGCATCGGCGGCTGAATCTGCATCGGTCCCGCCGGCGCTGACGGCGCGGTGACCTGCGAGGAGATCTGCATCAGGTTCGCCGGTCCCCAACTGCCCTGCGAGTTCGGGATCGCGGCGACCGGCACGCCCTGATGCGCCGCCTTCATGAAGCGGGTCCATACTTCGACCGGCAAGCCGCCGCCGGTCGCCTTCTTGGTCGGTGAATTGTCGTCATTGCCGAGCCAGACGCCGGTGACGAGCTTGGCGGTGTAGCCGATGAACCAGGCGTCGCGATAATCCTGGCTCGTGCCGGTCTTGCCGGCGGCGGTCCAGCCCGGGATTTCCGCCTTGCGCGCGGTGCCGGAGATCAGCGTCTCGCGCATCATGCTGTTCATCATCGAATCGTAGCGCGGCTCGATCACCTGGTTGGGCGGATCGGTCGGACGGTCATAGAGCAGCTTGCCCGAGCTGGTCTTGATCTTGGTCACCACATGCGGCGAGATGGCGTAGCCGCCATTGGCGAACGGCGCATAGGCGCCGACCAGTTCGATCACGGAGACCTCCGAGGTGCCGAGCGCGATCGAGACGTTGGGCTCAAGCTTGGAGGAGATGCCGAGCCGGTGCGCGGTACGCACCACATTCTTGGCGCCGACCTCGACGCCGAGCCGCACCGCAACCGTGTTCAGCGACATCGCCAGCGCCTGGGTCAATGTCACCGAGCCGAAATATTCGTGGGTGTAGTTCTCCGGCTTCCAGCCCTTGATGTCGAGCGGCGCATCGGTGCGGATGGTGTCCGGCGTCAGCCCTGCTTCGACCGCGGTGAGATAGACGAACGGCTTGAACGCCGAGCCTGGCTGCCGCTTCGCGGTGACCGCGCGATTGTACTGGCTCTCCGAGTAGTTCCGGCCGCCGACCATGGCGCGCACCGCACCGTCCGGCGTCATCGCCACCAGCGCGCCCTGGCTGACATTGAACTTCACGCTCTTGGCGGCGAGCTCGTCGATGATGGCGGCCTCGGCAACGTTTTGCAGCTTGGGATCGATCGTGGTCTGCACCACGATGTCCTGGTCGATCTGGCCGACCAGATCGTCGAGCACCTCGCCGATCCAGTCGGCGACATAGTTCACGGTACCGGCGCCGGCCGGCTTCACGGCGATCGAGGGCTGGCCGATCGAGGCCTTGGCCTGTGCCTCGGTGATGAACTTGGCGTCGGCCATCGCCGCGAGCACGACCTGCGCGCGCTGCTCCGCGCCTTCCGGGTTGCGGTTTGGCGCCAGCCGCGACGGCGATTTGACGAGGCCAGCCAGCATCGCGGCTTCCGGCAGCGTGACGTTCTTCGCCGACTTGCCGAAATAGCGCTGGGCTGCGGCCTCGACGCCATAGGCGCCGGAACCGAAATAAACCCGGTTGAGATAAAGCTCGAGGATCTCGTTCTTGGAATGCTTGCGCTCCAGCCAGAGCGCGAGCTCGGCCTCCTGCAGCTTGCGCTGCATGGTGCGCTCCTGGGTCAGGAACAGGTTCTTGGCGAGCTGCTGGGTCAGCGTCGAGCCACCCTGCGAGACGCCGCGATGCAGGAGGTTGGTCACCGCCGCGCGCAGGATGCCGACCGGGTCGACGCCGTAATGCGAATAGAAGCGGCGGTCTTCGATGGCGATGAAGGCCTTCGGCAGATAGGGCGGCAGATCCTTCAACGCGATGTTGGCGCCGGCCATTTCGCCGCGCTGCGCCAGCACGCTGCCGTCGATGCCGACGATCTGGATCGTCGGCGGACGCTTGGGAATCTCCAGCGACTGGATCGGCGGCAGATGCGCGCCGACCCACACCACGACACCGATCACGGCGATGCCGGCCCACAGGCCGAGCACCGCGGTCCAATAGAACAGCCGGCCGATGCCGAAGCCCCGCGACTTGCTGCGCCGCTTGCTGCCGCTGCGCGACGGGCGCGGTTTCTCGCTACCGGAATCGCCGCTCTTGTCGCTGCTCTTGGCTTTGGATTTAGCGGGCTTGTCGTCGTCACCGCCGGGAACGCGATCGGAGGGCGACAGCCGGAGGTCGGCAAGCGCGGCCGGAAGCCCGAACAGCGGCTCCTTGCGCGCCCCGCCTTTTTTACGTCCCCACGCCATCCGCTACGCTCACACCCAGACAGGGACGCACGCTAGCGTTCCCGGTTTAAGGGGCGGTTACGCAAAGCTTAACGGGGGATTAGGAGGTGAGGCAGCGCGTGCTACATAAGGAGCATGATCAGGAAAAGTGGGCACCGGTTTTCCCTCGCGACAAACGCGAAGCGTTTGCGCGGAGATCATGCTCAAACAGGATGGAAGAGCGCGATCGAGCGATCGCGCTAGGGAACAGGAAAGCGAAGGAGCACCGCATGAGCCATATCGATCCGACCAAGGACGTTTTCGCGCAATTCCGGGACAACAACCGGCCGGGCCCGATCCACATGCTCAACCTGGTGCGCTTGCGCGAATGGGCCGCCTATCCCGACGGCCGCAAGGCGACCGGTGCGGAGGCTTATGCGGCCTACGGCCGCGAGAGCGGGCCGGTGTTCGAACGGCTCGGCGGCCGCATCGTCTGGCAAGGCCGCTTCGAGCTGATGCTGATCGGCCCGCAAGAAGAGCGCTGGGATCACTGCTTCATCGCGGAATATCCTGATGTCGCCGCCTTCGTCGAGATGATCCGCGATCCCGTCTATCGCGAGGCGGTGAAACACCGCCAGGCCGCGGTGGATGATTCGCGCCTGATCCGCCATGCCGTGCTGCCGGTCGGCAAGAATTTCGGCGAGATACCGGAGTAGGCATCCAAGCAACGAGCGTTCACTATGACCGTCATCCTCAGGAGCGCCAACGGGTCCGCGCGAAGCGCGGCCCGATGACAGGCTCCACGCGTCTCGAAGGGTGCACGGCCACAGTCGGGCCATCGACCCTTCGAGACGGCCGCTGCGCGGCCACCTCCAGCGACAAAGGCGAAGCCCTTGCGCGGGGGTGACGGTGAGGGAATCGATGTTCGCACTCCCAAAAACAAATCGGCGGCCCGGAGGCCGCCGATCGCATTCGAACCTGCGCGACTAGCCGGCCGGGCCGGCGTCCTCGAGGATCGGGCCGAACAGCTCCCAGCGCTCGCCGTTGAAGCGCATCATCTGCAGCTGCTTGTTGACGCGATAGTCGTTCGGCGCGGTGTTGCCCTTGATGCCGGGCAGCGCCATGTCGAGCTCGACATTCTTCAGGTTGGTCGCCTGCTTCAGCACGTTGTCGCGGGTCAGGTCGTCGCCGCACTGCTTCAGCACATGCACCATCAGCTGGGCGGTCGAGTAGCCATAGGTGTTGAAGTTCGAGTTCTTGTCGCCGTCGGGATAGTACTTGGCCATGAAGTCGAAATAGCGCTTCATGCCCGGATCGTCCTTCCACTGCGGATCGGCCGGATCCTTGCCGTAATTGGTGCTGATCAGGCCCTTGGAGGCTTCCAGGCCCGCCGGCTGCAGCACGGCGCCGACCGAAGTCGCGTTGATGTCGACGATGTGGATCGGGTGCCAGCCGAGCTCGGCGATCTTCTTGATCGCCTGCGCCGCCTGTTTCGGCGTCGAGGCCGAGAAGAACAGGTCGGCGCCGGCATCCTTGATCTTGATCACCTGGGAATCGATGGTCGGGTCGGAGACCTCATAGGAGGCTTCGGCCACGATCATCTTGGCGGCCTTGTCGCCGAGGCCGGCCTTGATGCCGTTCAGATAATCCTTGCCGAGGTCGTCGTTCTGATAGAGCACGCCGATCTTCGCGTTGGGATGCTCCTTCAGGATGTACTGGCCGTAGATGCGGCCTTCGACGAAGTAGTTCGGGTTGAAGCCGAGCGTCCAGGGGAAGTTCTTCGGGTCGGTGAACTTCGAGGCGCCGGTGGCGGCAAACAGCTGCGGCACCTTCTTGGCGTTGAGATATTTCTGCACGGCGGCGTTCGACGGTGTGCCGACGATCTGGAAGGTCAAGAGCACCTCGTCGCTCTCGACGAGCTTGCGCACCTGCTCGACGGCCTTGGGCGGCGAATAGGCGTCGTCATACTGGATCAGGTTGATCTTGCGGCCGTTGATGCCGCCCTGATCGTTGATCATCTTGAAATAGGCCGCCTGGGTCTTGCCGATCGAGGCATAGGCGGAGGCCGGTCCGGAGAATGGGACGGTTTGGCCGATCTTGATCTCGGTGTCGCTCGCGCCGGGATCGTACTTCTTCTGCGCAAAGGCCGAACTTGCTGACAGCGCGATCGCGAGCGCCGTTCCCGTGACCAGGTGGAAAATCCCGTTCCTCATGATGCTGTTTCCCTCACGTGACTGATGGTTGGCCGATGATCTTGTCCGCGGGTTCAAGGTCCCGCGGTCGCCATCGCTGGGCCGGGATACTGGAGGAACCGTTATTGCAACGCAAGACGAGCGCTGCCGAAAAGGTGAGCGATTTCAGTCAACCAAAGTAGGGGGCGGTGCGAAATATGGGTGGAGCGGCTCGAAGGTTGGGGCCCGCTTTACCTCGCCCCCGCCTGCGGGGAGAGGTCGCATCGCATCGAAGATGCGACGCGGGTGAGGGGGAGTCGCCGCGGGCGCAGCTACTGCAACGGTGCGCGGAAGCTGCCCCCCTCACCCCAACCCTCTCCCCGTAAGAACGGGGAGAGGAAGTGGAGTCTCGTCGCGGCGATCCCTAGCCCGCCGGTCCGGTGTCCTCGATGATCGGGCCGAACAGCTCCCAGCGCTCGCCGTTGAACTTCATCATCTGCATCTGCTTGTTGATGCGGTAGTCGTTCGGGCCCGTCGTGATCGACATGCCCGGCAGCGCAAGGCTCGGCACGAACTTCTTCAGGCTGGTCACCTGCTTCATCAGGTTCTCGCGGGTGAGGTCGTCGCCGCACTGCTTGAGCACCTGGATCAGCAGCTCGGCCGTCGAGTAGCCGTAGGTGTTGACGGTGTTGAGCTTGTCGCCTTCCGGATAATACTTGTCCATGAACGCGAAATAGGCCTTCACGCCGGGATCGTCCTTCCATTGCGGGTCGGCGGGATCCTTGCCGTAATTGGTCGAGATGATGCCCTTGGAGATGTCGAGACCGGCCGGCTTCAGCGTCGCCGACACCGGGCTCGCGTTGATGTCGAGGATGTGCACCGGGTTCCAGTTGAGATCGGCGATCTTGCGGATCGCCTGCGCGGCGAATTTCGGTGTCGAGGCGTCATAGACCAAATCGACCCCGGCGGCCTTCAGCTTCACGATCTGGGAATCGACCGTCGGGTCGGTCAGCTCGTAGGACACCTCGGTGACGATCATGCTCGCGGCCTTGTCGCCGAGCCCGCTCTTCAGGCCGGTGATGTAATCGCGGCCGAGATCGTCGTTCTGGTAGAAGATGCCGATCTTGGCGTTCGGGTGATTGGCCAGGATGTATTTGGCGTAGATACGCCCTTCGGACTGGTAGTTCGGGTTGAACGCGATCGTCCACGGCGCATTCTGCGGATCGGAGAAGCGCGAGGCGCCGGTGGAGGCGAGCAGCTGCGGCACCTTCCTGGCATTCAGGTATTTCTGCACGGCGGCATTCGACGGCGTGCCGATGATCTGGAACGTGAACAGCACCTCGTCGCTCTCGACGAGCTTGCGCACCTGCTCGACCGCCTTCGGCGGCGAATAGGCGTCGTCATACTGGATCAGGTTGAGCTTGCGGCCGTTGATGCCGCCCTGCTCGTTGATCATCTTGATATAGGCGGCCTGGGTCTTGCCGATGCCGGCATAGGCGGATGCCGGGCCCGAGAACGGCACGGTCTGGCCGATCTTGATCTCGGTGTCGGTCGCGCCGACGTCGTATTTCTTCTGCGCGGTGGCCGATGTAACCGTCAACGCGATCGCAAGCGCCGTCGCAGCGAGCAATTGCACGCTTCTCATGTCCGTGACCTCCCATGTTGCCGGTGATCTTGTCCGCAAGCGACGGCCGGCGGATGTCACCGTTGTCAGGGATGATGGAGGAACGTCTGGGGCATTGCAAGGACGCCGCCGGTACGCGGTGTCGCGGAATTCGGGTGGACGTCGGCGGTCGCGAGATGAAACTATTGCCGAGCGACACCGATTTCCCGAGATGACGATGGCCGACCGCAAGACTGCACAGAGTTTCAACCTGGATCGCCTCAAGACCCCGATCGGCACCGCGCTGCTGGTGACCGATGATGACGGCGTGCTGCGAGCGCTCGACTGGGACGACTATGAAGGGCGCATGCTCGACCTGCTGCGGCTGCATTATGGCGCCGTGACGCTGCGGCACGGCCGCGCGCCGGTTGCGATGCGCAAGGCGCTCGGCGATTACTTCAAGGGCGATCTCGACCGGCTCACCGATATCGAATGGCGCGTCGCCGGCACGCCGTTCCAGCAGAAGGTCTGGCACGCGCTGCCGAAGATTGCGCCGGGCACCACCATGAGCTACGGCGCGCTGGCGGCGAAACTGAACGCACCGAACGCGATGCGCGCGGTCGGCCATGCCAACGGCTCCAACCCGATCAGCGTCGTCGTGCCGTGCCACCGCCTGATCGGCGCCAACGGCTCGCTGGTCAAATATGGCGGCGGGCTGGAGCGCAAGCGCTGGCTGCTGCGTCACGAGGGCGTGGAGGTGTAGCGGCCCACTTCAGCCGCCGGTGCGGTAATCAATCGAGATCTTCGCGAGGCATGTTGCGCAGATCGCGCACGATATAGAGGAAGACAACGAACGAGGGCACCCACGCGAGTATCGCTCCTGCCAGCATCGCATCGACCGTCGTCATGAAGACTCCCTCAAGCGCTGTTGGCACTCGCCGTCAGATCGGCTTTTCGATGAGGGGCCGGTTCTGGGGAAGGGATACAGCCACTTCCAATAGGCCTTGTTGCGCTCCAGCTGCCGTTTGTGGACGTCGCGGCACTTCGTCGAGCAAAACTGCTCAAAATACCAGCTATGCCGGATCAGCCCGAAAGGCCGCTTGCATCCTGGGTTTCCGCAGCGGGCTGTCATGACACGGCCTCCACATTGGAACGCGTGAGCCAGCGGATGAAGTCCTCCTGGCCTTTGTAGAGGCACAGGCGTCCGCAATAGCGTTCACCCGCCGGATTTCGCAAACAGATGATCTTGGGTTCTTCGCTGTCACACCGGGCGCAGCGCGGTTCCGCACGCATGGCGACCTCCCTCCGAGGAATTGCCATCTGCCAATCAAAATGTCTGGTGCTGTCCTTGCCGTCGATCCTCCCGAAGGACGACGATGCCAAATCTCGCGCCGCCGCCGTCGATGCGCAACTTGTCCAGATGTTTTGCGGCATCATCCTTGCGTATAGCCGGCCCGGTGATGGCGGACTGTAACTCACGCGCCCGGCACCGTGCTGTGCTGCGCGAGGGCGGCATCGAGGCATTTGATCAGGACGTCCCCGTCGCAGGGCTTGCTCAGAAAGCAGATCGCTCCAGCCTTCAGCGCCCGGATGCGATCGCTTTCGACGGAGAACGCCGTGACGAAAATGAACGGAAAGCGGCGTCCGCTGGCAATCAGATGGCTCTGCAGGTCAAGCCCGCTCATGGCCGGCATCCTGACATCCGCGATCACACAGGATGTGTCATTCAGGCGGGGCGAGTGCAAGAATTCCTCGGCCGACGCGTAGGTCTCGACCGCGTAGCCCAGCGACCTGACGAGATTGTCGGTCGCGGTGCGAACCGACATGTCATCGTCGATGATTGATATCACTGGCGGATTTGGCAAGGAGGTTTTCCCGGCCCGGAGGGGCCCCTGGTGGTGCGATCTTGTACCGACCACAGTGCGTCGCCAATCGGGGCCGGAGAATCATACTTAGGTTTGCGCCCCGCCGGGTGCCTGCCCGATGCCGAGCATCTGTGCCATCCTGACCAAGTCGGGCAACGATTTCGCCGCCATCTTCCGCATGATGTGCCCGCGATGGATCTTGACCGTGATCTCGGCTACGCCGATTTCAGCGGCAACCTGTTTGTTCATGAGCCCTGCGGTGACGAGGCTCATGATCTGGCGTTCACGCGGCGTCAGGGTCGCGAAGGCGGCGCGCAGGTTCGCGAGAACCTTGGCCTCATCGCGACGATTCCTGTCGCGCTCGATCGCTGTCGTGACGGCATCCAGCATGTCCTGATCGCGGAACGGTTTGGTCAGGAAGTCGACCGCGCCGGCCTTCATGGCCCTGACCGTCATCGGGATATCGCCGTGGCCGGTCATGAAGATGATTGGAATGTGAATGCCGGCCTTCGCCAGCTCCGCCTGAAAGTCCAGCCCGCTCACCCGCGGCAACCTGATGTCGAGGATCAGGCAGCTCGGGACATCCGGGGGCTTGCGCTGCAGAAATTCATGGGCCGAGCCGAACGCTGCGGTCCGCAAGCCGACGGACCGGAAGAGATTGCTCAGTGCGTCGCGCACGGACGCGTCGTCGTCGACGACGAAGACGATGGGATCTTCGGAGCTTGCCAGACCCGAAGGCGATGCCGCGCGCCCGGTCACCATGCATGATCCTCTTCGCGCAGTGGCAAGGTGAACTGGAACGTCGTGCCCGGGCCGATGTTTGCGGCCACGGACAGGCGGCCTCGGTGGGCCTCGACGATCGACCGGCAGATCGACAATCCCATTCCCATGCCGCTGGCCTTGGTGGTGTAGAAGGCGTCGAACAGCCGTTCGGCATTCTCGGCAGCGATCCCGACGCCACAGTCGGTGACCGTGACCATGATCTGCCCGGCCTCGTCATGGCGCGTCCGGATCACGAGTTCCCGCGGCCTGTCGGTGACCGGCTGCATGGCCTCGATACCATTGAGGACCAGGTTGAGGATGACTTGCTGCAGCTGGATACGGTCGGCGACGACAGACGGGAGGGCGGGAGCGAGGTCGAGCTGCAAGGATACGAGATGGCTCTGCAGTTCATGCTGCACCAGTCCGACCACTTGGTTGATGACGTCATTGATGTCGAGCGGCGCCTTCTGATCGGTCGTCTTGTTCACCATCGCGCGGACGCGCTGGATGACCTCGCCCGCGCGGTTGCCGTCGCTGATGATCGACCTGACCGCGCCGCGGGCTTCGTTCAGATCGGGGGCCGCCCGGTTGAGCCACCGCAGGCATGCCGCGGCATTGGTGACCACGGCGGCAAGCGGCTGGTTCACTTCATGCGCGATCGATGCGGCGAGCTCGCCGAGCGCCGTCACGCGCGTGACGTGCGCGAGGTTGGTCTGCGCTTCGTGCAATTCCGCCTCGGCTCGCTTGCGGGCGGTCACGTCGGTGACCGCTCCGACAAATTCGATGTCGCCCGAAAGGTTCGTCACCGCATGCGCCCTGGCGTGAACAAACTTGATCGCCCCGTTGGGCATCAGCAATCGGTAGCCGTGCTCGAAGTCCTTGCCGTCGAGCGAGGCGCGGTCGATGGTCCGTTGCACGCGGGCACGATCGTCCGGATGGACGCGCTGCAGCACCGTGGCATGTGTGATGGAAGGGGCCCTGTCGAATTCGAAGATCCTGAACGTCTCTTCGGACCAGATGATCTCGCCGCTGGCGACGTGCCAGCCGAAGCTGCCGGTGTGGCTCAATCGCTGGGCTTCGGTCAGGTACATTTCACTCTGCTGCAGCGCATTTTCGGCGTGCTTGCGCTCGGTGATATCCTCACATGCGATCAGTACGATCAGCTGATCGTCCAGCCGCCGCACGGCCTTGGCGTTTTCGCGCACCCAAAGCCGGGAACCGTCCTTGCGGACCTTCCGGATTTCCCAATTGTGGGTCTGGCCGATGTTGTCGAGGCATGCCGCGACGTTGCGCTGGACCATATCCCGGTCTTCGGCGGCAAAGACCCGCAGCACGGATTGTCCGAGCAGCTCGTCGACGGTGTAGCCGAGCTGTGCCGCGCCGAACGTGTTGACCGACAGCACGAGGCCCGTTGCGTCGACCATGAAGTACATGACCGGGTTGTGTTCGAACACCTCCTTCCATTGCGCTTCGCTGTTGCGGAGCGCCTCCATCGCGCGCTCCTCGCCGCTGGCTCGGCCGCGCAACGTGGCTTCCATCCGCCTTTGCGAGCGGGCAACCAGACGGATCATCAGCAATGCGGCGGTCAGCGACGCGACGAGCAGCGCCAGGGCAATCAGATGGGCGGAAGCTGCCGGCTGCGGACCAAGCAACAGCCCGATGCAGGTTGCCGCCAGGGCCAGCACCATGCCGCCGAGCAGCCATTGCTCGGCCGACCAGGACTTCGTGGTCGGGTCGCGGATCATCGGCAGCACCAGCACTTGGCCATCATCATGGGCCGCGCCGCGTCGCTAGGTGACGGCTACCATCAGCGGCGACAACGTCGCCCTCCCAACAAACTGTATATTAGCAGCTTTCTTGCCGCCCGGACGGGATCACGCCGGCCTTTTTGGCGGTCCACATCGGTGAGATCGCGCGGAAAGCGAAGACGTCGAGCGCGCTCAGGTCCAGGTTGCGACCTAAACTCAAGTATGAGTCGTCCCCACCGAATGTAACGGTCTGATCAACCTCCGTTCAATGGCCCGTTCCATCCCGGTGACTACGCTTATTGGGTAACTCGATGACGGTAGAGATTTCCGGGGTTCGGCAATCGCCAATCAGAGACGGAGATTGAATGCCCAGCGCGCGCCTGCATCTGATCGTTTGCTCCGACGACGTCGACCACGAGGCAAGGCCTCAGAGACGCGATCGCAGCTTCCAGCCTTCCGTTATCGATGGTGGCAAGCAGACGGCAAGCACGCCGGCCGACAACCCGTGGATCGATCTGCTGGACGCATTCGATCTGGGTGTTGTGGTCTGTCAGGCCAGCTATCTGGCCTTGTTGGGAGCGAGCCTGGCGGCGCTGCAGCCGCAATTCGACGTGCCGGATTCAGGGCGATTGCCGGCCTGAATTCCAAGTCCGGCAGGCTGCCGGGACCGAAGCGCTGGCTGCTCACGCCTAGTCGCGCAAGACGGGTCCGATCACGGCCTCCGTGAGAGCCCGGAATCCATTCCCCGCCTAGCCCCGGCCTGATGGATTCCGGGCTCAGTCCTGCAGGTGCCCTCAGCTGCGCAACGGCACGCCGGAATGATGGGCGAAGCAGGTCGACGGCGCGGCTCCGCGCCAGGGTCCGGACCACGGCAAATTGCAGCAATTTTTTCGAAAGATGCCCCGTTCGCTTTAGCCGCTTTTGAAGCACCCGATTATTGGATCTGTCCGGCAACGGCATCGCTCTGCAGAGCTGTGCGTTGGTTCGCGCACTGACAGATCAGGGGCCGGTCATCATGAATCAGGCACAGCAGCACAAGCCGCTTCCCGAAGACAACAATTCCGTCACCAAGGGGGAGGCCGAGGGCGCACGGGGATTGCAGCGCGATCTGCAGGAACGGCTGCAGCCGGAGCATGAGGAGCCGATCAGCGATAGCGCTCCCCATCCCGAAGCATCCGCAGGCTCGGGCCGGATCGTTCGCCGCTTGCTCAAGGTCGGCATGGGCCTTGCCATCGTCGCCGTCTTCGGATGGCTGCCGCTCAGGGCCGTGTTGCAGACCTCGAGTGTGGAGGCCGTGGTCAATGCCAGGATCGTGACCTTGCGGTCGCCGATCGACGGCACCGTGAGCGCGAAGCCGCAGAAATCCACCCAGCTCAGCGTGGTTCGCGAGGGCGATGCGATCCTTCACGTGGTCAACGCGCGCGGCGATCGCGCGCGGCTTGATGATCTCCGGCGGCAGATGTCCCGGTTGGAAAATGAGCGCCCGAGTCTGGCCGCCAAGCTTGCGGCTGCCGAGACGGCGCAACAGGACCTTGCCCGCCAGGCAGGCCAGTTCCGTGACGGCCGCATCCTCCAGCTCGAGGCCCGGATCGCCGAAATCCAGACCGCGATCGAGGCCGCCGCCGCGCGGCGGGAGGAGGCCGTGGCCGCGGTCGAGCGGGCGTCGTCGCTGATCAAATCGGGCAGCGTGTCGACGGTCGAAATGGCTCGCCTGACGCGCGAGCAGGCGATCTCGCAGCAGACCGAAATCGGCGCTCGACGGCGTCTCGACGCCGCCAAGGTCGAGCTCACTGCGGCAAGGAACGGCACCTATCTCGGCGACAGCTACAACGACCGGCCGAGCTCCGTGCAGCGCGAGGAGGAGATGCGCCAGCGCGTCAGCGACCTGCGCGCCGATCTGGCGCATGCCGATGCGGAGATCGACTGGCTGACCCACGAGATCGCCGCCGAGCAGCTGCACTACGTCAACCGGGCCGAAGCCGACATCAAGGCCCCGGTCGGCGGCCGCATCTGGGAGATGATGACCTCGCCCGGCGAGGACGTCAGGGCCGGGCAGCCCTTGCTCAAGCTGCTCGACTGCAGCGGCGCGGTGGTCACGGCCAACGTCACCGAGAGCGTCTACAACAGGCTGAAACTCGGCGAGCAGGCGAGCTTCGAGCCGAATGACGGCAGCGCCGCGCTGCGGGGCGAGATCGTCAATCTCACCGGCGCGTCGGGCGCGCCCGCGAACCTTGCGATCAATCCGGATGCACTGAACAAGGAGCCCTATCGGGTCACTGTCTCGATGCCGGCGCTCGACACCACGGGCAAGGATTGCGCGGTCGGCCGCACCGGACGCGTGGTGTTCAACGCGGACGCGGCAAAGTCATGATGGCGGCATTTGCGCCCGGGCTGGTCGCCTTCGGCGCCTGTCTTGCAATCCTGCCCCTGCTCCACCGCGAGCAGACCTTGGCCCGCGTCCTGATGACCGGCATGTCGTTCGTCCTGCTGGTCCACTATTTCGCGTGGCGGGTGACCCACACCTTGCCGCCTCCGGGCCTCACCGCCGACGCGCTGATCGGCTATCCCTTCGTGGCGGCCGAGGCGGCCTCGATGATCGCGGTGTGCCTGTCGCTGCTGTTCCTCAGCCGGACCATCGACCGCTCACCCGAGGTCAATGCGATCCTGCGTCGATCCAGAGCCAGCGCGGATGCGTCGCTCGTGGACGTCTTCATCTGCACCTACAATGAGGAGAAGGCGATCCTGGAGCGCACCATCATCGGCGCGACCGGGCTGAACTATCCGAACTACCGCGTCTGGGTGCTCGACGACGGGCGCAGGCTCTGGCTGCGCCGGCTCGCCCAGGAGCTCGGCTGCAACTATCTGGCCCGCCCGGACAACCGCCACGCCAAGGCCGGCAACATCAATCATGCGCTCCAGCACGTTTCCGGGCTGGCCGAGCGGCCGGAGTTCATCTCGATCCTCGATGCGGATTTTGTCCCGATGCCGGACTTCCTGACCCGGGCGATGAGCCTGATGCTGGACGGCAGCGTCGGCGTCGTGCAGACGCCGCAGCACTTCATCAACCCGGATCCGATCCAGACCAATCTCGCAGCGACCGATGTGTGGCCCGACGAGCAGCGCTTCTTCTTCGATATCCTGATGCCGGCCAAGGATGCCTGGGACACGGCGTTCTGCTGCGGCACGTCATCGCTGATCCGCTTCTCCGGCCTGATGCAGATCGGCGGCTTCCCGACCGATTCGGTGACGGAGGATTACCTCGTCACGCTGCGCCTGAAGGAGAAGGGATTGCGTACGGTCTATCTGAACGAGCGCCTGACCATCGGCCTCGCGCCGGAGGGACTGAAGGAATACATCACGCAGCGCGGCCGCTGGTGTCTCGGTTTCATGCAGATCTTCCGGGGCCGCAGCGGGCCGTTCTCGCGGCAATCGAGGCTTGCCTTCATGGACCGGCTGTCGCTGGTCGACGCCTTCATGAGCTGGGCGGCGGTCTACAGCACCAAGGTTTTCGGCCTGGTCGTGCCGTGGCTTTATCTGCTGTTCGGGATCAAGGCGGTCCATGCCGACCTGTTCGAGCTGCTGAAATATTTCTTGCCGTTCTATGTCTGGCACGCCTTCACGATGGCCTGGATCTCGCGCGGCCGCTCGCTCGCGATCATGACCGACGTGTCGCAATACATCGCGGCCCCCGCGGTGTTGAAGGCGGTGGTGACCGGCCTCGCCAGGCCGCAGGGCCACAAGTTCAAGGTGACGGCCAAGGGCGGCGACCGCAACCGCCGCTTCATCGAATGGCCGCTGCTGCGGCTCTATGGCGCCGCCCTGCTGATCACGCTGCTGGCGATCGCCTATGCCTTCATCCTGCATCTGCGCGGCGACAGCATTGCCTATGGCGGGCTGGCGCTGGCCTGGAGCCTGCACAATTGCGTCGTGCTCGCGATCGTGTGCTTCATCTGCATCGAGCAGCCGCGGCGCCGCAAGGCCGAGCGGTTCGAACGCGACGAGCCGATCCTGATCCATCAGGACGGCGAGATGCGCCTGATCCGGATGGCCGACATCTCGATCTCGGGCGCGCGCTTCATCGATCCCGCCCCGCCCGCCATCGGTTCCTTGATCAAATGCAATGTCTACGGGCAGAACGTGGCCGCGACCGTGGTCCGGCGCACACGCGACGGCTTCGGCGTCCGTTTCGAGGACGCGGTGGCGACGCGGGTCAATGTCGTGCGCGCATTCTATGCCGGCGAATATGTCCGCGCTTTCCAAGGCGTGCGCGCGGCGCCGGTCGGCAAGGCCCTGCTGATGCGGCTATTCGGTTGATCCAAGTCGTCATTCCGGGGCATCGCGCAGCGATGAACCCGGAATCTCGCACCACAACTTCTGGATTCCGGGTTCGCGCTACGCGCGCCCCGGAATGACAGATAGTCACGCCGCCGGCTTTGCCGCCTGGTCCTCGCTCGACAACAGATGCAGCAGCGCGCTCTTGATCGCGGCCTGCCGGGTCGGCGCGGTGATCTGGGCGCCGAGCAGGTCGGTGACATAGAACACGTCGCGGGCGCGTTCGCCGAAGGTCGCGACATGGGCGGAGGCGATGTTGAGGTTGAGCTTCGAGATCGCGGTGGTGAGCTGGTAGAGCAGGCCGGGCCGGTCGAGCCCGGAGACCTCGATCACGGTGTAGCGGTCGGACCACTGGTTGTTGATGGTCACCTCGGGCTCGACGATGAACGGCCGCGCCTTGCTGCGCACCGCCCGCTTCGCCACCGCCTCGGGCAGCCGCAGCTTGCCTTCCAGCACATGCTCGATCATCTCGCCGATCCGCGTCGCACGGCGGCCCTCGTCCTCGTCGCGGTCGTATTCGCGCGAGATCGAGATGGTGTCGAGCGCGCGGCCGTCGGTCGTGGTGTAGATCTGGGCGTCGACGATGTTGGCGCCGGCCGACGCGCAGGCACCCGCGATGATCGACAGCAGCCAGGGATGGTCGGTCGCCAGGATCGTCAGCTCGGTGACGGCGCGGACCTCGTCGAAGCCGACATTGATCGCGAGCTTGTGGCCGGCCTGCTCGCTGGCACGGATGAAGCGCGCCTGGCGGATCTTGCGCGGCAGCTCGACCTTGAGCCAGTAGGCCGGATAATGCCGGCCGATATAGGCGTTGAGCTCCGCCTCCGGCCATTCGGTGAAGGCGCGGCGGAATTCGGCTTGCGCCACCGCGATGCGCTGGGCGCGGTTGACCTCGGAGAAGCCGCCGGTCAGCACCGGCTCGGTCTCATAATACAGCGTACGCAACAGCTGCGCCTTCCAGCCGTTCCACACGCCCGGGCCGACGCCGCGGATGTCGGCCGTGGTCAAGATCGTCAGCAGCTTCATCTGCTCGACCGACTGCACCACGGCGGCGAAATTCTCGATGGTCTTGCGGTCCGACAGGTCGCGCGATTGCGCCACCGTCGACATCGTCAAATGCTCCTCGATCAGCCACGCCACCAGCTCGGTGTCGGCCGCCGAGAAGCCGAGCCGCGGGCACAGCCGCCGCGCCACCTTGGCGCCGGCGATCGAATGATCTTCCGGCCGGCCCTTGGCGATGTCGTGCAGCAGGGTCGCGATATAGATCACCGGGCGATGCTCGGGGCGGATCTTGCGGAACAGGTCGCTGGCGACCGTGAACTCCTCGTTGCCGCCGCGCTCGATGTCCTGCAGGAAGCCGATGCAGCGGAGCAGATGCTCGTCCACCGTGTAGTGGTGGTACATGTTGAACTGCATCATCGACACGATCTTGCCGAAAGCGCGGATGAAGTGGCCGAGCACGCCGGTCTCGTTCATCCGCCGCAGCACGATCTCCGCGTTGTCGGAGGTCAGGATCTCCATGAACAGGCGGTTGGCTTCGTCGTTCTCGCGCAGCTGGGTGTTGATCAGCTTCAGCGAGCGCGTCACCGTGCGCATCGCATCGGGGTGGAAGGCGAGGTTGTTCTGCTGCGCGAGGCGGAAGATCCGGATCAGATTGACCGGATCGTGCTTGAACACATCGGGCGCGGCGAGGTTGATGCGGTTGTTGTCGACGATGAAGTCGTCGCTGCCGTTAACCCGCCGCCGCTTGGTGCCGGGCCGCAGCCGCGCCACCATCCGACTCAGCACCGGCGCCGGCTTGTTGTGCTCTTCCTCGAGCTTGGCGCACAGGATCGCGGTGAGGTCGCCGACGTCCTTGGCGATCAGGAAGTAGTGCTTCATGAAGCGCTCGACGTCCTGCATGCCGGGATGCGAGGTGTAGCCGAGGCGGACCGCGATCTCGCGCTGCATGTCGAACGACAGCCGTTCCTCGGCGCGTCCGGCGAAGAAGTGCAGATTGCAGCGCACCGACCACAGGAAGTCGGCGCAGCGGCGGAAGGTGCGGTATTCCTGCGCGTCGAACACGCCGCGTTCCAGCAGCTCGTCGGTCTCGCGCACGCGGTAGACGTATTTGGCGATCCAGAACAGCGTATGCAGGTCGCGCAGGCCGCCCTTGCCGTCCTTGACGTTGGGCTCGACCAGATAGCGCGACTGGCCGGCGCGGCGATGCCGCTCCTCGCGCTCGGCAAGCTTGGCGGTGACGAATTCCGGCGCGGTGCCCTGCACCACTTCCTTGTCGAAGCGCTCGACCAGCTCGTCATAAAGCGGCTGGTCGCCGGTCAGGAAGCGGGTCTCCAGGATCGCGGTGCGGATCGTCATGTCGCCGCGCGCCTGACGGATCGATTCATCGACCGAGCGCGTGGCGTGGCCGACCTTCAGCCCCATGTCCCAGAGGCAATAGAGAATGGCTTCGGCAACCTGTTCGCCCCAGGCGGTCTGCTTGTAGGGCAGGATGAACAACAGGTCGATGTCGGATTCCGGCGCCATCAGCCCGCGGCCATAGCCGCCGGTCGCCACCACGGCCATGCGTTCGGCGCCCGAGGGGATCGGCGAGTGATAGAGATGCCGGGTCGCCGCCGCGTAGAGGATGCGGATGATCTCGTCCTGCACGAAGCAGAGCCGTTCGGCGCAGCGCCGGCCGTGACGGTCCTTCAGCAGCAGCGCCTGCGCCGTGGCGCGCGCCGCGATCAGCTCGGCCTTGAGCAGCTGCGCCATCGCGGCGCGGAACTGGTCCTCGCGGCCGGCGTGCTGTTCGGCAAGTGCATTGACCGCCGCAGTGATCCGCACGGTCTCGAAACGATCATCCGCTTCAGGGCGGGCCTCGGCTACGACGCTGTCCATAGGTTCATCCGATATCGGACAGAGCTGTTGCTGTCACTGACCAAAGTAGGATGACAGGCGCTCCATTCTGTGCCTCTCGCAGTCCTGGACAGAGCTAGGGATTTTTCCGTTGACTGCAAGGCTAACTCATTGAGCTTGAAGACTGTTTTCCTGACCCGGCAAGGGAGGCGCGAGGTTGTCGCGCTCACGCGCGATGGTGACATCCGCGCCCCAAGGCCTTACACCGGAGATCAAGAAGAACAGCCGGGAGCAGACCCATGGACTCCGCCGAACTCCGCGCAATGCAGGCTCCGATCAAGGAGCGCTACAAGACCGACCCACAGGCCGCCGTGATCACGCTGAAGGCCAAGGGCTCGATCGACAATGAGAGCATCGCCTGCAAGGTCGAGACCGGCCGTGCGCTCGCGATCGCCGGCCTCCACCCCGCTACCGGCGGCTCCGGGCTCGAGCTTTGCTCCGGCGACATGCTGCTGGAAGCGCTGGTCGCCTGTGCCGGCGTCACGCTGAAATCGGTTGCGACCGCCATCGAGGTGCCGCTGAAGGTCGGCAACGTCTTCGCCGAAGGCGATCTCGATTTTCGCGGCACGCTCGGCGTCGACAAGGAGACCCCGGTCGGCTTTCGCGAGATCCGCCTCCGCTTCGAGATCGGCACCGACGCGCCGCAGGACAAGCTCGACCTCTTGCTGAAGCTCACCGAGCGTTATTGCGTGGTCTATCAGACCATCAAGAACGGCCCGAAGGTGTCGGTGACGATGCAGCGGGTGTGAGGTATTGCTTACCCTCCCCTGGAGGGGGAGGGTCGACTCGCATCGCAGATGCGAGTCGGGGTGGGGTGAAGGCCTCTCCACCCGATCGGTGCCCGTGCTGAGAGATCACCCCACCCCGGCTCACATCTCGCTTCGCTCAATGTGAGCCGACCCTCCCCCTCCAGGGGAGGGTCAAGAAAAACAAAAATGTCCCCCGAACTCCATTTCGTCCTGATCCTCGCGCTGCGCATGGCGGTCGCCGCCGCATTCGTGGTCAGCGCATCCATCATCACGGAGCGTTCGGGACCGGTGATCGGCGCGCTGATCGCGACCCTGCCGATCTCGGCCGGGCCGTCCTACACCTTCCTCGCGCTCGACCATGACGCCGCCTTCATCGCCCAGGGCGCGCTGGCGAGCCTGCCGGTCAACGCCGCCACCATCTATATGGGCCTGACCTACGCCGTGCTGGCGCAGCGCTTCAGCATGTGGATCAGCGCGGGCAGCGCGATCGCGGTGTGGCTGGTGCTCGCCACCATCATCCGCCAGTTCGAGTGGTCGCTCGCCGCCGGCCTGATCGTCAACGCCATCACCTTTGCGATCTGCATTCCGCTGCTGAGGCCCTATCGGCACGTCGCGAAAATGCCGCTGATCGCGCGGCGCTGGTACGACATTCCGCTGCGCGCCGTGCTGGTCGCAAGCCTGGTCGGCACCGTGGTCACGGCGTCAGGCTGGGTCGGCCCGCGCGTCACCGGCGTGATGGCGTTGTTTCCGATCGTATTCTCCTCGATGATGCTGATCCTGCATCCGCGCATCGGCGGCCCCGCAACCGCCGCCGTGCTCGCCAACAGCGCCTGGGGTCTGATGGGCTTCGGTCTCGGCGTTGCGGTGCTGCACGTCGCGGTGCTGCAATTCGGCTCGCCAATCGGCCTTTGCTGCGCGCTCGCCACCTGTATCGTGTGGAATCTGGTGCTGTGGCGGATCGGGCGGCGGAAGGCCGTGAAGGCGTAGGTGGGTTAGCGAAGCGTAACCCACCATCTTTCTCGCCGCGACAATGGTGGGTTACGCTTTCGGCTAACCCACCCTACGGATCTAATGCTTCGGCAGCTTCGCCCGCAGCGCATACAGCGCGTCCAGCGCCTCGCGCGGCGACATCTCGTCGGGATGCAGCGCCTTCACTGCCTCGATCAGCAGATCCGCCTCGCTCGGCGGTTTGTCCTCACTGGCGGCGCGGGAGGGGACGGCGAACAGCGGCAGATCGTCGACCAGAGCACGCGCGGTCTGGCCGCGGTCCTGGGCTTCGAGTTTGGCCAGCACCGATTTGGCGCGCGTGATCACGGCCGGCGGCAAGCCGGCGAGTTTTGCGACCTGGATGCCGTAGGAGCGGTCGGCGGAGCCGGGCAGCACCTCGTGCAGGAACACGACGTCGCCCTGCCATTCCTTGACCCGCACCGTGGCGTTGAACATCCGCGGCAGTTTCGCCGAGAGCGCGGTCAGCTCGTGATAATGCGTCGCGAACAGCGTGCGGCAGCGGTTGCTCTCATGCAGATGCTCGATCGCGGCCCAGGCGATCGACAACCCGTCGAACGTCGCGGTGCCGCGGCCGATCTCGTCGAGGATCACCAGCGACCGCTCGCTCGCCTGATTCAGGATTACCGCGGTCTCGACCATCTCGACCATGAAGGTCGAGCGTCCCCGCGCCAGATCGTCGGCGGCGCCGACGCGCGAGAACAGCCGGTCGACGATGCCGAGCCGCGCCCGCGACGCCGGCACGTAGGAGCCGATCTGCGCCAAGAGCGCGATCAGCGCGTTTTGGCGCAGGAAGGTCGATTTACCGGCCATGTTCGGACCGGTGATCAGCCAGAGCTGGCCGGATTTTTGTGCGGGCGCCGGGGAGAGATCGCAGGCATTGGCGATGAACGGCTGGCCATCGCGCTTCAGTGCCTGCTCGACCACCGGATGCCGTCCACCCTCGATCGCAAAGCCGAGCGAGCCGTCGACGTCGGGCCGCACGTAATTGTCGTCGATCGCAAGTTTGGCCAATGACGTCGCGACGTCGAGCATCGCAAAGGCATGCGCGGCGTTGCGCAGATCGTCGCTCGCCGCGAGCGCCATCGCGGTCAAGCGTTCGAAGACCTCGAGCTCGAGATTGAGCGCGCGCTCGCCGGCATTGGCGATCTTGGCCTCGGTCTCGCCGAGTTCTGCGGTGGTGAAGCGGACCTGTCCGGCCAGCGTCTGGCGGTGGATGAAGGTCGCATTCAGCGGCGGCGCGAACAGCTTGTCGCCGTGCTGCGCGGTGACCTCGACGAAATAGCCCAGTACATTGTTGTGCCGGATCTTCAGCGTCTTGATGCCGGTGTCCTCGGCGTAGCGCGCCTGCATCGCGGCGACGACGAGGCGCGAGGCATCGCGCAGATTGCGGCTCTCGTCGAGCGCGGCCTCATAGCCCTCGCGGACGAAGCCGCCATCTCGCTTGATCAGCGGCAGCTGTTCGGAGAGCGCGCGGGAGAATTCCTGCGCCAGATCGCGCGAGGGGCGCCGCAAGGCCGCCATCACGGTGGAGACCTCGGTCGGCGGATTGGCAAGCTGCGCCAGCAGCTCCAGCGCCTGGTCGGCGGCGAGGATGCCGTCGCGCAGGCTGGCGAGATCACGCGGGCCGCCGCGGCCGACCGAGAGCCGCGCCAGCGCGCGCGACATGTCGGGCGCCGCGCGCAGCACGGTCCTGACGTCCTCGCGCGCCGCGGAATCCGCGACGAAGGCCGAGACGGCGTCGAGCCGCCGCGCGATCACGGCAACGTCGGTGAGCGGCGCGGCAAGGCGCTGCGCCAGGAGGCGCGAGCCCGCCGCGGTGACGGTGCAGTCGATCGCATCGAGCAGCGAGCCACGGCGTTCACCGGCCAGCGTACGCGTCAGTTCGAGATTGGCGCGGGTCGCCGGATCGATCGCCATCGTGGTGCCGGCGGCCTCGCGCGCGGGCGGCGACAGCGGCGGACGCTTGCCGACCTGGGTGCGGTCGATATAGGTGACGGCCGCGGCGGCGGCGGTCGCTTCCAGCCGCGACATCGCCGACAGGCCGTCCATGGTCGCGACCGCGAAATAGTCGCACAGCCGCCGCTCGGCGGTGGCACTGTCGAACACGTCGCGGGTCAGCGGCGTCACCGACGGCAGCTCGCGCAAGGTCGGCGCGAACTCGTTGTCGCTATAGAGCGCATCGGTGACGATCGCCTCGTTCGGATTGATGCGCGCCAGCGTCGCCGCGAGCTCCGCGGTCGCGCACTCCGTCACCATGAATTCGGAGGTCGAGATGTCGATCCAGGCGAGCCCGAGCCGGTCGGCGCCGGCCGAGCCGCGGGCGCGCGCGATCGCGATCAGGTAATTATTGGTGCGGGCGTCGAGCAGCGTGTCTTCGGTCAGCGTGCCCGGCGTCACCAGCCGCACCACGCCGCGGCGGACCACGCTCTTGTTGCCGCGGGCTTTGGCTTCCGCGGGGTTTTCCGTCTGCTCGCACACCGCGACACGGTGGCCGGCGCCGATCAGGCGATGCAGGTAATCCTCGGAGCGTTCGACCGGCACGCCGCACATCGGGATGTCCACGCCCTGATGCTTGCCGCGCTTGGTCAGCACGATGCCGAGCGTCTTCGAGGCGATCTCGGCATCCTCGAAGAACAATTCGTAGAAGTCGCCCATCCGGTAGAACAGCAGCAGGCCGGGATGGGCGGCCTTGATTTCCAGATACTGTTCCATCATCGGCGTGACGCGCGACGGCGCCTCGGCGGCAGTGGCTTCGGGCGGAACGGGGATGGGCTGCTGAATGGTCATGAGAGCGTTTTCGAGAGAAGTGGGTACCGGTTCGCGTGAAGAAAACGCGTCCAAAGAAAAATCTGGAGTCCGGTTCTGATCTCATCAGAACCGTCAGGCTCCAGACGGCGGAAACTACAAAATTTCGTCGCGCGGTCCTATCCGCGACGTCGGGGTTTTCCACCCTCTCCACGGCCAAGGATATGACAAGTCCTCACGGGAATGCGCTGATGCCACGCGGCGGCGTCGATTGACCTGCCGCGGGCACGCTCCTAAAACTCCCCCCAAGTTCCAGCCGATCCAGCGCCTAAGCCGCGGCATTCAGGGAGAGATTCAATGCGTGATGTGTTCATTTGCGATGCCGTCCGGACCCCGATCGGCCGTTTCGGCGGTTCGCTCGCCAAGGTGCGCGCCGACGATCTTGCGGCGGCCCCGATCAAGGCGCTGATGGCCAAGCATCCGACGCTCAACTGGAACGAGGTCGACGAGGTCTATTTCGGCTGCGCCAACCAGGCGGGAGAAGACAACCGCAACGTCGCACGCATGGCGCTCTTGCTCGCCGGCATGCCGGAATCGGTTCCCGGCCAGACCCTGAACCGGCTCTGTGCCTCCGGTCTCGACGCGGTCGGTGCTGCGGGGCGCGCCATCCGCGCCGGCGAGATCGATTTTGCGATCGCGGGCGGTGTCGAATCGATGACGCGCGCGCCGTTCGTGATGGGCAAGGCGCCGGAGGCCTTCTCGCGGTCCGCCGAGATCTTCGACACCACGATCGGCTGGCGCTTCATCAATCCGCTGATGAAGGCGCAGTACGGCGTCGATGCGATGCCGGAGACCGGTGAGAACGTCGCCGAGGAATTCCAGGTGTCGCGCGCCGATCAGGATGCGATGGCGATTCGCTCGCAGCAGCGCGCCGGTGCGGCGATCGCGTCGGGCTATTTCGCCGAGGAGATCGTGCCGATCCAGGTGCCCGGCGGCAAGGCCGGTCCCATCACCGTCGACAAGGACGAGCATCCGCGGCCCGAAACCACGCTCGAAGGATTGGCAAAACTGAAGCCGATCGTGCGCAACCCGGGCACGGTGACCGCGGGCAACGCGTCCGGCGTCAATGACGGCGCCGCCGCGATGATCCTCGCTTCCGAGGCCGCGGTGAAGAAGCACGGCCTGACGCCGCGCGCAAAAATCCTCGGCCTCGCGTCGGCCGCGGTGCCGCCGCGCATCATGGGCATCGGTCCGGTGCCGGCGACCAGGAAGCTGGTCGAGCGTCTTGGCATCAAGGTGTCGGACTTCGACCTGATCGAGCTCAACGAGGCCTTCGCCTCGCAGGGCATCGCCTGCCTGCGCCAGCTCGGCGTCAAGGAAGACGCCGATTTCGTCAATCCGCATGGCGGCGCGATCGCGCTCGGCCACCCGCTCGGCATGAGCGGCGCGCGGCTGGTCCTGACCGCCGTGCACGGCATGGAGAAGCGGGGCGGGAAGCTTGCCTTGGCAACTATGTGCGTCGGGGTCGGCCAGGGCGTTGCGGTCGCGATCGAAAAGCTGAACTAAGTCAATGGCTTGGAAGGGTTGAAAACAGCCCTTCCCCAATTTGGTTATGCATTATAATGATCTGACGTGAGCTCACCGGGCGCGTGGGCCGCGGAGGAATTCGCCATGACCTTGTTGTACCCGCTGCAATCGCTTGCGGCCCATCCAGCGCGGCTGTCGCCGGACTATCGCTCCACCGTGAAGCGCGCGCCGCAAAAGCCGCTGATCCCGATGCGGCATACGCTCTCGGAGCTGACCGGGCCGGTCTATGGTCATGAGACGGTGCGCGCGCACGACAACGACCTCACCATCCAGGCCAAGGGCGAGCCGCTCGGCGAGCGCATCATCGTGCACGGCTATGTGCTCGACGAGGACGGCCGTGGTGTCCCCAATACCTTGGTCGAGCTGTGGCAGGCCAATGCCTGCGGCCGCTACATCCACGTCGTCGACCAGCATCCGGCGCCGCTCGATCCGAACTTCACCGGCGCCGGCCGCACGCAATCCGATGCCAAGGGCTATTACAAGTTCATCACCATCAAGCCCGGCGCCTATCCCTGGGGCAATCACCACAATGCCTGGCGGCCGGCGCATATCCACTTCTCGGTGTTCGGCCACTCCTTCGTCTCGCGGCTCGTGACCCAGATGTATTTCCCCGGCGACCCCTTGTTTCCGTTCGATCCGATCTTCAACTCGGTGACGGATGCGAAGGCGCGGGCGCGGATGATCTCCTCGTTCGACCTCGAGAACACCAAGCCGGAATGGGCGCTGTGCTATCGCTTCGATATCGTGCTGCGCGGGCAGAGTGCCACGCCGATGGAGACCAGGTAAGTGTCGAACCCGCGTCCTGACGGAATCACGCCCTCGCAGACCGTCGGCCCCTATTTCAAGTATGGCCTGACGCCGAACGGCGAGTATGAGTGGAACGATGCTTTCACCAGCAACCTCTTGACGGGCGACGTCTCGGGCGAGCGGATCCGCGTCGAGGGCACCGTCTATGACGGCGACGGCGCCGTGATCCCGGATTGCATGCTGGAGATCTGGCAGGCCGATAGCCAGGGCCGCTTCTCCGATCCGCAGGATGCGCGCGCGTTGCCGAACTCGTCGTTCAAGGGCTTTGGCCGTTGCGGCACTGACAAGAACGGTGGCTACGCGTTTGACACCATCAAGCCGGGCGTGGTGCCGGATGCCGACGGCAAGCCGCAGGCGCCGCACATCCTGCTCGCGGTGTTCGCGCGCGGCATGCTGCTGCATCTCTACACCCGGATCTATTTCGACGACGAAGCCGGCAACGCCGCTGATTCCACGCTGGCGCTGGTGCCGGCGGATCGCCGCGCCACGCTGATCGCCAGGCGCAAGGCCGGCCCGGGCAACACCTACAGCTTCGACGTCCATCTGCAGGGCGACAACGAGACCGTGTTCTTCGACGTCTAGCTGCGCGCCGCCACCGGCGCGCAATACCAGCATTGAAGGGACGACCGGTATCCGCTGCGCGCGTTCGCCGCAGCGGATTTCGCTTGACCATGCGCTGCAAGTTATATAACAAGATATTTATATAACCGATACGAGATCAAGCATGACCAATCTCGATGCCGCCTTTTCCGCGCTCGCCGACCCGACTCGCCGGGCGATCCTGGCGCGCCTCGCTCTGGGCGAGGCGACTGTCATGGAGCTGGTCGAGCCGTTCGACATGACCCAGCCCGCGATCTCCCGCCATCTCAAGGTGCTCGAGGGGGCCGGCCTGATCGTGCGGCGGATCGAGGGCACCAAGCGGCCGTGCCGGCTGGCGCCATCAGCGGTTGCCGAGATCGATCAATGGCTCGGCATGCTGCGCCGCGCGCTGGAAACCAATTACGACCGGCTGGACGGCGTGCTGGCCGCAATGAAGCCTGAGCAGTGAAAGGTATCCCCATGAGCAAGTTGGCGCTGAAGACCGAAGGCGACCGCTACGTGATTGTTACCAGGCGCTTCGTCGCGCTGCCCGAGGCGGTGTATCGCGCGCATACCGAGCCGGAGCTGTTGCAGAAATGGCTGCTCGGCCCCGACGGTTGGACCATGCCGGTCTGCATCAGCGAGGCGAAGCCCGGCGGCAGGATCCGCTACGAATGGAATGACGGTAAGGGCGGCGGCTTTCATCTGACCGGCGAATATCTCGAACTCGAACCGTTCAGCCGCATCGTCCATGTCGAGCGCATGCATCTGCCGGATCCGACGCCGGACAATCACGTCGAGACGCGTTTCGCGCCCGACGGCGACGGCACCCTGATGACGATGCGGATGACGCTGCCGGATACGGAGACGCGCGCGGCGATGCTCGCGACCGGCATGGAGCACGGCATGGAAGACAGCTATGCTCGGCTCGACCGCATGAGTTGAACGCGACTGACGTGAGGGACAATGCGCGACCGTTTCCTGACGGGGCTGATTGGCTATCCGATCGCGCATTCGGCGGCGCCTGCGATGCACGAAGCGGCCGCAGCAGCACTAGGCGTTCGCTGTCACTACCAGCTCATCGAGGTCAAGGGCGCCGGCCGCGACGATCTGCGTGCGATGCTCGACGGCATCAGGCGGCTCGGCTTTGCCGGCGTCAATGTCACCTTTCCCTACAAGGAGGCGGTCGTCGAGCTGCTCGATGACCTTGCGCCGGATGCGCGCGCGATCGGCGCGGTCAACACCATCGTCGCCCATCGCACGCGGCTGGTCGGGCACAATACCGACGCGTCAGGTTTTGTGCGTGCGATCACGCCGCTGCTTGCATCAACGCCGCGCGGCCCGATCGCGCTGATCGGTGCCGGCGGCGTCGGCAAAGCGATCGCCTTTGCGCTCGCCGGTCTCGGCGTCGGCGAGCTCCGCATCTTCGACGCTGATGCCGCGAAGGTCGTGCGACTGGCCGGTCAGTTGGCCGGCCGTCATGCGGCTCGTGGTGCCGCCAGCGTCGAGCGCGCGGTCGATGGCGCGACCGGCGTCGTCAACGCAACGCCGGTCGGCATGCTGCCGAGCCGCGACAGTCCCGTGCCGGACAGCTTGTTGCATCCGTCGATGTGGGTCGCCGATGCCGTCTACACGCCGCTCTGGACGCCGCTGCTGTTGGCGGCCAAGGCCAAGGGCGCCAAAGTCCTGACCGGGCGCGAGCTGGCGGTCTACGCAGCAGCGGACGCGTTCGAATTGTTCACGACGATGATGCCTTCGACTGATGTCATGGCAAATGCGTTCGACGCGGTGATGGCCGCACGCTACTCTGCGCCCGCCTGAGGGGCGGAGACACAAAATGACAAAAATCAGGATCGGGCTGGCCGGCTGCGGCTTCGTGTCGGAGCTGCATATGTACGCCTACCGGCGCGTCTATGGCGTCGACGTCGAGGTGAGGGCGGTCGCGGCGCGCGGCGACCATGTCAATGCGTTCGCCCGCAAGCACGCAATCCCGAACGCCTATCGCAGCTTCGCCGAACTGGTCGCCGACCGCGAGCTCGACGTCATCGACATCTGCACGCCGCCCAATCTGCATGCCGCGATGATCGTGGAGGCGATGCAAGCCGGCAAGCACGTGATCTGCGAGAAGCCGTTCAGCGGCTATTTCGGCCGCGACGGCGACAAGGCGCCGATCGGCCGGCACGTGCCGAAAGCGGTGATGTATCAACGCGTGATGGAGGAGATGGAGAAAACCCGCGCCGCGATCGAGCGAAGCGGACAACTCTTCATGTATGCCGAGGACTGGATCTACGCGCCGGCGGTGACCAAGACCACGGAGATCGTCCGTGCGACAGGCGACAAGATCCTGTTCATGAAGGGCGAGGAGAGCCATTCCGGCTCGCATGCCGCGCACGCCGCCGAATGGGCGATGACCGGCGGCGGCTCGCTGATCCGGATGGGCTGTCATCCCTTGTCGGCGGTGCTCTATCTCAAGCAGGTCGAGGCGAAAGCGCGCGGCGAGACCATCACGGTCGCCAGCGTCACCTGCGACGTCGGCAATGTCACCGCCGGTCTCAAGCCGGAAGAGCGCGCCTACGTCAAGGCCAATCCGGTCGACGTCGAGGATTGGGGCACGCTGACCGCGACCTTCTCCGACGGCACCAAGGCCACGGTGTTTTCGGGCGACATGATCATGGGCGGCGTACGCAACCTGATCGAGACCTATACGAGCGGCGGCTCGCTATTCGCCAACATCACTCCGAACACGCATCTGACGAGCTACCAGACGAGCGAGGAGAAGCTCGCCTCGGTCTACATCACCGAAAAGGTCGATCGCAAAACCGGCTGGCAATATGTCTGTCTCGAGGAGGAATGGACCCGCGGCTACCTGCAGGAGATCCAGGATTTCATGGAGTGCGTGGCGACCGGCCGGCAACCGCTCGCGGACCTCGTACTGGCGTATGAGACGACGAAGGTGAACTACGCCGGCTACTGGGCGGCGGATGAGGGCAGGCGGGTGGTGCTGTAGCCGCGCGAACTCTTCCCTTCTCCCCTTGTGGGAGAAGGTGGCGCGCGCGAGCGCGCCGGATGAGGGGTTGTTACCGCAAATTCGGCTCTCGAAGAGCTCGCAAAGAGAAACCCCTCACCCGGCTTCGATGCGCTGCATCGAAGGCACCCTCTCCCACAAGGCGAGAGGATGCAGCGCCGCCGCCGCAGCAGTCTGGAATCATCGCAATCCCTACGCCGCGTACACCGAGCCCTTCGGCAGCGGGAACACCGGATCCTGCGTGCGGATATTGGTCGGCCACACCACGGTGATGCGCTCGCCGGCGTTCTGCATCACGACCGGGGTCGAGCGCTCGTTCTGGCCGGACAGCGGCGTGCCCGGCGGATAGAACTTCACGCCATAGCCCTGGATGGTGCCGCCTGCGGGGATGTCGACGTCGAGCGCCGCCTTGCGGATCGCCTCCGGATCGAAGCCGCCATATTTCTCCTTGGCGACCGGCAGCACATTGTTGAGCAGGATCCAGGTCTGGTTGAAGCCCATCGAACAGTGCGGCGGCACTTCGGTCGCATTGGTCTTCTCGCGGTAACGCGCGACCATGGTCTTGGTGAGGTCGCCGATTCCGGGCGCGAGCTTGGCAGGATCGAGCAGCTGCGCCGGCACCGGGTCGATGTTGCAGAAATTGTCGATGTCGGCGCCGAAGGTCGCGCGTAGCTTGTCGAGCTGGCTGTAGCCGGCGCCGGCGCCGAACAGCATCTTGAACTTCAGCCCGCTCTCGCGCGCCTGGCGCAGGAACAGCGTGATGTCGGGATTGTAGCCGGCATGCGAGATCACGTCGGCCTTGGCGCGCTTCAGCTTGGTGACCAGCACCGAGAGATCGGGCGCCGAAGCCGAATAGCCCTCCTTCAGCGCGACCTGCAGCCCGACCTCCTTGGCGAAGGCCTCGTCCGCCGCGGCGACGCCGACGCCATAGGGGCCATCCTCGTGGATCAGCGCCACCTTGACGTCCTTCGGCTCCATGCCGAGCTTGGCCTTGGCGTGCTCATTGATGAAGCTCGCGAAGGCCTGGCCGTACTGGTCGGAATGGATCTGCGCGCGGAACACGTATTGCAGGTTCTTGTCCTTGAACACGGCGGTCGAGACCGCGGTCGTGATCCACAGGATCCGCTTCTGCTGCTCGACCTTGGCGGCGAGCGGCACCGCGTGGGAGCTCGCGAACACGCCGTTGAGGATGTCGACCTTCTCCTGGTCGATCAGGCGATTGGCCTCGTTGATCGCGACATCGGGCTTGCTCTGGGAATCGACGTTGACCGGCGCGATCTTGTACTTGCCGCCGACGCCGCCCTTCTCGTTGACGAGGTCGATCGCGATCTGGGTGCCGATCGAGGAGGCGACCGAGCCGCCGGCGGCGAACGGACCGGTCAGGTCGTAGATCACACCGATCCGGACCGTCTCGGCCTGCGCCTGTGCCCGTGTCCAATCCAAGCTGAAAGCAGCGGCGGCAGCCGCTGAAGTCTTCAGCAGCGTCCTGCGTGAAGTCGGCATCGCGTCCTCCCCTGAGACCGTCGGTTGTGTGACGGGTCTTGCTTGTTTTCGCGGAGTATTGGGAGGCGAGGTCGGAAAGTCAACGCGGCTTGCGGCTGCGGCGTCTTGCGCTTTGGGAGGGGGAGCTTGGCTTCCTACGTCGTCCCGGCGAAGGCCTGGCGAAGGCCGGGACCCATTACCCCAAATATAAATCGTTGCGCGACGCTGGGGCTGCAGTTCCTCTTACAACACGACCCCGTGGTTATGGGTCCCTTCGCCGGGACGACGATGATGGTGGACTGCGAAAAAACCTACTCCATCACCGCGGCATGGTCCGACGGCGCCGACTGCGTGCGCAGCGCGGCCTTGGTCGAGCCGATCATCATCGCGAGCGGAATCGAGACCAGGATGAACAGCATCACCAGCTGGTAGTCGTGCGAGAACGCGATGATCTGCGACTGCGCGGCCACCATCTTGTCGGCCATCGCGCGGCCGGCGTCGGTGTTGAGGTTGATCATGCCCGATACGTCGGGCATCTGCAGCGCGTGGTTGAACGGATTGATCTGCTCCGACAGCTTTGCGTAGATCCGCCGCGAGCCCTCGGTGAGCTGCGCGATCACGATCGAGATGCCGACCGAGCTTGCGACGTTGCGCAGCAGCGTCAGCATCGAGGTGCCGTCGGTGCGCAGGTGATTGGGCAGCGTCAGGAACGAGACCGTCGACAGCGGCACGAACACGAGGCCGAAGCCGAAGCCCTGGATCACGCTGACGACGATGATCTCGCTCGCCTGCGTCATGTCGGTCCAGCCGGTCATCTGGAACAGCGAGGCCGCGGTCAGCGCCAGTCCCGAGATGATCAGCGTGCGCGCCTCGATATAGCGCATCATGCGGCCGACCAGCATCATCGCGACGAAGGTGCCGACGCCGCGGCTCGCCAGCAACAGGCCCGCGGTGATGATCGGATAGCCGATCACGTTTTGCAGATAGGGCGAGGACAGCGCCATGGTCGAATACAGCACGAGGCCCATGACCGTCATGAACACGCAGCCGCCGAGGAAGTTCTTGTCCTTGAACAGCGCGAACTGGATGAACGGCCGGCTCGTGGTCAGCGAATGGGCGAAGAAGAAATAAGCGCCGACCGCCGCGACGACGAACTCGACGAAGATCTCGTTGGATTCCAGCCAGCCGAGCTGCTCTCCGCGGTCGAGCGCGAGCTGCAGCGCGCCGATCGACACCGCGAGCGCGGTGAAGCCGAACCAGTCGAAGCGCAGATTGAGGTCCTGCTTGGTTTCGTCCATGAAGATCGCGAGCCCGAGCACGGTGATGGCGCCGAACGGCAGGTTGACGAAGAACACCCAGTGCCAGGAATAGGTCTCGGTCAGCCAGGCGCCGAGCGAGGGGCCCATGATCGGGCCCATCATCACGCCCATGCCCCAGATCGACATCGCTTTCGCGCGCTCATGCAGCGCGTAGGAGTCGAGCATCACCGCCTGCGACAGCGGCACCAGCGCCGCGCCGAACACGCCCTGCAGCAGGCGGAACAGCACCATCTGGGTGATGTCCTGCGCGAGGCCGCAGAACACCGAGGCGACGGTGAAGCCGGCCGAGCAGATGATGAAGATGCGCTTCCTGCCATAGCGGTTGGCGATCCAGCCCACCGGCGCGGTCATGATCGCGGCGGCGACGATGTAGGAGGTCAGCACCCAGTTGATCTGGTCCTGCGAAGCCGACAGCGAGCCCTGCATATAGGGCAGCGCGACGTTGGCGATCGTGGTGTCGAGCGCCTGCATGATCGTCGCGGTCATCGCGCAGATCGTCACCATGTTCCGGCGCATGCCGGGCACGGCGGATGGTGACGGTGCATTCATTCAGGTCGGTCCTGTTCTCGAGCGTTGGAGCCCCCTCTCCCGCTTGCGGGCGAGGTCGGCCCTCCCCGCGCAAGCGGGAGAGGGGGCGCACTGTTATCGCGGCCGCCGGTTCGGCCTTATCTCACCTATTCTATTCGTGGTCCGGGTGCGCCGAGGCCGGCGCCAGCCCGAGCAGTCCGGCCAGCGTGCGGCGGTGGTTGGTGTCGATCGTCGCGTAGACGCTCATGCCGGCCTTCAGCTTCTTCACGAACGGATCGTTCTCGTCGAAGTAGATTCGCACCGGGACGCGCTGCACCACCTTGACGAAATTGCCGGTCGCGTTCTGCGGCGGCAGGATCGCGAATTGCGCGCCGGTGCCGGGCGACAGCGAGCCGACCTTGCCCCTGAACCGATGGTTCGGGAACGCGTCGACATCGAGTTCAACCGGCTGGCCGACCGCGACATAGGTGAAGTCGCTCTCCTTCGGATTGGCGTCGACCCAGGGATGGTCGACGTCGATGATCGAGAACACCGGCGAGCCGGCGGCGACGAAGCGGCCGAGCTGGATCTGGTCGACCTGGGTCGCGACGCCGTCCATAGGTGCGCGCAGCACGGTGTGGTCGAGATTGCGCTGGGCGTCGTCGAGCTTGGCCTTGGCCTGGGCGTAGGGCGGGAACTGCTCGATCGGCAGGTCGATATCGCCGAGCAGCTGCGTCTTGTCCTTGGAGATCTGCTGCCTGATGTATTGCGCCAGACTCTCGGCCGTCACCTGCGCATTCGCCGCGTTGTCGAGGTCGAGCTGCGAGCCGAAATTCTGCTTGGCCAGCGTCGACTTGCGTTCGACGTCGCGCTTCTTCAACTCGATGCTCTGCTGGGCGAATTCCAGCATCCTGCCGTTGATCTTGATGTTGTCGACCAGGTTGTCATAGGTGGTCCTGGTCTGGTCGAGCGCGGCCTTGGCCTGCGCCACCGCGAGGCGGAACGGCACCGGGTCGATTTCGAACAGCTCATCGCCCTTCTTGACGTGCTGGCCTTCCTTCACGACGATCTTGTCGATCTTGCCGGAGATTTCCGGCGTGATCAGCACCTTCTGCGCGCCGACATAAGCGTCGTCGGTGCCGACATAGCGGCCGCCATTGAGATAGAACACGATGCCGCCGATCGCAGCGAGCGTCGGCAGCACGACCAGCAGCAGCGTGCGGCGATAGCGCCGCAGGCCCGCCATCAGGCGACGACGCGGCGCGCGGCTGGCCTTGCCCGACGGCGCAGGCTCGCCCGGATTGCTCTTCTGCTCGGGGGCCAGCTTGAGGACGGGTTCAGCCATAGCGCTGTTCCTTTCGGGAGGGCTCGCCGGCTGGGGTTTGGACGGCATTGCGAACGTTTTCCTTGATCGATTCCAATTGGGTGAGCAGGCGATACGCGTCAGCGGGGCTGATGCCCTCGAGCGCGGTCGCGGTGAGTTCGGAGCGGAGGCCGGCGAGCTTGCCGAGCAGCGGGCGCGCGGCTTTTTTCAGATAGAGGCGGTTGACGCGGCGGTCGTTCTCGTCGCTGCGGCGTTCGATCCAGCCATTGTCGCAGAGCTTGTCGATCAGCCGCGTCAGCGTGATCGGCTGCACCTCGAGCAGCTCGGCGAGCTCGGTCTGCTTCAGCCCTTCCTGGCGTTCCACCTTGGACAGCACGGCCCATTGCGCGCGGGTGATGCCGTAGCGTGCGGCCTCCTTGTCGGCATAGACCCGGATCAGCCGGAACACTTCGCCCAGCGTAAACAAGAAATCCGTGTCCACGGAACCGCGCATCGATCCTGCCTCCATAAGCTTGGGATATAATAAGCTTGCTTATAATTTCTGCATGCCGGGTTAACGCGAGGCTGCCCCGCTTTGCGGGCATGGCTGCAACGCGGCGGCGGACCGGGGCTGGGCTGCCGGGCTTTGGGAACGGGCGTGCAAATGCTACATATCGGGGCAATGAGCCTGGCCAAGCCGACATTTCCTGCCCCCGACCACGATCACGGCCGCTGCGCCGCGGACGCGATGGCGCATGCCGAGCAGGTGTGTGCGCGTCGCGGCCAGAAATTCACCCCGATCCGCCGTCAGGTGCTGCAGGCGCTGCTGTCGAGCCATCGGCCGCTCGGCGCCTATGAGGTGATCGACGAACTGGCCAAGACGATGCCGCGGCCGGCACCGATTACCGTCTACCGCGCGCTCGACTTCCTGATGGAGAATGGCCTCGTTCACCGCATCGAGAGTCGCAACGCCTTCCTTGCCTGCGCGCATGACCATGACGAGACCTCGATGGTGGCGTTCCTGATCTGCGACCATTGCGGCTCGGTCGGCGAGATCCCGGCCGCACCGGTCGCGCAAAGCCTGACCGCGGCGGCGCGGGCCTCGGGGTTCATCCCGAAACTCTCCGTCGTCGAGATCGCCGGCACCTGCGCGCATTGCCAGAAGACGTGATGGCTGATGCGACTGGAGCGAACGATCGCCGCGAACTCGCTCTGCTCCCTCTCCCGCTTGCGGGGGAGGGTTGGGGTGGAGGCTCTTTCCACGAGTCGCGTCGTGGAGAGAGCCTCCACCCGCCGCGCTCTGGCGAGCGCGTCGACCTCCCCCGCGAGCGGGAGAGGTAAGAAAGCAACGAGCACCTGAGGTCCCTGCTAAGCAACAATAACAGGCCGATAGGCCGGCCCGCGAGGAAACATGTCGACCCAAGCGATCTCCGCCAGCGTCACGAGGCCCGTCAGCGTCGGACACGGGCTGCCGCCCGGCGCCATCGCCGTGATGCTGATGCTGTGCGTGAGCTGGGGCTTCAACCAGCTTGCGGTGAAACTCGCGCTGCCCGACGTGCCGCCGATGTTGCAGGCGTTGATCCGCTCCGCCGGCGCGCTGCCGGTGATGCTGATCGTCGGCCACCTGCGCGGCGTCAAATTCTTCGAGCGCGACGGCACCCTCGTGCCCGGGATCATCGCCGGGCTGATGTTCGGTTGCGAGTTCGTGCTGATCTTCACCGGGCTGGTCTTCACCTCGGCGTCGCGTGCCTCGGTGTTCCTCTACACCGCGCCGTTCTTCGTCGCGCTCGGCTCGCACCAGTTCCTCGGCGAGCGTCTCTCGACCGTGCAGTGGAGCGGCCTTGCGCTGAGCTTTGCCGGCGTCGCGCTGGCGATCGGCGTGCCGCAGCCGAACGTCGATGCCAAGGTGCTGCTCGGCGACCTCATGGTGGTCGGCGGCGGCGCGCTGTGGGCTGCAACCACGCTGGTCGCCAAGGGCACACAGCTACGCAAGGCGGCTCCGGAAAAGGCGCTCGGCTACCAGGTCGCGATCTCGATTCCGATCCTCGGCCTCGCCGCCTGGATCGCGGGCGAGCGCATCGAGCATGTGCCGAGCGCGCTGTCGATCTCGCTGCTCGCCTATCAGGCGGTCTGGGTGGTGGGCTGCACGTTCGTGATCTGGTTTGCGATGGTGAAAACCTACTCCGCGAGCAAGCTGTCCGCCTTCACCTTCGTCACGCCGCTGTTCGGCGTCGTCGCGGCCTATTTCATCATGCACGACACCCTGACGGCGGTGTTCGGCGTCGCCGCGCTGCTGGTGATCGCTGGCCTCTATCTCGTCAACAAGCCCGACCCGAAGGTGACGCCGGATCCCAACGTGCCGGCGTGAGAGCGCGGCACATCATCGGCGGCGAATTGAGGCCGCTTGATGCGGTGTTGATCTACATCAACACTGCCACCGATACTCCGTGAAGCCTCCCATGGGAGGAAGGCCGTGGAGGCGCGCTGATGCCAATCGATGCCACCGATGCAATTGAAGCCGGTATTCGCTCCGCGTTCACCGCATACTCCAAGGAGGATGATCCGGACTGGCGGAGCGCGTGCTGGATCAAGCCGGATGAGTGCTCCCATTTGGCAAGGAGCATCCTGAAGGAATTGGCGGCACGAGGCCTTGAGATCGTCAGGAAGCCGGCTTGAGCGTCTGTTGCTTGGTGCCTCCCGACGGACAACTCAGCAGGAGTTGTCAATGAGGAGAGGGCGGAACGAGATGCAGAGCTGGGCATGTCGCGAGAACGTCGAGATATGACTCACAGGCGTCGCCACATGCTCGCTGTCGTCCCGGTGCAGGCCGGGACTCATAACCACCGAAGGTGATTGTTGCGCGACGCCGGGGCCCCAGCTTTCCTCACCACCCAATCCTGGGGCTATGGGTCCCGGCCTTCGCCGGGACGACGCGTGGAGAGAGCCGCGCTTGCCCCCGCTACCCCGTCTCGATCGGCAACTCTGCATCCTTCGCCCATTCACCCATCGAGCCGTCGTAGAGCGAGAGATTGTCGTAGCCGAGCCGGTGCAGCTGGAACAGGTCGATGGTTGCGGAGATGCCGCCGCCGCAATAGGCGACGACGCGCTTGTCCCTGGTGATGCCTTGCGCGACGAAGGTTGCTTCGGCCTCCTCAAGCGGCACGAACGTCTTGGCCTTGGGATCGATCAAGGTCGCCGCCGGCACGCTGACGCTGCCGGGAATGCGGCCGGGCCGGCCGTAACGGCTCGGCTCCAGTCCCTTGTAGAATTGCGGGCCGAGCGCATTGACGATGACGGTGTCGCCCTCCGTGGTCGCGGCGAGCACGTCATGCTTGTCGACGAACATGCCGTCCTTGGGCCGCGCCGGAAACGTCGCCGGCGGATAGCCGCCGGCAAGCCCGGTCTCGATGTCGCGTTCCTCGGCGGTCCATTTGTCGATGCCGCCGTCGAGCACCGCGGCACCTTCGAAGCCGAGCGAGCGCAGCATCCACCAGAACCGCGTCGCCCACATTGCGGTGCCGATCGAATAGAGCACGACGCGGCTCTTCGCCGAGATGCCGTGGCGGCCGAACGCGGCTTCGAGCTGCGCCGTCGGCGGCATCATGAAGCGCAGCTCGGTACGGGCCTCGGAGAATTCGGCCTGCAAATCCAGGAAATTCGCGCCCGGGATGTGGCCGGCCTCGAACGTCTGGCGGCCCGAGACGACAATATACGGAACGTTGCTGCCGGCAGGGGCAGGCTCCAGATAGGTCGTGCAGTCGAACAGGCGAAGGTCCGGCCCGGTCAGGATCTCGGCAAGTTCCGCCGTGGTGATCAGCTCGCTGTGGCCGGCCATTTCACGTCCTCCCGGAATGATCTTAAGGCAATGCTAAGATGCGCGAGATCACATGAAAAGCTGTCACTTTGCCCTTTGATTCACCCCAATCCGGTCCAATATAGCTGGGCATGCAGGACGCCGCTGCATGGCTTGCGTTTGGCCTCAATCGGCGCCATAAGCTGTTGAATTCACTCCGAAACATCACCGTTTGGCCCGTCTTGCGCGCGGCCCATCGCCCCCTTGGTGAATGTCACCAAAACCTGATATTCGAGACGCCATGAACAAGCCCGAGATTTTGCCGCAGGACGACGTCGCCGGCCCCGCGCCGCGGCACCAAACCACGCAGGTCATGGTCGGTAACGTCGCCGTCGGCGGCGGCGCGCCGATCGTCGTGCAGTCGATGACCAACACCGACACCGCCGATGTCGACGGCACCATCGCCCAGGTTGCCGCGCTCTCCCGCGCCGGCTCCGAGATGGTGCGCATAACCGTCGACCGCGAGGAAGCCGCCGCTGCGGTGCCGCACATCCGTGACGGCCTGCGCAAGCGCGGCATCACCACGCCCCTGATCGGCGACTTCCACTATATCGGCCACAAGCTGCTCGCCGAATATCCGGCCTGCGCCGAGGCGCTCGACAAGTACCGCATCAATCCCGGCAATGTCGGCTTCAAGAACAAGCGCGATACGCAGTTCGCCGACATCATCGAGATCGCCAACAAGAACGACAAGCCGGTGCGCATCGGCGCCAATTGGGGCTCGCTCGACCAGGAGCTGCTCACCAAGCTGATGGATGAGAACACGGCCTCCGCCAATCCGCGCGATGCCCGCGCGGTGACCCGCGAGGCGATGGTGCAGTCGGCGCTGCTGTCGGCGGCGCGCGCGCAAGAGCTCGGCATGCCGAAGAACCGGATCATCCTGTCGGCGAAGGTCTCCGCCGTGCAGGACCTGATCGCGGTCTATCAGGAAGTGGTGCGCCGTTCGGATTATGCGATCCATCTCGGTCTCACCGAGGCCGGCATGGGCTCGAAGGGCATCGTGGCCTCCTCGGCCGCGCTCGGCATCCTGCTGCAACAGGGCATCGGCGACACCATTCGCATCTCGCTGACGCCGGAGCCCGGCGGCGACCGCACGCTGGAAGTGCAGGTCGCGCAGGAATTGCTGCAGACCATGGGCTTCCGCACCTTCGTGCCGCTGGTTGCGGCCTGCCCGGGCTGCGGCCGCACCACCTCGACCACGTTCCAGGAGCTGGCGCGCTCGATCCAGGATTTCATCCGCGACGAGATGCCGGCCTGGAAGACCAAATATCCGGGCGTCGAGCAGCTCAACGTCGCCGTGATGGGCTGCATCGTCAACGGCCCCGGCGAATCCAAGCATGCCAATATCGGCATCTCGCTGCCCGGCACCGGCGAAGCGCCGGCCGCGCCTGTCTTCGTCGACGGTAAGAAGTTCCGCACCCTGCGCGGCCCCGGCATCGCCGCCGACTTCAAGGCACTGGTGATCGACTATATCGACCAGCGCTACGGCAACGGCGCCAAGCTGCCGGAGCAGGCCGGCGCCGCAGAGTAGTTTCACTCCGCGCGTGACCCACACTCAACCGTCGTCGCGGCGAAGGCCGGGACCCATAACCACAGACGGTGGTTGTGGAGCGAGATGTGGGTTACCAGCCTTCGCAATAGCTGAACCCGTGGTTATGGGTCCCGGATCTGCGCTCCGCTTCGCTGCGCTTGTCCGGGACGACAGATATGTTTGGGGCGCAGATTGCGCTTCCGTCGATGCGCGTTACCATGTCCCCAATCAAGAATGATTGGGAGAACGCCCATGAGCTCGCTGTCCGGCAAGCAAGGCCCGCGCTACCGCCACCTCGCCGACCAATCCGAGCCCTATGAGACCATCGGCGTCGAGAAGCTGACGCCGATCATTGGCGCGGAGATCTCCGGCGTCGATATCGGCAAGCTCGTCGGCGACGATGCGCGCTCCAACCGCCAGATGGACGAGATCCATCGCGCGCTCGCCGAAAACCTCGTCATCTTCTTCCGCGACCAGCACATCAGCCCCGACCAGCATCTCGCCTTCGGCCGCAAGTTCGGCGAGCTGCATGTGCATCCCGCCGCGCCCAATGAGGGCGATCCGGCGCTGATGAAGATCTACGCCGACAAGGATTCGCCGCGCGCCAATGGCGAGGGCTGGCACACCGACGTGTCATGCGACCTCGAGCCGCCGATGGGCTCGATCCTATACATCAAGCAGTGCCCGCCGCGCGGCGGCGACACCCTGTTCGCCAACATGTATGCCGCCTATGAGGCGCTGTCGGACCGCATGAAGGCCTATCTCGACGGGCTGACCGCGCTGCATGACGGCGAGCAGACCTATCGCGGGCTCTATGCGAACTACGGCGTCGCCGACAAGCGGGAATATCCCCGCGCCGAGCATCCGGTGGTCCGCACCCATCCGGTGACCGGCAAGAAATCGCTCTACGTCAATCGCGGCTTCACCCGCTTCATCGTCGGCATCCCGCGCGACGAGAGCGACGCCATGCTGGCCTATCTCTACCAGCACGCCGAGAACCCGCTGTTCCAGTGCCGCTTTCGCTGGACCGAGAACGCGATCGCGTTCTGGGACAACCGCTGCGCCCAGCATCGCGCGATGTGGGATTACTGGCCGCACACCCGCTCCGGCACCCGCGTGACCGTGAAGGGAGAGCGGCCGGTGTGAGGAATTGCGCAGGATGGTGAGCGGGGCGAAACCCATCATCTCGCCGCTTGGATGCAAGTGATGCGTTTCGCTTCGCCCCACCCATCCTGCAAATGAAACGAAAACAAAATCGGGAGACCGCCCATGCTTCGCGCCGAGGACAACAAATTCCTCACCGAATCCGGTGAGGGGACCGGCATGGGCGAATTGCTGCGGCGGTTCTGGATTCCGGTGCTGCTGTCGGAGGAACTGCCGGAGCCGGACAGCGATCCGAAGAAGATCGTGGTGATGGGCGAGGAGCTGCTCGCCTTCCGCGACACGAGGGGCGTGGTCGGCGTCATCGACCAATACTGCCCGCATCGCGGCGCCAATCTCTGGCTCGGCCGCAACGAGGAATGCGGCATCCGCTGCGTCTATCACGGCTGGAAGTTCGACACCGACGGCCGCTGCGTCGACATGCCGACGTCGTATCCCGACCTCAACGCAAAGGACCTGATCCGGATCAAGTCCTATCCGGTGCGCGAATGGGGCGACATGATCTGGGCCTATATGGGCCCGGCCGATCAGATGCCCGAACTGCCGGCGCTGGAGATGGCGCTGCTGCCGGCCTCGCACCGCTTCGTCACCAAGAAGTGGCAGGACTGCAACTGGGTGCAGGCGGTGGAAGGCTCGATCGACACCGCGCATTTCACCTTCGCGCATCTCTCCTTCGAGAAGGAGGAGAACGAGATCCTCGACATCAAGAAGCATTTCGTGAACCCGCTGACGCGGGTCGCGACCGATCACATGCGCTGGATCGCCGAGGACCCGCGCCCGGTGATCAAGATCAATCCGCATGAGGCGGGCCTCACGGTGGCGGGCGGACGGCTCACCGGCAGCGACAATATCTACTGGCGCATCGCCCAGTTCCTGATGCCGTTCCACAGCTACGCGCCGAGCTCGATGCCGGGCGAGAACATGTTCGGCCAGACCTTCGTGCCGGTCACCGACACCAATTGCTGGATCTACACCTATGCGTGGAATCCGCACCGCCCGCTGACCGATGCCGAGCGTGAAGGCTACGCCAACGGCAATGGCGTGATGGCTGTGGTCGACGAGAACTACGTGCCGCTGCGCAACAAGGCAAACGACTATCTGATCGACCGCAAGCTGCAGCGGACCAAGAGCTATACCGGTATCAAGGGCGTTTCCGAACAGGACGCCGCGGTGCAGGACAGCCAGGGCCCGATCGCCGATCGCACCCGCGAGCATCTCGGCCCGACCGATCTCGGCATCATGCATTTCCGCAAGCTCATGATGGAGGCGGCCCGCGCGCTGCAACAGGGCGAGGCGCCGCCGCATGCTCAGCACCAGGATCGCTACACCGTGCGCTCCGGCGCCTGTGTCACCAGCAAGACCAAGGACTTCACCGCTGTGATGATCGAACGGTTCGGCGATCCCGCCGGCTTCGTCGGCGGTCCCGGCCAGAACGCCGCCGCGGAGTGATCACCGCCGTCGTCCCGGCGAAGGCCGAGGACCCATAACCACGGCTATTCGCTACTATGCCACGCTGTGGCCCCAACCTTCGCCAAACCGGCAACGATGGTTATGGGTCCCGGGTCGCGCTTCGCTTGCCCGGGACGACATCGGGGCTACAACGGAATCCTTCGATACTCGCGGTTGGCGAGGCTGGCTTCCTCGAGGTCGAGGTCGCGCTCGATGCGCCGCCTGGTCTCGTCGGTGATCTTGCCGTCGCGCAGCAGCATGTGGATGAACTTGCGCTCGGAGGCGATCAGCTCCCGCGTCAGCTCGGTGCCGGTGGCGGAGACGTCGTGGGTGTCGGGGTTGAGCGAGTCGGGCAGCTGGTTGATGCGGATCTCGTGCCGCGAGCGCAAGAGCTTGATCACCTCGTCGGAGAGCTCGCGGTCGTCAGTAATGGCATCGAGCGACTTCAGCGCGGCGTTCAGCGCCTCGCGTCGCGCCGCGATCTCCTGCTCGTGCTCGGCGATGTGCTCGCTGCGGCCGTCCTTGGCGAGGCCGAGCCAGCGCACCACCAGCGGCAGAGTGAGGCCGAGCCCGACCAGCGTCACGAAGATCACGCCGAAGGCGACGAACAGGATCAGGTCGCGATACGGGAAGGCGTCGCCGCCGGGCAAGGTCAGCGGCAGCGCCAGCGCCGCGGCGAGCGAGACCGCGCCGCGCACGCCGGTGAAGGCGACCACGAACACCGCCCGCCACGACGGCAGCGGATCGCGCGCGCGCACTTGGGCGCTGATCCAGCGCGGCAGATAGGTGCCGGGAAACACCCAGACGAAGCGCGCGACGATCACGATCACGGCGACCAGCACGGTGGCGGTGAGGATGTCGTGCAGCGGAAACGACTTCGACCTCTCGTACAGCGAACGCATCTGGAAGCCGGTCAAGAGGAACAGCAGGCCCTCGATCAGATAGATGATCAGGTCCCAGAAGAAGATGCCCTGCAGGCGCGTCGCGGCCGAGATCAGCAGCGGCCCGTTCCAGCTCATGTAGAGGCCGCAGGCGACGGTCGCGATCACGCCGCTGCCGCCGAAATGCTCCGGGATCCAGTAGGCGAGATAGGGCGTGATCAGCGACAGCGTGATCTCGACCTGCGGATCCCTGGCGCGGCGGCGGGCACGCAGGCTGAGCCAGCCGACCGCGGTGCCGAACGCGATTTCGCCGGCGACGATGACGAGGAACGTGCCGGTCGCCTTCGGCAGCGAGAACAGCCCGGTGGTGATCGCGGCGAGCGCGAAGCGGTAGAGGATCAGCGCGGTCGCGTCATTGGCGAGCCCTTCGCCCTCGAGCACCACCAGGATGCGGCGGGGCATGCCGAGCTTGCGGGCGATCGCCAGCGGCGCGACCACGTCCGGCGGCGCGACGATGGCGCCGAGCAGGAAGCCGATGCTCCAGGGCAGGCCGATCAGATAATGGGTCGCGGTTGCGACCATGAAGGCGGTGAAGATCACGCAGCCGACCGACAGCAGGATGATCGGCCGCAGGTTGGCCTTGAACTCGCGCCAGCTCATCGCAACGCTCGCCGAATAGATCAGCGGCGGCAGCACCACCAGCAGCACGAGCTCAGGCGGCAGTTCCAGCGACGGCATGCCCGGCACGAAGGCGAGCACGATGCCGACCAGCAGCAGCAGGATCGCGGGCGCGATATCGGTCCGCCGCGCGACCAGGGCGGTTCCCGCCAGCACGCCGAGCAAAGTGAGAAAAATCTGAAACTTGGCTTCCATAACGGGCTCAATTCGCCCGGAAACCACCGCCAGTCAATGCGGTCCGGCCGGAGCCGGACCGCGGGGGCGTGTCACAAAGCCGTCGCGGAGCGCGCAGCTCCCGGTCGATCAATCCCTGAGGTCGTAGCGGTACGATTTCGAGACGATTTGCCAGCCGTCGGCGAGCTTCATCGCCACCAGATAGTCGGTGAAATAGCGCGGCGGCAGCTGGCAGCGCACCTTGATGAAGGCGGTGTTGTCGTCGGAGCGGTCGATGGTGACGATAAAATCCTCGCGCGCCTTGCCTTCGGCCTTCGCCGAGGTGCGCTTGCGCACCAACGCAAGCCAGTCCGGCACGGTCAGGACCTTCAGCTCGCCTTTCTCAACCCAGCGCAAATCGGCGCTCGGATGAAAAGCCTCGGCGAGCTTGTCGGCATTGCTCTCGTAGAGACCGTCGAAATAGGTTTGCACGACGCTTTCGACGCTGGATCGATCTTGGCTCATTGGTTGGTCCTCCCGGCAGCATTGGATCGGGGTAGGATTTAGGCATGAACCGCCGGATTGCGCCATGGCCGGCAGCAAAATTCCGCGTGAGGAGTAAGTTGTGACCGCATCTGCAAATTCGAACGAGCATATCTTGACCGGCGAATGCTTCTGCCGCGACGTGCGCTACGAGGTGGCCGACGCGTTTGCCTATGCGCTCAATTGTCACTGTTCGAACTGCCGGCGCACTACGGGCTCGGCGTTCAAGCCGTTCGCGGGAATCGCGCGCGACAAATTCACCGTGGTCAGCGGCGCTGACGGGCTCCTGATCTATGGCGATGAGCTCACCCACGACGCGCATTGCGGCCGCTGCGGCTCGCTGCTCTATTCGCAGGTCCGCGCCGGCGCCTATGTCCATGTCGCGATGGGCACGCTGCGCGACGCGCCGGCGATCCGGCCGACCGCGCACATCTTCGTCGGCTCCAAGGCGCCGTGGTACGCGATATCGGACGATCTGCCGCAATATCAGGAGCACGTGACGCAAGGCGGGGAATAGATTCGCGCGACGTCATCGGCGTGTAGCTTGTCGTCCTTGCCGACCGCCTTGCGCACGGCATCTCATCATGTACCGGCGGCGCAGCTAGATCGCGCTCGCGGCGATGTTTACCATCAGGGCGAGCAGCGCGGTGTTGAACACGAACGAGATGATGCCGTGCACGGTCGCGGTGCGGCGGATGATCTTGTCGGTGATGCCGACGTCGGAGACCTGCGCCGTCATGCCGATCACGAACGAGAAATAGACGAAGTCCCAGTAATCGGCGTCGACATGCTCCTCGCCGCTCGGAAACTGCAATCCGCCGGGCGTCTTGCCGCGATAATACTCATGGGCGTAGTGCAGCGCGAACGCGGTGTGGACCATCGTCCATGACAGCGTGATGGTGACGATTGCCAGCGTCAGTCCGGCAGGGCTGCCTTTGGATGCGCCGAGCTCGAACACGATGGCTGCGAGGCTCGCCAGCGCGCCGAACGCGGTCAGCAGCAGGATCAGGAAACGGCCATCGTCCTGCAGCATGGCGCTTCGCTTGATATGGGCGACGCCACAGCGCAGCATCATCACATAGGCGAGCACGAGATAGAGCGCGGCGAAGGCATCCCAGCCCGCGAGCAGGCGCGTGACGATGCGCGGTGCTCCCGGCACCAATAGCGCAGCGAGGACGCCGAACGCGATCGAGCCGAAGGTACGCGGCCGGCCCACGACGACGCGGACCGGCAGCGGCAGCTTGCGGAAGCGAACAAGGCGGTCGTCGATCTCCCTGTTCATTTCGCGCGTTGCCTTCGGCTAGTTCTTGCGCTCGGCGACGAAACGGGCTGCCGCGCGCAGCACGTCGCTGCGGTCGCCGAACACCGACAGCGCGGCGTCGGCGCGCGCCAGGAGGTCGCGGACGCGCTGCTTGGCGCCATCGATGCCGAGCTGGGTGACGAAGGTGGTCTTGCCGAGCGCGGCATCAGCGCCGGCCGGCTTGCCGAGCGCGGCGGCGTCGCCCTCGACGTCGAGCAGATCGTCGGCGATCTGGAAGGCTTCGCCGAGCGCTTTGCCGTAATCGTCGAGCGCCTGGTATTCCTTCTGCGAGGCCTGGCCGAGGATCGCGCCGGCGATGCAGCCGAAGCGGAGCAGCGCGCCCGTCTTCATCTGCTGCACGCGCGCGACGTCGACCGGCTCGCGGTCGCCGAAGCGGCCTTCGCCGGCGAGGTCGAGGATCTGGCCCCCGGCCATGCCGCCGATGCCGGAGGCGCGCGCCAGCGCACGGGTCAGGAGCAGGCGGACCTGGGCGTCCTTGTGGATCGCATCGCGGGTGATGATGTCGAAGGCGATGGTGAGCAGCGCGTCGCCGGCAAGGATCGCGGTGGCGTCGTCATAGGCCTTGTGCAGGGTCGGGCGGCCGCGGCGCAGATCGGAATTGTCCATCGCCGGCAGGTCGTCGTGGATCAGCGAGTAGCAGTGGATGCATTCGAGCGCTGCGCCGACCAGCAGGGCGGCTTCGCGCGGGACGCCGAACACCGCCGCGCTCTCGACCACGAGGAACGGCCGCAGCCGCTTGCCGCCGCCGAGGCTCGAATAGCGCATGGCCTCGATCAGCCGCTTCGGGCGCACGATCTCATCGCTTTCGGTCGCGTCGGACAGCAGATTGGCGAGCAGGGCTTCGGTATCCTCCGCGGTCTGGTCCAGCCGCTTGGAAAACTCTGCAGTACCGGTCGTCATTTAAGAATTGCTCCAGATCGATTTGCGGCCGGACAATCGTTGATGGCATCGGCTTCGTCAATTCCCGCCCTGCGACGGAATGCGCCTTAAAAGTGCTGGAAAAACCGTGAATTATCCCGCAGACGTCGACGGCGCCGGCCGTGTTCTGGCGGGCGGGTCGCAAATCCTTCCTGGAATGGTCCTCCCCGGAAACCCTGTTTTGCGCATCGTCCGAATTTTGTTGCTGCTTTTGCTGGCCCTGCTGTTGCTGCCGTATCTGGTGACGCCGTTCTACCGCGCCGGCCATCCGGTTTCGGCGCTGATGGCCTGGCGGAGCCTGCGCGGGGCTCCGGTCACGCGGCATTGGATCGATTTCGGCGCGATATCGCCCTATCTGGTGCGGTCCGTGGTCGGCTCGGAGGACGCCCATTTCTGCAAGCATCGGGGCGTCGATTGGGGCGCGCTGCGCGAGGTGCTCGACGACGCCGAGGATGGCGAGGTGGCCCGTGGCGGTTCGACCATCACCCAGCAGGTCGCCAAGAACCTGTTCCTGTGGTCCGGCCGCAGCGTGATCCGCAAGGGGCTGGAACTGCCGCTGGCGCTCTGGATCGATCTCGTGCTGCCCAAGCAGCGGATCCTGGAAATCTACCTCAATATCGCGGAAATGGGCCCGTCCGGCCAGTTCGGCGCCGAAGCCGGCGCCCAATATGCCTTTGGCCGGTCCGCCGCGGGGCTGTCACCCCGCGAGGCCGCGCTTTTGGCGGCGATCCTGCCGAATCCGGTCAAAAGAAGCGCCCGCAACCCCGGCCCGGGGGTCCGCAGGCTGTCCGCCACCTATATGGTCCGGGCCAACTCCGTAACGCGCTGCTGGCGCGAAAATCGCGGCTCCTGAGGCCGATTTCGGACGCTTTTTGCTGTCTCCGGCCCTAGCTTTACGCAGTGCCTTCCTCTATAAGCGCGGCCTTACCGGCATCGCAGCTGGCGCTTTGAAGCGCTGTGCGCTCGTCCCCATTTCGGACGATGCCTCCGCAACACCCCTAGAGGACACCGTCATGGCCGTTCCCAGAAGAAAAACCTCGCCGTCGCGCCGTGGCATGCGCCGTTCGGCCGATGCGATCAAGACCCCGACCTATGTCGAGGACAAGGACTCCGGCGAACTGCGCCGTCCGCACCACCTCGACCTGAAGACCGGCATGTACAAGGGCCGCCAGGTCCTGAAGGCCAAGAAAGAGTCCTGATCGGACATTCGGCCTGCGCGCCGCAGCCATGCGGCGCGGCGCCCGAATTCGGCCAACGAGTGCGGTCAACACGGGCGCGTCTGCGGTGAGGCCAATGAGCATCGCCGCATTGCTGGTTCTCCCTGAATAAGGCGCAAGCCCCGATGGTCGGTTTTCCGCTGCTGCTCGTTCCGCTCGCGGTCTACAACATCATCGCCTTCCTGATGCCCGGCGTGTCCTTCACGGACCCGCTGATCAGGCTGACATTGCTGTCGGGCGAGCAGTGGCAGATCACGCTCAGCGACATGCTGCTCGCCGCCGCCGTGCTGCTGTTGCTGCTCGAGGTCATCAAGGGTGCGCGCCCCGGCGCGAAATATCTCACCGATCATCTGCTGTCGCTGATCGTGTTCGGCGCCGCCGCCGCCGAGTTCGTGCTCTGGCCGAAATTCGGCAACTCGACCTATGGCCTGCTCACGCTGCTGGCGCTGGTCGATTTCATCTCCGGAATTGCGCTGCGGACCCGCCGCCGTGCGGTGGTCGTGCCTGCGGCACCGAGCGTCGGCAGGGCGCAGCCCGAAGCGCCGCAGCCCGCGCCGGCAGAGGCGCCCGCGCAGCGTTCCGAGCCCGCGCCCGTCGCCGCGCCGGCGCCCGCTGCTCCGCCGCCAGCTGCGCCCGTTCCGCCAGCGACGTCGGTTGCGGAATCCGTGCTGCTCGATCAGTCCGCGCCGAAGCCGACGGTCGCTTCACCGGATTTGCAGCCGGGCGGCCATCCGCCGTCGGACGCGCCGCAGCGCTGATATTTTCTAGAGCGTTTTCAAGCGAAGTGGGTACCGGTTCGCGTGAAGAAAACGCGTCAAAAAAGATCTAGATGATCTGTCGGGTCCGCCGCGCCACGCTGCGGCGCTCGTCGACATGCGGGCCGTAGGCGCTCTGCGCGTCGGCCAATGACCCACGCCGCTGCCCGCGCGTCTGCGGTTCGTGTGCGGCGGTTGCGATCAGATGAGCCACAAATGACGGATCGGCATGCGGCAGCGGGATCTTGGGCGCCCAATGGGTGGTCGCGGCCAGCGGCACCAGCGCCGTGCCGGCCGCCGCAGGATCGCCGGTGAACTCACCGTCGAGGATTTCCGATCGATCGATATCCGGCATCGTCTGCGACCCGTTGGAGCGTCATAGTTTGGGACGTTGCGTCCCTCCGCAACACCCTCGTGGCAAAGGTCATGCCCGCCGTCCCCAGTTCGTTCCCGGCCAGTCGAAAACGTGGTTTCCAGATTATTTATCAACTTCACCTAGCGTTGGATTCGCCGGAACCACTATCTTGAGAGCGTGTAGAATCACCGGGCGCCGTCCCAAATCGAGACATGTTCGATGCTCCCTGTCCCGCCAGCTGCCAGCATCCTCGCCTCGCTCGGCCAAGCGACATTCGCCTGGGACCTGGCGAGCGATGCGATTGCCTGGAGCGACAATGTGGCGGCGGTCTTCCCGGATATCCCGGTCGCGGCGCTTGCGAGCGGCGCCGAGCTCGCAAGGCTGATCGAGCCGTCGCGCTCGGTGCGATCCGATGCGCTCGGTGCGCCGGCGCCGGTGCGCAGCGGAAAGGGCGTTCCCTACCGGATCGAATATGGCGTGCGGGCCGTTACCTCGGCGCCGGTGATCTGGATCGAGGAGACCGGCTGCTGGTTTGCCGGCGCCGACGGCAGGCCGGCGCGCGTGCAGGGCGTCGTCCGCATCAACAATGAACGGCACGCCCGCGACGAGCAGCTGCTCAAGCTGTCGCGGCACGATCCGCTGACCAACGAGCTCAACCGCACCCATCTGATCGCCTCGCTCGCCGAGACGATGGAGGAGTGCGCGCGCTTCCGCTCCTCCTGCGCCTTCATGCTGATCGGCATCGATCATCTGGCGCGCGTCAACGATGCCTTCGGCTTCGATGTCGCCGACGCCGTCATCGCCGAGGTCGCGAAGCGGATTCGTGCGCGGCTGCGCAGCGGCGACATGCTCGGGCGCTTCTCCGGCAACAAGTTCGGCCTGATCCTGCGCAATTGCACCGTCGACGATACCAATGTCGCGGCCGAGCGCTTCCTGGCCGCGGTGCGCGACGAGGTGGTGCCGACCAAGTCCGGCCCGGTGTCGGTCACGGTCTCGATCGGCGCCGTCACCCTTCCGCGCCATGCGAGGTCGGCGGAGGAGGCGGTCAATCGCGCCCAGGAGACGCTGGACGCCGCCAAGAGCCGCCGCGCCGGATCGTTCGCGCTGTGGAAGCCCAATGTCGAGCGCGACGCCCAGCGCCGCGTCAACATCCGCGTCACCGACGAGATCGTCACCGCGCTGAACGAGCGCCGCATCGTGATCGGCTTCGAGCCCGTGGTCGATGCGCGCCTGCGGCAGCCCGCGTTCTACGAGTGCCTGGTCCGCATGGAGCAGGACGACGGCCGCGCGCTGCTCGCGCCCGATATCGTGCCGGTCGCCGAGCGGCTCGGCCTGATCCGGCTGGTCGATCACCGCGTGCTGGAGCTCGCCATCGCCGAGCTCGCCGCCGCCCCCGGCGTACAGCTCAGCCTCAACATCTCGCCCGACACCACGATGGATCCGGACTGGTGGGCCACCATCGAATCCTTGATGCGCGCGCATCCCGGCGTCGGCGAGCGGTTGATCGTCGAGATCACCGAGACGGTCGCGATCCAGGATATCGACGACGTGCGTGGCTTTGTCACGCGCCTGAAGAACTTCGGCAGCCGGATCGCGATCGACGATTTCGGCGCCGGCTACACTTCGTTCCGCAATTTGCGCAAGCTCGGCGTCGATATTGTCAAAATTGACGGCGCCTTCGTGCAGAACATCGTACGTTCGGCCGACGACCGCGCCTTCGTGCAAACGCTGATCGATCTGGCGCGCCGCCTCGAGATCAGGACGGTCGCCGAATGGGTGCAGGACGAGGAAGCCGCCGTGATGCTGCGCGAATGGGGCTGCGACTTCATCCAGGGCCGCCTGATCGGCCTCGCCTCCCCGGACCGCCCGTGGAATGTGCCGGCGGAGCCGGTTGTCCCCGCCACGGGCTGAGCCAGCTCGTTAGACTGCGCCGGCGAAGGCCGGAACCCATACGCCGCGGCTTCTCGATGAAGCGATCTGGCAGACGCCTCGTTCAAACAACCGACATTCGTGGTTTTGGGCCCAGTTTCGCCGGGGCGACGTTGGATGAATAGCGCCGCGAAGTCTTACGCCTCCTTCATCGGCTGACAGCCGCGCTCCAGACGGCCATGGCGAGCGGCGACCGGTCGTCGTATCGAGAATGGACCGCGTCGCTCCCGACAGAGGTTGCTCAAAATATGAGCGTGTCGTGCCCAAGGTTTGGCACGAGTTCATCCAATTTATTGTACGTCCCCAGACAAGTTTTCCAGCGGTGACCGCCCTTTACTTCTTCGCGGTTTGGACCGTGGCATGCGCCATGACAACGTCGAAAGAGGATCGAATGGGCACGTTATCTTTTCCGCGCACGTACAAACTCATGCATATCGCGGCGCTGTGGGCGCTGCTGCTTGTGGGCGTCGGTGCCCCGACCAGCGCCAGGGCGGCTGCGCCGGCCGCCTGTGCGGAGCTGCAGGCAAAATATCCGGACTGGAAGGGCAAGACCCTCGTCAACGCCATCAATCCGCATACGCCAGGCTACGAGTCGATCGATCCGAAGGATCCGAGCAAATATGTCGGCTTCGATATCGATCTCGGCGAGCAGATTGGTGAATGCCTCGGCTTCAAGCTGACCTACAAGGCGGTGACCTTTGCCGCACTCCTGACCACGCTGTCCAGTGGTCAGGCCGACATCGTGATCTCCGACATCTACGCCACGGAAGAGCGTGCCAAGGCGGCCGACTTCATCACCTATTCGAAGGTGTTCGACGGCGTATTGGTCGCCAAGGGAAATCCGAAGAAAATCTCCGGCATCAATACCTCGATGTGCGGCGCGGCAGCGGCCGAGAACACCGGCTACGTCGAAGTCCCGTTGATCCAGGCGCTCGTGCCGGAGTGCAAGAAAGAGGGCAAGCCCGAGCCGACCATTCAGCTCTACGACAACAACGCCAACTGCATTCAGGCGATCCTGGCCGGACGCGCCGACACCTATGTCAACGACGTCAACACCGTCGACAATGCGGTGAAGGCCTATCCGGACAAGCTCGAAAAAGCTATCGCGGTGACGATCCCGTACAAGGTCGGCATCGGCGTGCCCAAGGACAAGCCGGCGTTCCGCGATGCCGTGAAGGCGGCGCTGACCGAGATCTACAAATCGGGCGACCAGCTCGCGTTGCTGAAGAAGTGGAATCTCGATCCGGAGAACCTGATCGAGCCTGGTCTGCTGACGGTCAAGTAAGGCCAGCACTGACAAAGGACGACATGCTCGATGGAGCTGTTCCTCCACTATCTGACCATGCCGTATATGATCGAGGGCATTCAGGCGACCTTGCAGGTCACCGCCCTCGGTCTACTCGGCGGCCTCGCCCTCGGTGTGATCCTGGCCTGGATGCAGCTCAGCCGCTTCAAACTGCTGGCGTCCCTCGCCCGGGTCTACACGGTTATCTTTCGTGGCACGCCGCTGATCCTGCAGATGGTGTTCGCGTACAACGCCCTGCCGCAGATCGGCATCAAGCTCCCCGCCATTCTCGCCGCCGGCCTCGCGCTGGCCTGCAACGAAGCGCCGTTCATCGCCGAGATGCTGCGCTCCGGCGTGCTCGGCGTCGATCGCGGCCAGGTGCTGGCCGGGCAGGCGCTCGGGATGACGCCCGGCGTCCTGATGCGCCGGATCATCGCGCCGCAGGCGATTCGCTCGATGATCCCCGCTTTCGGCAACGAGACCGTCAGCGCATTGAAGAATTCGTCGCTGGCCTCGGTGATCGCCGTGCAGGAACTGACGTTGCGCTCGACCCAGATGGCGTCGGCAACTTTCGATTTCTTCTCGATCTTCTTCGCCTCCGGCCTGATCTATCTGATCCTCACTGCGGCGATCGCCGGCATCCAGCTGTTCCTCGAATGGCTGTTCGATCTCGACCGCACGTCGAAGCAGATCAGGCTGATGCGGATGATGCCGTGGTATCGCGCGCAAGGGCTCGATGATCCGCTGACCGCGGCCGAGGATGCGCCGCCCGAGATATTGCCCGATGCCGGTGTCGCCGAATTGCCGCCGCCGCGTGCGCTGTCCGAGCGTGCCGACCGCGCCAAACGCAACGAGATCCTGAGCCGGAACAATGTCGCCGTCGATGTCGTCGCGCTGCGCAAGAGCTATGACAAGCAGGTGGTGCTCGCCGGCGTCGATCTCACGGTGCGGATCGGCGAGGTGATCGCGCTGCTCGGGCCGTCCGGCTCCGGCAAGAGCACGCTGCTCCGCTGTATCAACAATCTCGAACTCTGGAACGACGGCAGCATCAAGGTCGGCGGTCGCCGGCTCGGATTCAGCGATCGCGGCAAGGCGCTGCCGCCACGACTGCTGGCGCAGGCGCGTGCCGAGGTCGGTGTCGGCATGGTGTTCCAGCAGTTCAACCTGTTCGGCCACCTCACCGCGAAGGAGAATATCGCCGGGCCGCTGCGCTGGGTGCATGGCGTGTCGCGCCCCGATGCGGATCGCCGGGCGACCGAGCTGCTCGCGCGCGTTGGCCTCAGCCACCGCGCCGATGCACTGCCGCGGCATCTCTCCGGTGGCCAGCAGCAGCGCGTCGCCATCGCCCGTGCGATCGCGCCGAATCCCAGCGTGCTGTTGCTGGATGAACCGACTTCCGCGCTCGACCCCGAACTCGTCAATGAGGTCCTCGAAGTGATCCGTCGCCTCGCGGTGGAGGACGGCCTCACCATGATCATTTCAACCCATCAACTGCGCTTCGCCAGTGAAGTCGCCGATCGCGTGGTGCTGCTCGCGGGCGGCGCGATCATCGAGGAGGGCCCGGCCAACGAGGTGCTGAGCAATCCGCGCAATCCGGTCGCGCAGCGTTTCCTCAATGCCATGGAGGCCGAGGTTGCATGACTAGAAACCGTTCCGTTTCCATCCGCGTGAGGGCCTCTGCGTGAAACATCATCTGCTGCCGGTATCCGCCAAGACTGTGCATTGGGGCTATTTCAGCAAGGTCGTGGCGCCGGCGCTGACGCTGAAGTCCGGCGACCGCGCCACCATCGAGACGCTGACACATCACGCCAATGACGATTACGAGCGCATGATCGAGGGCGATCCGGGCGCCGAGAGCGTATTCAGATGGACGCGCGAGCACAAAGCGGTGGCGCGGCGCGGCTCGGGGCCTACCGAAGGCCCGTTCATCCGCGGCTCCGGCGAAGGCGTCGGGGTGCATCTGCTCACCGGCCCAGTGGCGATCGAAGGCGCCGAGCCAGGCGATGTGCTGGAGGTGCGCATTCTCGACGTGCGTCCAAGACCGGCCTGCAAGGCCTGCCATGCCGGCAAATGCTTCGGCTCCAATGTCGCGGCCAATTGGGGCTTTCACTATCACGACTTGATCCAAGAGCCGAAGCCACGCGAGGTGGTGACGATCTTCGAGCTCGACACGTTGGGCGAACCCTTCGCAAAGGCGGTCTACAATTATGTCTGGACGCCGCAGACCGATCCCGATGGCATCGTGCATCGGACCATCGACTATCCCGGCGTGCGCGTTGATCACGCCACCATCGTCAAGCGCGAGAATATTCTGAGCAATGTTCGTGTGCCCGCTCGGCTGCATTTCGGAACCATGGGCCTCGCGCCATCGGAGCAGGATTTCGTCTCCTCGATCCCGCCGAGCTATACCGGCGGCAATATTGACGACTGGCGCGTCGGCAAGGGTGCCAAGATGTTCTATCCGGTCGCGGTGCCCGGTGCGTTCTTCTCGGTCGGCGATCCCCATGCCGCGCAGGGCGACAGCGAGCTCGGCGGCACGGCGATCGAGACCTCGCTCACCGGCGATTTCGAGTTCATCCTGCACAAGCATCGCGATCTCGGTGGCACACAGCTCGAAGGCCTGACGCATCCGATGCTGGAAACCCCCGACGCCTGGTCGGTCTACGGCTTCACCTATCCGAACTATCTCGCCGAGCTCGGCGCTAATGCGCAGCTTGAAATCGCCAATCATTCCAGCCTCGACCGCGCAATGCGCGACGCCTTCCGCAAGATGCGTCGCTTCCTGATGACGGTGCACAAACTCAGCGAGGACGAGGCGATCTCGCTGATGTCGGCGGGGGCGGATTTCGGCGTGACGCAGGTGGTCGATGCCAATTGGGGCGTGCATGGGACCATCCGCAAGAACGTGTTCCGGTGTGACTGATCACGCCTGGGCTACAGGGCGGGACGTGTCATCCTTCGGGATGGCACGGAGATTGCTTCGCTTCGGCCATAAAGGTCGATGCATGAGGCTGCGCCCGTTCACGAGTGAATCCTACCCCGAAGGCGACCGCCCCGAGGCGTGGCGGGACGTCCTGGCGTCGGTCGGCTTGCAGCCGACGGTCGCCACGAGCACCCATGCCGGCCATGCCATCGCGGTGCGGCGCAACTTTCAGGGCGTGACGCTGGCCAGGCTATCGGCAGGGCCACAATCGGTGTCGCCGCGCAATGATGTTGTGGCCGATCATCCGCTGGTGCTGCTGCCGCTCGAAGACGGGGTGGCGCTGAAGACGGCGGCCGGTTATCAAATCGTCGCGGCGCGGCATCTTCTGATGCTGCCGCGCGCCGGGGACTGGAGCGTGTCGTTCCAGCGCGAGATGCGCGCGGTGGTGCTGTCGGTGACTTCCGAGCCGGCCCATCGCCACCGCGCCACGTCGCAAGGCGGCGAGGTGCGCGTGCTCCAGCCCAGTGGCTTTGACAGCGTATTCGCGCAGATGATGGAACTTGCCGCGCGCGATCTCGACGCGCTGTCCGATGTCGAATGGACCGCGCTCGCGCGCAGTCTTGCCGATCTGCTGCCGACCTTCATGCGTCGGCAGAGCGAGACAGCAAACGATCTCGGCGGCGGCAGCGCCTCCAAGGCAGCGACGCTGCATCGCCTGTGCCAGACCGTCGAACGCAGCCTCGATGACCCCGATCTGACGCCGGCGAAAATCGCCAGCGCCGAGGGCATTTCCGAACGCTATCTGCAAAGACTGTTCGAGGGCGCCGGCACCAGTTTCACGCACTACCTGCGCGAACGCAGGCTGCAGCGCACCTGGGCCGATCTGTCGAATCCCGCCGAGGCGCATCACTCGATTTCCGAGATCGCCTTCCGCGTCGGTTTCAACGACTCTGCACATTTCAGCCGTGCCTTTCGCCAGCGCTTTGGTCTATCGCCGCGCGAATTCCGCCAGCATGAAGCGGAGCGGCAGACCGCATCCGCAGCCGCGGTGCAACGTGGCTGGCCTCAACAAGCGTTGGCGCAACTGTGCAGCCGGCACGCAGCCTTGGTGCGCAAGACGGCTGCGCCCTTCAACGCGCATGAGGTGGAGATCGCGGCCGCGCCGCGCCATCATCATCTCGCCGCGGATGCCTCGCGCGTGCATTGGGGCTATTTCAGCCATTCGTTGCCACCGCAGGTCGAGATCGGCTCCGGCGACACCATCACCATTGAGACGCTGACCCAGCACGCTTCCGACGATCCCGAGCGCATGATCACGGGTGATCCAGGCGCCGAGAGTGTGTTCCACTGGACGCGCGACCGGAAGAACGTCGATCGCCGTGGCGCCGGCCCACTCGATGCCTCGATCTATGGCCGCGGCGCCGGCGAGGGATTCGGCGTGCACATTTGCACCGGGCCGGTGGCTGTGAAGGACGCGGAGCCGGGCGACGTACTGGAAATCCGCATCCTCGACATCGTGCCGCGCACGAGCCGCAATCCGGACTTCGAGGGGCGCGTGTTCGGCAGCAGCGTCGCGGCCTGGTGGGGCTATCACTACGCCGAGTTCCTCGCCGAGCAGAACGCCCATGAGGCGGTCACCATCTACGAGATCGTCAACGACGATGACGCGCCGCATGCACGTGCGCTGTATTCCTATCGCTGGGAGCCGCAGACTGATCCGTTCGGGACGCTGCATAAGACTTATGACTATCCGGGCATTCCGATCCCGCCGTCATCGGTGCGGCGCCGCCACGACGTGCTCGATGGCATCCGCATTCCGCTGCGGCCGCATTTCGGAGTCATCGCGCTCGCGCCGCGCGAGGCCGAACTTGTCGATTCCGTCCCGCCCGCATATTTCGGCGGCAATCTTGACAACTGGCGGCTCGGCAAGGGCTCGGCGGTCTATCTGCCGGTGTCGGTGCCGGGCGCGCTGCTGTCGGTCGGTGATCCCCATGCTGCACAGGGCGATGGCGAACTCGGCGGCACCGCCATCGAATGTTCGATGACCGGCACATTCCAGGTCATCCTGCACAAGAAGAACGAGCTGACCAATCAGCCGTTCGCCGATCTGACCTATCCACTGATCGAGACTGAAGGCGACTGGGTGCTGATGGGCTTCAGTCATCCCAATTATCTCGCCGAATTCGGCGCCAAGGGGCAGAGCGAGGTCTATGCCACATCGTCGCTCGATCTCGCGATGAAGGATGCGTTCCGCAAGATGCGTCGCTTCCTGATGAACATCAAAGGCCTCACCGAGGACGAGGCGATCGCGCTGATGTCGGTTGCGGTGGATTTCGGCGTGACGCAGGTGGTGGACGGCAATTGGGGCGTCCACGCCATCATCAGCAAGCGCGTCTTCGATCACGCGCCGCAAAACTAGAGCATGATCCGGAAAAGCGGAAACCGGTTTTCCCTCGCGACAAACCCGGAACGCGTTTGCGCGGAGATCATGCCCAAACAGAGACATGGGATCAGGCGAGGAGACGTCGTTGCAGTTTCACATGATATCCGGCGGCCCAAAGCCGGTCGCGCCGTTCAGTCATGCGGTCGAGACCGACGGCTTCGTCTTCGTCACCGGCCAGATGCCGGATACGCCGGCCGCACCCGGCGTATTGCCCGAGGGCATCGTGGCGCAGACCCGCGCGGTGATGGAGAACCTGCGCGTGGTGCTTGCGGGCCTCGATCTCGGCCTCGAGCATATCGTGATGTCGCGCATCTATCTGACGCGCTTCAAGGACGATTATGCGGCGATGAACGAGACCTATCGCAGCTATTTCCCGCCCGACCGCCTGCCGGCGCGCACCTGCGTCGGCGTCACTGGTCTCGCCTATGATGCGTTGATCGAAATCGATCTCGTCTGCCGCCGGCCTGCATAGACGCGTCCGCAAGAGCATGTTCGATCAGGCGGCGACCGCCCGACGTCGGCGAGAGCCGCCGTCGTCAGGATTTTGGCACGCGATGGCGGCCGGAGGTCGGGCCGGCTGCCATCGGGAACTGTGAACCGGACCTGAACGAGACCTACTCGTCCTTCTTCGTCGGCTGCGACATGCGCTCGAGGCGTTCCTGCATGTCCTTCATCTGGCGGCGAAGGTCGTCGATGTTGCCGTCATCGGGCGTCGGCTCCGGCACCTTCTCGGCCTCGCCGCCACCGCGTTGCGGCACGAACGGCTTGAACATCGAGAAGGTCTGCTGGAACAGCTCCATGTTGCGGCGGACCTGCTCCTGCAGCGGCTCAAACGGCGTGCCGCTCAAGGCGCCCGCAATCTGCTTGCGGAATTTTTCCTGTTCCTTGGTCAGCGTCTCGATCGACTGTTCGAGATATTTCGGCACCACCATCTGCATGCTGTCGCCGTAGAACCGGATCAGCTGGCGCAGGAAAGTGGTTGGCAGCAGGTTCTGCCCGGCCTTGTTTTCCTGCTCGAAGATGATCTGCGCGAGCACGGAGCGGGTAATGTCGTCGCCGGTCTTGGCGTCATAGACGAGGAAATCCTCGCCTTCCTTCACCATCGCCGCGAGATCCTCGAGCGTCACGTAGGTGCTCGTCCCGGTATTATAGAGCCGCCGGTTCGCGTACTTCTTGATCGTGGTCGGTTGTTCAGATTTTGCCATGGGCTCTCACTTCAACACCGAAGAACCTGGAACCCTACGGCATCGCCGCAGGGCAAAATGCAACGCATCGCAGCAAAGGTAAGCATTTTCAAAGCGGTTCGGCTACAGTTTTGTGCTGTGCGGTTAATTCCAAAGCATAGGATTTGCTCAGGAAAGTGCCAAGGGCGTCATTTTGAGTGCGCCGCGGCGCGATTTGCGCGACAGTCCGATTGACATGCCTCAATGAGATTTACAGGATAGTCATTAAGAGACAGGCCTGCCAAACCGGCCGCCCGCCGTCGAGAAACCCAGCTACAACCCATAGGAGATGTCCATGTCAGACGATGTCGTCATCGTCAGCGCCGCCCGCACCCCCGTCGGCAGCTTCAACGGCGCCTTCGCCACCACGCCGGCCCACGACCTCGGAGCGATCGCCATCAAGGCCGCGCTGGAGCGCGCCGGCGTTGAGGGCGGTCAGGTCTCCGAAGTCATCATGGGCCAGATCCTCACCGCCGCGCAGGGCCAGAACCCGGCCCGCCAGGCCTCGATCGCGGCCGGCATCCCGGTGGAAAGCCCGGCCTGGGGCGTCAACCAGCTTTGCGGCTCCGGCCTGCGCACGGTGGCGCTCGGCTACCAGGCGCTGCTCAACGGCGATTCCTCGATCGTCGTCGCCGGCGGCCAGGAATCCATGAGCATGGCCCCGCACGCCCAATATCTGCGCGGCGGCGTCAAGATGGGCGGCCTCGAGCTGATCGACACCATGATCAAGGACGGGCTCTGGGATGCCTTCAACGGCTACCACATGGGCAACACCGCCGAGAACGTCGCCAAGCAGTACCAGATCACCCGGTCGCAGCAGGACGAGTTCGCGGTCGGTTCGCAGAACAAGGCCGAGGCGGCGCAGAAGGCCGGCAAGTTCAAGGACGAGATCGTCCCGGTCACCATCAAGTCCCGCAAGGGCGATATCGTGGTCGACAGCGACGAGTATCCGCGCCACGGCGCCACGCTCGACGCGATGGCCAAGCTCCGCGCGGCCTTCGAGAAGGACGGTACCGTGACCGCGGGCAACGCCTCGGGCATCAATGACGGCGCCGCCGCCGTCGTGCTGATGACCGCCAAGGAGGCCGCCAAGCAGGGCAAGAAGGTGCTGGCCCGCATCGTCTCGTGGGGCCAGGCCGGCGTCGACCCCAAGATCATGGGCACCGGCCCGATCCCCGCCTCGCGCGCCGCGCTGAAGAAGGCCGGCTGGAACATCGCCGACCTCGATCTGATCGAGGCCAACGAGGCGTTCGCGGCGCAGGCCTGCGCGGTGAACAAGGACCTCGGCTGGGATCCGGCCAAGGTCAACGTCAATGGCGGCGCGATCGCGATCGGCCATCCGGTCGGCGCGTCTGGTGCGCGCGTGCTGGTGACGCTGCTGCACGAGATGCAGAAGCGCGATGCCAAGAAGGGCCTCGCGACGCTGTGCATCGGCGGCGGCATGGGCATCGCTATGTGCGTTGCACGCGACTGAACAAAAGGCAGCGAGGCCGGTTAGGTGATGAAAAGATCATCTGTCAACCGCGAAGCGAGCTGATAAATAAGATGCCCGGCTTTGCGCCGGGCATTTTTGTTTCGAGGGCATGATCCGGAAAAGTGTGAAGTGGTTTTCCGAAAGGATCATGCTCAAAAGAAGGGAGCCAAGGCGCGATGACGATTCAGCCTGATCTTCGTCGCGCTTTGTTCAGTGAGTGCGTAGGCCGGAGTTATCCGGTTATAAAAGACGGCCAAGGAGGAAACGGACATGGCACGTGTTGCATTGGTGACGGGCGGAACGCGCGGTATTGGAGCTGCGATCAGCAAGGCGCTGAAAGCGGCGGGCTACAAGGTGGCGGCGAGCTACGCCGGCAATGACGCCGCGGCTGAGAAGTTCAAGGCGGAGAGCGGGATTCCGGTCTACAAGTGGGACGTCGCGTCGTTCGACGCCTGCGCGGCCGGCGTCAAGCAGGTCGAGGCCGATCTCGGCCCGGTCGACGTGCTCGTCAACAATGCCGGCATCACCAAGGATACCGCATTTCACAAGATGACGGTCGAGCAGTGGAATGCCGTGATCAACACCAACCTCGGCTCGCTGTTCAACATGACGCGCCAGGTGATCGAGGGCATGCGCGCCCGCAAGTTCGGCCGCGTCATCTCGATCTCCTCCATCAACGGCCAGAAGGGTCAGTTCGGCCAGGTCAACTACTCGGCGGCCAAGGCCGGCGACATCGGCTTCACCAAGGCGCTGGCGCTGGAGAATGCCAAGGGCGGCATTACCGTGAACGTGATCTGCCCCGGCTATATCAACACCGAGATGGTGCAGGCGGTGCCGAAGGACGTACTCGAGAAGAACGTGATCCCGCAGATTCCGGTCGCCCGGCTCGGCGAACCCGAAGAGATCGCGCGGGCCGTGGTCTTCCTCGCCGCCGACGATGCCGGCTTCATCACCGGCTCGACGCTGACGGTGAACGGCGGCCAGTATCACGCCTGACGCGCGAAGCGTCGTCGCGTCGCAGGCGCGCATAATCGACCAGCGAATGCCCGGCCTTGCGCCGGGCATTTTCGTCTTTACAACGCACCACACGCGAAGGAAGACGCGGCCGGCCGGACATCGGCAAGCGGCTTCAGACGACCATCCTTCAGACGGTCATCCTTCAGACGGTCATGCCGGCCACGACGGATTGAATTGAGATGACGACCCGAACTGCCACCCTCGTCGGACTGACCGCCATCCTGATGTGGTCGCTGCTGTCGGTCATGACGGTCGCGACCGGGGCTGTCCCGGCGTTCCAGCTCGCCGCCATGACGTTTGCGATCGGCGCCGCGGTTGCGTTTGCGAGCTTCCTGTTGCGTCCATCAGCCTTCGGCGCGTTGAAGCAACCGCTTGTCGCCTGGGTCGTCGGCGTCGGCGGGCTGTTCGGCTATCACGCGCTGTATTTCCTGGCGCTGCGCTTCGCCCCGCCGGCCGAGGCCGGCCTGCTCAATTATCTCTGGCCGCTGTTGATCGTGCTGTTCTCCTCGCTGCTGCCGGGCGAGCGGCTTGCGGTGCATCACATCGTCGGCGCGCTGCTTGGCCTCGCCGGCACCGTGCTGCTGTTCGCCGGTAACACCGGCTCCTTCACAAAAGAGCAGATTCCAGGCTTCGCGGCCGCCTTCGTCGCGGCGTTCGTCTGGGCCTCCTATTCGGTGATGTCGCGCCGGCTCAAGGCGGTGCCGACCGATGCGGTGGCCGGCTTCTGCCTCGCGACCGCCGTGCTCGCCGCGCTGGTGCACATGATGGTGGAGACGACGGTGTGGCCCGCGACGCCGCTGCAATGGCTGGCCGTCATCGCGCTCGGCATCGGTCCGGTGGGGGCTGCGTTCTTCGCCTGGGACATCGGCATGAAGCGCGGCGACATCCGCGTGCTCGGCGCCGCGTCCTACGCCGCGCCGTTGCTCTCGACCGCGTTCCTCATCCTCGCGGGCTTCGCCAAGCCCAGCGCCAACATCGCGATCGCCGCGATCCTGATCGCCGGCGGCGGGCTGATCGCGGCAAAGGACATGGTGTTGCGAAAGAGAACGTAGGATCGGTAGCGCAGAGCCCGTTTACCGTCACCCTGAGGAGGCCGCAACGCGGCCGTCTCGAAGGGTCGACGGCCCTTCTGTGGCCGTGCACTCTTCGAGACTCGCCCAGCGGCGCAATTGCGCCGCTAGGCTCGCACCTCCGGCGACAAGGCGTGGCCTTGCGCGGGGATGACGGAAAAAAAGTCTTACGAAGTCGGCTCCCAGCCTTTCGGCGCCAGCTCGAACTTCGCGAACTCGAATCCCGGCGCGACGGTGCAGCCGACCAGCGTCCAGTCGCCGCTGCTCTCCGCGGCCTGCCAGGCGCCCGCCGGCACGATCGCCTGTGGCTGCTCGCCGCGCGCCACATCCGGCCCGAGTGTGATCGCATGTGGGGCACCGTCCTGCGCGATCCGCAATGTCAGCGGCGCGCCGGCGTAATAGTGCCACATCTCCACGGCGTCGATACGGTGCCAATGCGAGCGCTCGCCGCGCGCCAGCAGGAAATAGATCGCGGTCGAATGCGCGCGGCCATTGGAGTCGCAGCGCGCGTCGCGAAACGTCTCGCGATAGTGTCCGCCTTCGGGATGCGGCTTTAGCGCTAGCTGTGCGATGATATCGGCCGCCGAGAGGTTTGCCGTCACGACTTGTTCTTGCGCTCGCGGAGCTCGCCGAACACCAACGCCGGGTCGGCGCCCTTCATGTGCAGCTTTGCCGCCACCGCCGGGTCGTCGGCGCGCAGGAACACGTTGGCCTTCTTCTCGTCGCCGAGCAGCACGGGGATCGTCGGCTTGTTCTCGGCACGCAGTTTCGTCACTTCCTCGGCGCGCGCCTGCAGGGCCGGATTGTCGGGCTCGATGGTGAGCGCGAACTTCACATTCGCCGCGGTATATTCATGACCGCAATACAGGCGGAAATCGTCCGGCAGCGAGCGCAGCTTCAAAAGCGAATCCCACATCATGGGGTAGGTGCCTTCGAACACCCGGCCGCAGCCGATCGAGAACAGCGTGTCGGCGGCGAACACCGCCTTCTCGCCATCGAACACATAGGAGATATGGTCGAGCGTATGGCCGGGCGTCTCGACGACGCGTGCGAGCAGGCTGCCGACCTTGATGACATCGGCATTGGCGGCGCGCAGATCGACATTGGCGATCTTGGCCGACTGCTCGTGCGGGGCGACGACGCGGCAGCCATATTTCTGCTTCAGCTCGGCGACGCCGCCGACATGGTCGCCATGGTGATGGGTGATCAGGATATCGGTCAGCGTCCAGCCTTCGCGCTCCAGCGCCTTGATGATCGGGCTGGCCTCCGGCGCGTCGATCGACGCGGTCGCCTTGGTCGCGGGATCGTGGATCAAATACCCGAAATTGTCGGTGAGGCAGCTGAAGGTGCGAATTTCGGCGGTCATGATATCTCCACGAACAAACGGGACGGACATTTCAGAGCATGATGTAAAGACCGGTATCGACTTTCCCGGATCATGCTCTTAACGCGCCCAATATAGGGGTGAAATATGGCGTTAACGCTCCGGCGGCAATGCAATTTTCGGCGCACCCGGGCAGCAGGCGGCGTGTTAGGCTAAACACCATGGACGTCATCGACCTGCGCGACTTCTATTCGCAGCGCCTCGGCATCGTGGCGCGGCAGCTGATCAACCGGGGTATCCGCGCGCGGTGGCCGAACGCGGAAGGCCAGCGCGTGCTCGGCCTCGGCTATCCGACCCCCTATCTCGGCCTGTTCCGTGAGTCCTGCGAACGCTGCATTGCCTTCATGCCGGCGGCCCAGGGCGTGCTGAAATGGCCCACCGGCCGGCCGGCGCTGGCCACCCTGATCGACGAATTCTCGATGCCGCTGCCGGATGCCGCGGTCGACCGCGTGCTGCTGGTACACGCGCTGGAAATGTCCGATGATCCGGAGCGGCTGCTGCGCGAGGTATGGCGGGTGCTGTCACCGTCGGGGCGGCTGATCGCGATCATCCCGAACCGCCGCGGCGTCTGGACGCGCACCGATGCCACGCCGTTCGGCCATGGCCGGCCCTATTCGCGGGCGCAGATCACGCAGCTGTTACGGCAGACCTGGTTCACGCCGTCGTCGTGGGGCGAGGCGTTGTTCATGCCGCCGGTGCAGGGCAGCTGGTTCCTGCGCTCGGCGATGGCGTGGGAGCGGGTCGGCGCGGCGCTGTCGATGCCGTTCGCCGGCGTGCATATCGTGGAGGCGACCAAGCAGGTCTATCGCGCGATCCCCGCGCGCCGCGAGCGCACGCAGCTGATCCCGTCATTGCGTCCGGTGCTGGTGCCGTCCTCGACGGCGACGCGCAAATCCAGTCACTCGGAGTCGTAAAACCATGCGGCCGGGAACGGACTAGCCACCCTCCCCTGGAGGGGGAGGGTGGGCGCCTGCATATGTGCGTTACTCGTTGCCCGGATTGAAGTCGTCGCTCGGCGCGGGCTGCGCCGCCATGTCGGGGCGCGGGCCGTGCGGACGGCGGCGGCGGCGCGGAAACCGCTCGCTCCGTTCGCCACGTTCTGCGCCGCCATTATTGCCTTCATAGGCGCCGTTGACCTGCGGCTGCGTGCCGCCGGTGATGAACGAGGGCAGGCGATCGACGCCGGCATCGGCCATCGCGGGCTGCGGCTGGTTCTGCGGTTGCGGCTGATATTGCGGCTGCGGACGATGCTCGCGCTCGCGGTGCTCACGCGGCTGCTGGTCACGCTCACGATGCTCGCGCGGCTGCTGCTGATCGCGCTGGTACGGCTGCTGGCCGTTGTCGCGCATGAAGGGTTGCTGCTGCTGCGGCACGAAGCCCGGCTCCTGGCCGAAGCTCGAATAGCCGTCGCTGTCGTCGTCTTCGGTCGGGGTGACCTCGGCGTCGGGGCGCGGCGGCTGCTGATTCTGCCGGAACTGCTCCTGCGCGGCCGCGATGATCCGGTAGTAGTGCTCAGCATGCTGGTAGTAGTTCTCAGCTGCCACCGGATCGCCGGAGGAGCGCGCATCGCGCGCAAGCTGAACGTATTTCTCGGCCACGTGCGAGGCCGTGCCGCGGATCTTGATGTCGGGTCCGTTCGATTCGTACACCCGTGTCAGGGGATTCTGGCCGCGCCGGTTATTGTTGTTGTTATTGTTGTTGTTATTATTCCGGTTGCGCATCCGCTTGTTGTTCTGACCGTTTCTCATCTGTCGCCTTTTATTCCAGCCCTGAAGTTATTGCAGTCCACAGTCCGATTTCTCAGCAGTCCGATTTCTCAGAAGTCCGATTCCCAGAGTTCGATTCGGCGCGCGCCTAGGCACACGGAATCGCAATACCGTTCGAAGTGGTTTCGATGTCGCCGACCATCTCGTTCAGCAAAGTCGCGTGCAGCAAAGACGCGTTCCCCAACCGCCGGCAATCGCGCCAGCGACCAAATCATTCCGCCCGTTGAGACAGGCTCAGTTCTCGTGCGTAAGTCTTCAAGCGCAATAACAGGCTTTCGTTCGCTTGGCGGTCGAGAGCAGCACAGCTTCGGCTATTGCGCTCTATGAGACCTGCGTTCCTGGAACCTTTCGATCGGCGGGCTCTGCTGAACCCTGGTCATCACCCGTAACGGATTACGGGGCCAGCACCGATGTTGTGCCCGGAACGTAGTCGTTCCCGGGGGATAATCCAAGAGGTTTTTTTTCGTTCCAATAGGACTTTATCGGGGCAGCCGGCGGGCGGAAACGGCCCTCGGAATGCCCCCCAGATCGGCCTTGGGCGGCCCCGTTGGGGATAATCCGGATGCCGTCATCAGCGCTTCAACGTCGCCGCTCTGACCCTGTCCGACTTCCACAACCAGAAATCCTCCTGAGGTCAGAAGACCCGCGGATTGCGAAATCAGCGCGCGGTAGGCGTCGAGCCCGTCGGCACCGCCGTCGAGCGCCGCGCGCGGATCATGCGCGCGCACCTCGATGTCGAGACCGGCGATGTCGGCCGACGGGATGTAGGGCGGGTTGGACACGATCAGCTCGAACGCACCGGCCAGGGCGCTGCCGTAGTCGCACTCGATCCATGTCGTGCGCTGGCTAAGTCCGAGTTCGGCGGCGTTGCGGCTCGCGGTCTGCAGCGCCTCCGCCGAGATGTCGGTGGCGAAGCCATGCGCGTTCGGCAGTTCCGAGAGCAGCGCCAGCAGGATCGCGCCAGAACCGGTGCCAAGATCGGCGATCCGCAAGGCGCGCTCGGCCGCACCGTCGGCGCGCAGCAGTTCGAGTGCGCGCTCGACCACAGTCTCGGTGTCCGGGCGTGGCACCAGCGTCGCGGCGGACAGGTGCAGCGGCAGTCCCCAGAACTCCTTGACGCCGAGAATGCGCGCGACCGGTTCGCCGGCGAGGCGGCGCTGCGCGAGGCGCTCGAGGTGGTCAGCCTCGTGCCTCGTCAGCGCGCGCTTCGCACCGGCGACCATGCCGGTCAGATCGAGCCCCAGCGCGGCGCCGACCAGCAGGCGTGCATCGAGCTCCGCGGCGTCGCGGCCCGCGGCCTTGAGGCGGGCGGCGAGGCTGCGCCTGATACGCTCGACCGTCTGGCCATGTCCTGCGGGTTCGCTCATGGCGCGTTGTTAGCCGATGGTCGATGCGGCGTCGATATCACTTGCGCCCCGTGCGGCCGGCGCGCACGGTCAGAAATCTGAAACTATCGATCCGGAACGCGCGACCATGACGGGCTATGACGACCAGAACATCTTCGCCAGGATCCTGCGCGGCGAGGTCCCGAGCTTCAAGGTCTACGAGACCGACCGGACCTTTGCCTTTCTCGACATCATGCCGCGATCCCCGGGCCATACCCTGGTGATTCCGAAGGCGCCCGCGCGCGGCATCCTCGACATCGCCGATGACGACCTTGCCGCGGTGGCGCGGTCGGCCAAGCGCATCGCCATCGCGGCGATGAAGGCGTTCGCCGCCGACGGCATCATCATCCAGCAGTTCAGCGAGCCCGCCAGCGGCCAGGTGGTGATTCACCTGCACATGCATGTGATGCCGGTGAAGGCCGGAATCGCGCTGCTGCCCGCGCAGACCGTCAAGGCGGACATGGACGTGCTCGCAGATCACGCCAAACGCATGATCGCGGCGCTCGCGGGTTGAGCTGGAACGGGCTCACCTCTCCCAAGGGAGAGGTGAACGTCCGCCGCCGCTCCAGATCAGACCCAATCTCATCGTGCTCCAGCGGGTTACACCCCGAGATAGCGCTGCAGGACGTCGGGCTGCGCCTTGATCTCCTGCGCGGGACCTTCGTGGACGATGTGCCCGTTGTTGATGATGTAGATGCGCTGCGCCAGCGCGAGCGTCGCGGCGAGGTTCTGCTCCACCAGCACGATGGTCTGCCCGGCCTCGGCCAGATCGCGGCACGCCTTCATCAGGTCGCGCACGATCACCGGCGCCAGTCCCTCGAACGGCTCGTCGAGCAGGATGATCTTGGGATCGCGCACCAGGGCGCGCGCGATCGCCAGCATCTGCTGCTCGCCGCCCGACAGGTCGGTGCCGCGATTGCTCCGCCGCTCTCGGAGCCGCGGAAACATCTCGTAGATGCGGTCGAGCGGCCAGCGCTGCGAGGCGGTCAGGCCGGCGATCACGAGGTTCTCCTCGACGCTCAGGCTGCCGAAGATGCGGCGCTCCTCATGGACCAGCTGCATGCCGGCCTGCGCGATCTTGTGGCTCTTCCGGCCGGAGATCTCGACGCCGTCGAACATCACCGAGCCGCGGCGCGGGGTGACGACGCCCATCAGGCTCTTCAGCGTCGTGCTCTTGCCGGCGCCGTTGCGTCCGAGCAGCGCCACCACCTCGTTGCGCTCGACGCGCATCGAGACGTCGAACAGGATGTGCGAGTCGCCGTAGTAGCTGTTCAGTCCGTTGACCTCGAGCAGGCTCATGCGGCGAGCACTCCATGCACGCCGCCAAGATAGGCCTCCTGGACGGTCGAATTGGTCTTGATCTCTTCCGGCGTTCCCTCGACCAGCACACGGCCCTCCTGCAGCACGGTGACGCGCTCGGCGAGCTCGAACAGCGCATCCATGTCGTGATCGATGATGATCATGGTGCGGCCCTGGCTGATCGACTTCAATAGCTTGACGGTCTCGACGCGTTCGCGCGGGCTCATGCCGGCGAGCGGCTCGTCGAGCAGCAACAGGCTCGGCGACGTCGCCAGCGCCAGCCCGATCTCCAGCCGCCGCTTCTCGCCATAGGCGAGCTCGGATACCGGCGTATCCGGCCTTGATGTCAGATTGACCAGCTCGAGCGTCTGCTGCACGCGCTCGGACAGGCCGGGAATGCTGTCGATGCTGCGGAACAGGTCGAGCTTGAACTTGCCGCGCAGCGCCGACAGCGCCGCGATCACCAAATTCTCGCGCACCGTCAGCCCGGCGAACAGCTGGTTGACCTGATAGCTCTTGGTCAGGCCGAGCTGACAGACATCGGTGACATTCATGCCGGTGATGTCGCGGCCCTCGAACAGGATGGTGCCCGAGCTCGGGTGCACCTCGCAGGTCAGCATCTTGAAGAAGGTCGACTTGCCGGCGCCGTTCGGGCCGATGATGCCGCGCAGCTCGCCGTGATTGACGGTGAAGTCGATGTCGCTGTTGGCGAGCAGGCCGCCATAGCGCTTGGTCAGGCCTTTGGCCTGGAGGATCGGGCCGGACGGATTGCCGCCGGCGCGAGCCGCCGCCGGCTTCGGCGCGGGCGCTGCGGCGTGCCGGTCGCTTGCCATGGGGACGACCTCGGGTGCGCTTTCGTCCGGCTCCTTGGCGCCGCGCTGTCCGGTCAGGAGGCGGGTGAGATCGGCGAGGCCGCCGATGATGCCGCGGCGCAGGAAGCACACCAGCAGCACGAACACGATGCCGAGCACGAGCTTCCAGGCAGCGCCGAGCCCGAGCGCCGCCTGCAGGAAGTCCTGCAGCGACAGCCAGACCGCGGCGCCGACCAGCGGCCCGAACAGCGTGCCGCGGCCGCCGATCGCGGTCTGCATCACGAGCTGCCCCGACGTATCGAAGGTGAACGCGTCGGGCGGCATGAAGGCCTGCAGCACGCCGAGCAGCCCGCCGGCAAAGCCGGCATAGGCGGCGGCGATCACGAAGGCGGTCAGCTTGTAGCCGTGGATGTTGTGGCCGACCGCGGTCGCGCGCAGCGGATTGTCGCGGATCGCGCTGAACACGGCGCCGACCGGCGAGCGCACGATGCGCAGCGCGATCACGACGCCGATGAAGTAGCACAGCGCCAGGAACTGGTAGAGCGACCAGCCGGTGGTGAAGTGCAGCGTGGTGAAGCCGAGATTGAAGCTCGGGGTCGGCACGCCCGGCAGCCCGTTCTCGCCGCCGGTGAAGTCCGACAGCGGATTGAACTCGACGAAGAAGAACACCTCGGCGATCGCCACCGTGATCATCGCGAAATAGATGCCGGTGCGGCGCAGTGCGATCAGGCCGATCAGATAGCCGGTGGCGGCGGCCGCGATCATGCCGATGACCAGCGCGAACACGACGTAGGGAAAGCCGGCACGCGTCAGCAGATAGGCCGCGACGAAGCCGCCGGTGCCGTAAAAGGCCGACTGGCCGAACGACAGCAGGCCGGTGAAGCCGAACAGGATGTCGAAGCCGAGGCCGAACAGGCCCCAGACCAGGATCCGGTTCACCGTGTTGGGCGCGAAGCCGAGCCACGGCAGCACGAAGGGCGCGACGATCAGGCCGGCGGCGGTCAGGAATTCGATCAGGTATGGGCGCTGTTTGAGCATCTAGATATCCGTCGTCATTCGCGGCCCTGCGTGCCGAGCAGGCCGTGCGGTCTGAGCACCAGCACGAGCGTCATCGCCGCGAACAGCATGACGTAGGCGTAACCGGGGTTGAACATCGAGGTGATGCTGATGATCTCGCCGGCGATCAGTCCGCCGAGGATGGCGCCGGGAAACGAACCGACGCCGCCGATCACCACCACCACGAAGGTCTCGACCAGGATGTCGTCGCCGACACCCGGCGTCAGCGACACCACCGGCGCGTTGATGATGCCGGCGAAGCCCGCGGCCATCGCGCCGATGCCGAACACGATCATGAAGACGCGGTAGACGTTGATGCCGAGCGAATCGACCATCACCGAATCCTCGATGCCGGCGCGCACGATCATGCCGAGCCGGGTGCGGTACAGGATCAGGAACAGCGCGCCGAGCGCGACCGCGACGATGCCGACGACCGCGAGCCGGTAGGTCGGATAGAACAGGAAGCCGAGCGAGGTGATGCCCTGCAGCAGCGCCGGCGGCGGCACTACCTGCGACTGGCTGGTGAAGATCAGCCGCACGATCTCGACGAAGCAGATGCCGAGGCCGAACGTGACCAGCAGCTGGTCCTCATGCGGGCGATGGTAGAAATGGCGGATGATGATCCGCTCCATCGCGACGCCAAGCGCCATCACGAACAGCGAGCCCGCGATCACGGCGAGGATGAACGAGCCGGTGTAGGAATAGGTCACATATCCGGCGTAGCCGCCGATCATGAACATGGCGCCGTGGGCGAGGTTGAGCACCCCGAGCGTGCCGTAGATGATCGTCAGTCCGGAGCTGATCAGCGCCAGCAGTGCGCCGAGCGCCAACCCGTTGAAAAGTTGCGAGACGAAATTCGGCCAGTTGATCATGGCGCGCGTTCACTCAGCCGTTTTATCTGGCCCGGTCGATGGAGGATGCGTTCCGATAAAAGCGGCGCCGCGGGCCGGGTCGCCCCGCCCACGGCGCCGAGTCTTCCCACGTTAATCAGGTGTAGTCGCCGAGATGGCAGCCGAACGCATCCGGCTTCTGCATCAAGCCGTCGCCGGGGACGATCTCGACCACCTCGTAATAGTCCTCCTTGTTCTTCATCTCCTTTTCCATCTTGCCGCGGACGATGACGACGGGGCGGACGCACTGGTGATCCTCGGGGCGATAGTGGACGTCGCCGACCAGCGAGGGCAGCGTCTCGCCCTTCTCATAGGCCTTGATGACGTCGGGCGGATAGAAGCTGCCGGCTTCCTCGACCATGCGGGCCCAGTGCGCGAAGCTGACATAGGCGTTCTCGGCGCCCCATTCCGGCTTGTAGCCGTACTTCTTCTCGAAGGCCTCGTTGAACATCTTGGCCAGCGGATACTTGTCCTCGATGGTCCACCAATAATCGGTCGCGGCGTAGACGCCCTGCATCAGGCCACCGGTCTCGCGGGCGATGAACGGCACCTGGTAGGGCACCACGAGCTTCATCTTGTCGAGCACGCCGAACTGCTTGGCCTGCTGCGTCGACAGCACGGCGTCATGACCCCAGTTGACGTTGATCAGCACGTCGGCGCCGGAATTCGCGACGTTGAGCAGATAGGACGAATAGTCCGGCGCGCCGAGCGGCGATACCTGGTTGGTAACGGTGGTCCAGCCCGCCTTTGCGAGGTAGTCCTGCATCGACTTGGTGACGGTGTGGCCGTAGGTGTAGTCGGGCGTCAGGTAGGCGGCCTTCTTGTTCTTGCCGAACTGCTTGATCAGCACCGGCGCGATCGCCGCCGCGGCGGTCTGGCCGAAGAAGTTCTGGCGGAAGCCATAGCGCACGCAATCCTTGCCGGTGGTGTCGTTGGAGCCGGAAATGCCGCAGACGAAGATCACCTTCTCGCGCTGCGCCAGCTTGTTCAGCGCCACCGCGACCGCGCTCGACGTGCCGCCGGTGATCATCACCGCCTTGTTCTCGGAGATGAAGCGCTGCTGCGCCTGCACGGCCTCGTTCGGCTTCGCCGCAGAATCCGCGACGCCGAACCTCAGCTCCTTGCCCAGCACGCCCTTGCTGGTCTTCGGCGAGATCTTCTTGATCAGCTCGTGGCCGCTGTTGATGTGCTCGATCGCGAGCTGATAGCCCTTGAGCTCATCCTCGCCCTGCACCGCGTAGGTGCCGGTGCGCGGCACCGAGATGCCGATGAACGCCGAAGAGCCCGACGTGCCCGCGGGAAAGGTTCCGATCGCCGGATGGTCCTCGGCGAATGCCCGCGATGCGATCGAGGCCGGCAGCGCGGTGCCGCCGATCAGGCCCGCGCCGGCTTGCAGCAAAGTGCGGCGCGAAACGTTGAGGGCGCTGCCCGGCCGAAAATCCTTGGTGCTCATCGCTCAGTATCCTCCAATTATATTGATTGTTGGCGCGCATGTTCACTCGTCGCCGGATCGGATCGATCGGCGGCACGACGCGCCGGCTGCAATCGAGCAGCCTGTCACAGCTACAATTCCCCACCGGCATATTTAGTCAATGTCACCTTTCGTCGAATCGTATCGGCCTACGATAGAATTAATATCGTTCGACGATGTATCGAAGGGTTTACCGACCGGGTGCGGGTCCTGTAAGTGAGGGGGCGATGATCCAGGAGCCTTCAAGTCGCACCGGAAATGCCGGAGAGCACGCAGTGACCGAGCACGGTCACGCCGTGACCGAGCACGGTGGCGCCGAGCAATCGGGCAGCCTGAGCATCCGCGCGGTCAACGTCCTGAAGGAACTGGCGGTCGAGCTGCTCGACGAAGTGCCGCCGAAGGTGGGCTGGACGCCGCCGGACGATCTGCTGCGCCTGCTCACCGCGCGCCATCTCGCGACCGCGCGAAATTGCGGACGGCAAACCATGCGCGAGATCATCGCTTGGGCCGAAGCGCGCGGAATAACGATCCCGTCTCCACATCACACCGGCAAGTCGTTGTCGGAGGTCTGGGGCGATCTGGTCGCGCGCGCCTCGGCCGGGCATCTCACCAAGAGCGAGATCACCGAGGCGCTGGAGAAATCCATTCGCCGCAGGAGCCCGCGGATTCCGGTCGCCTTCCAGATCGTGCTGCTGAAGATATTGAGCTCGACCTACGATCACTGGCCGCAGCCCTGAGCTTGCGCGCCTCCGCTCGACCGTCAAACCGTTGAAAACATGGGTGGAAGGACGGCCGGTAGTATGGTGCGTCCGGCGTTGGCTTGATAGCGTTGCACAGCGTCTGCCGTCCGGCGGAGCGAGCCTGCAGCAGGACGATCGAATGCCGCAACCAAAGCAACGACGAGCGCCGGCCGGCGCGCCCAAACGCAAGGCGGCGGCCGCGGCGGTGGACTACCGGGCGCTGGCGCAGTTTCGCTACGAGTTGCGGAGGTTTCTCGCATTCAGCGAGGAGGGCGCCCGGAAGGCCGGAATGACGCCGCGGCAGCACCAGGCGCTGCTCGGCATCAAGGGTTTCGTCGACCCCGGGCCGCCGACCGTCGGCGACATCGCCCGGTTTCTGCTGATACGGCATCACTCCGCCGTCGAGCTGATGAACCGCATGGCAAAGCTCGGGCTGGTCAGCCGCCTTGCCGATCCCGACGACGCGCGGCGGGTTCAGCTCAAGCTGACGGCAAAGGGCGAGCAGAAGCTCCAGGCGGTCTCGAAGAAGAACATCGAGGAGCTGCGCCGCGTCGCGAGCCCGGCCTTGCGCCGCTTGCTGAAGTCCTCGCCGTCTTCCGGAGAGGACTGAGCGCAGCATCCGCCGGCGCAAGCGGCGGCGCGCGTCAGGCCGCGGCGCCCTGCGCGGCGAGCTGTGCCGCCTGGTGCTCGGTGGTCAGCGCGTCGATCAATTCGCCGAGCGCTTCGCCCGCGATCACCTGCGGCAGCTTGTAGAGCGTCAGGTTGATGCGGTGATCGGTGACTCTCCCTTGCGGGAAATTATAGGTGCGGATGCGCTCGGAGCGGTCGCCGGAGCCGACCTTCTCCTTGCGGTCGGCGGAGCGCGCCGCCTCGACGCGCTGGCGCTCGGCGTCGTAGATGCGCGAGCGCAGGATGTTCATCGCCGACGCCCGGTTCTTGTGCTGCGAGCGGCTGTCCTGCATCATCACCACGATGCCGGTCGGCAGATGGGTGATGCGGATCGCCGATTCGGTCTTGTTGACGTGCTGGCCGCCGGCGCCGCCGGCGCGCATGGTCTCGATCCGCAAGTCGGTGTCCTTGATATCGACGTCGACGTCCTCCACCTCGGGCAGCACCGCGACGGTAGCGGCCGAGGTGTGGATGCGGCCCTGCGTCTCGGTGTTGGGCACGCGCTGCACGCGGTGCACGCCGGATTCGAATTTCAGCTTGGCGAACGCGCCGCGGCCCTGCACCTCGGCGATGATTTCCTTGTAGCCGCCGACGGTGCCTTCGCTCGCCGAGATCACCTCGACCTTCCAGCCCTGCAAGGACGCGAAGCGCTCATACATCCGGAACAGGTCGCCGGCGAACAGCGAGGCCTCGTCGCCGCCGGTGCCGGCGCGGATTTCCAGCATCACGTTGCGGTCGTCCATCGCGTCCTTTGGCAGCAGCGCGATCCGGATCTGCTGCTCGAGCTCGCCGAGCCGCGCCTGCAGCGTTTCCAGTTCGGCTTCCGCCATGCTGCGCATTTCGGCGTCGGTCCCGGCATCCGCCAGCATCGCCTCGGTGTCGGCGAGCTCGCTACGCGCGGAACGATAGGCCTTCACCGCGTCGATCAGCGGGTTGAGCTCTGCGAGCTCGCGCGTGATCGCAACATAACGCTCGGACTTGACCTCGCCGAGCAGCTCGGCCTCGAGCGAGGCGTGATGGGCGAGCAGGACGTCGAGTTTGGCTTCGGGTAGCATGGCGGTATCTCGAATTGCGGAAGGTACGGAAGGGCGGCAGCGGCGACGGCAGCGTCGCTACAAGGCCAGCCCCTCGGTTTCCGCAAACTTCGTCAGCGCCGCGCGGATCGAGACGCTGCCGACCGGCGCGTCCAGCAGCGGATTGATCATCGCCTCGGCCTTCTTGGCGTCGAGGTCGAGGATCATCGCCTTGACCGGCCCGTGCGCGGTTGCCGACAATGAAAGCGAACGGTAGCCGATTGCGATCAGCGCCAGCGCGCCGATCGGCTTCGACGCCATCTCGCCGCACAGCGAGGCGGCCTTCTTCGCCGCCTTGGCCTTGCGCACGATGTCGCGCAGCGCGCGCAGGATCGGCGCCGACAAAATGTCGAAGCGTTCGGAGACCTTGGCATTGCCGCGGTCGACCGCAAACAGGAACTGGAACAGGTCGTTGGAGCCGACCGAGACGAAGTCGACCTTCTTCAGCAGCTCGTCGAGCTGGTAGAGCAGCGCCGGCACCTCGACCATGGTGCCGATATCGATCCGCTCGGGCAGCGAATGGCCGTGCTGGCGCAGATAGGTCAGCTCGCGCTCGACGATCGCCTTGGCCTGGTCGAACTCCGCGATGTCGGAGATCATCGGGAACATGATCTTCAGCGCGCGACCGCCGCCGGCGCGCAGCAGCGCGCGGATCTGGCCGCGCAAAAGGCCGGGGCGGTCGAGACCGAGCCGGATCGCGCGCCAGCCGAGCGCGGGATTTTCCTCGATCACGGTCTCCATATAGGGCAGCGCCTTGTCGCCGCCGATGTCGAGCGTGCGGAAGGTGACGGGCTTGGAGCCCGCGGCATCGAGCACGGTGCGGTAGAGCGCGAGCTGGTCGCTCGAGCGCGGCAGGTTCGGGCTCACCATGAACTGCAATTCGGTGCGGAACAGGCCGATGCCGGCACTGCCGGTGTCGTCGATATGCGGCAGGTCGATGGTCAGGCCGGCATTGATCAAAAGCTCGATCGGCTGGCCGTCCTTGGTCACGCAGGCCTTGTCGCGCAGCGCCGAATATTGCGCCTGCCGGCGCGCCCGGAACCGGACGCGCTCGGCATAGGCGGATTCGATCTCGGCGGAGGGGCGGACATAGATCTCGCCGGAAATGCCGTCGACGATGATGGCATCGCCCGGATCGGCGATGCCGGGCGCGTTCGGCACCTCGCCGACCGCGGGAATGCCGAGTGCGCGCGCCACGATCGAGACGTGGGAATTCGCGGTGCCTTCCTCCAGCACCAGGCCGCGCAGCCGCTTGCGGTCATAATCGAGCAGTGCCGCCGGGCCCATCGCACGGGCGATCAGGATGGCATTGTCGGGCAGCTGCTCGCGCGACGGCGCATGGTCCTGGCCGACCAGCTGCCGCATCAGGCGATGGCCGAGATCCTCGAGGTCGTGCAGGCGGTCGCGCAGATAGGGATCGGTCGAGCGCAGCATGCGCGCGCGGGTGTCGGACTGCACGCGCTCGACGGCGGCTTCCGCGGTGAGGCCGGTGGCGACCGCCTCATGCAGCTTGTGCGACCAGCCCTGGTCGTTGGCGAACATGCGGTAGGCTTCCAGCACCTCGCGGTGCTCGCCCCCGTCGGCGACATCGCCGCGCTCCAGCATGCGATCGAGATCGGCGCGCAAATTGGCGAGCGCGGTGTCGAGCCGCTTGATCTCCTTCGGCAGATCCTCGGCGATGTAGTTGGTGATGACGACGCGCGGCTCGTGCAGCACGACATGGCCGAGCGCGATGCCGTCGGAGAGCACCGCGCCGGTCTTGTGCAGCGAGTGCCGCGCGGCGGGCTCGGCGCCGGGCTGCGCCAGCGCGGCAAGCTCGCCGGAGGCGATCATCTCCGCCAGCACCATGGCGGTGGTCTGCAGCGCCTCGACCTCTTCCTCGACATAGGTGCGCTTGGCGCGGTTCTGCACCACGAGCACGCCGAGCGTGTTGCCGGCGCGCAGGATCGGCACGCCGAGGAACGAGTGGTAGGCCTCTTCGCCGGTCTCCGGGCGATAGGCGAAGGCCGGATGGCTTTGCGCGTCGGACAGATTGAGCGGTGTCGCCTCGCTGGCGACGAGGCCGACCAGGCCCTCATGCGCGCTCATCACGGTGCGGTGGACGGCGTCGCGGTTCAGACCTTCGGTGGCGTAGAGCTCGAGGGTGTTGTCGATGCGCAGCACGTAGCAGGAGCAGACCTCGGCCACCATGTTGGCCGCGATCAGCACCACGATCTTGTCGAGCCGCTCCTGGGCGGAGACTTGCTCCGCCATGGTCTCGCGAAGCCGTCTCAACAGGATGCGGGGGCCTCCCGACGCGCTCCGCATGTGTTTCAGTCCCTCCCCACGAAGCCAGCACACCGGTGCGGCCGGCCGCTGGCGCAAAACTCGTCAAAAACAACAATTTTAGTCATTCGGTGTCGCCGCTCGCCAGTTCCCGCCGATTCGCGATCACCGAAACTGTGCCACAGTTTGCGACAGCCTACCTGACTGGCCGTATAGCCAATCGAGGCTTGCTTTGCCAAGCAAAACGCCTGCCAGTAGCAAATAACGTCTGCGTCAGCCCAATGCTGCGCCCGCTAAGAGAAATTCTAACTCCGGGGCGGGAGCAGCAGGGCGGCTTCTTACCTCTCCCGGAGGGAAAGGTCGGCGCGAAGCGCCGGGTGAGGGGATCAGGTCTCTCGATGGACCGGAAGCCCCTCACCCGGATTTCTCGCTGCGCTCGAATCCGACCTCTCTCTCCGGGAGAGGTGAAATGCAGGACCTACGCCTGGTCGAGGCCGTACAGCGTGTGCAGCGTGCGGACCGCGAGCTCGGTGTAGGCGGCGTCGATCAGGACCGAGAACTTGATCTCGGAGGTGGTGATGGCGCGGATGTTGATGTTGCGGTCGGCCAGCGCCTTGAACGCCTTCGCCGCGACGCCAGCATGGCTGCGCATGCCGCTGCCGATCACCGAGACCTTGGCGACGTCGGTCGCGGTATCGAGCCTGGCGTAGCCGATCTTGGCCTTGGCGGCGGTAATCGTGTCCTTGGCGCGGTTATAATCACCGGCCGGAACGGTGAAGGTGAGGTCGGTGGTCTTGCCGTCCTCGGACACGTTCTGCACGATCATGTCGACATTGATATTGGCATCCGCGAGCGGCCCGAAGATCGCGGCGGCGACGCCGGGCTTGTCCTCGATCTGGCGCACGGAAATCTGGGCTTCGTCCTTGGAGAAGGCGATGCCGGTGACGACGTGCATTTCCATGATTTCCTCCTCGCTGCAGATCAGCGTGCCCGGCGGCTGGTTGGCGTGCGGGTCGATATCCTCTGGCTTGTCGAAGCTGGAGCGCACGAAGATCGGCATGTTGTGCACCATGCCGAGTTCCACCGAGCGAACCTGCAGCACCTTGGCGCCCTGCGAGGCCAGTTCCAGCATGTCCTCGAAGGCGATCTTGTTGAGCCGGCGCGCCTTCGGCACCACGCGGGGATCGGTGGTGTAGACGCCGTCGACGTCGGTGTAGATGTCGCAACGGTCGGCTTTCAGCGCAGCCGCGATCGCAACCGCCGAGGTGTCCGAGCCGCCGCGGCCGAGCGTGGTGATGCGGCCGGTGTCGGGATTGATGCCCTGGAAGCCGGCGATCACGGCGACTTCCTTGCGCTCCTTGAAGCGGGTGATGATCTCGGTGCCGTCGATATCGAGGATGCGCGCCGAAGCGTGCGCGTCCGAGGTCTTGATCGGGATCTGCCAGCCCTGCCAGGAGCGCGCCTGGATGCCGATGCCCTGCAGCACGATCGCGAGCAGGCCCGAGGTGACTTGTTCGCCGGAGGCGACCACCGCGTCATATTCGCGCGCGTCGTGCATCGGCGAGGCGTCGGTGCACCAGGCCACCAGCTCATTGGTCTTGCCGGACATCGCGGAGACGACGACGGCGACCTCGTGGCCCGCGTCGACCTCGCGCTTCACGTGCTGCGCGACGTTGCGGATACGATCGATATTGGCGACGGATGTACCGCCGAATTTCATCACGAGGCGGCCCATGACGACGCGTCTATTCCTTTAAGAGGATAAGTAGGTTAACCCACGCCGAAAACCGCAAGCGCGGGGACCGAAACGCGCGTATACATAGCGCCGCGCCCGGGGGCAAGCCGGTAGGTAGGGGGCCCTCGAGGGTCTTTTGGGGGTGTTTTGACCGGTTGCGGGCGGGTTGTGGCGCACGGGTAACACGAGGGCAACTCGAAGGCAGATTGGATGGGACGTTATATCGACGAGATCCTGCAGCCTGGCGAGAAGGTGCTGTATTCCACCAATGCGCACTGGATGTTCTATTTGCCGGCGATCGGGGCCTGGATCTTGGTGCTGGCGCTCTTGATCCTGTCGCGGATGACGACCGTTGACGGCCTCGTGATGGCCTGCCTGGCCGCCGCCGCCGTGGTCGCGGTCGCGGCGCTGTACTGGACCGCCGCGGCCTGGTTCCACCGCTGGACCACCGAAACCGACGTCACCAATTTCCGCGTGGTGCACAAGAGCGGCTTCATCAAGCGGCGCACCTTCGAGATGAGCCTCGACAAGGTCGAGAGCGTCGACGTCAACCAGAGCATCATGGGACGCCTGCTCAATTATGGCGACGTCACCATCCGCGGCGTCGGCGAGGGCATCGAGACCATCAAGACCATCGCCGCGCCGCTCTCGTTCCGCAATTCGATCACCGCGCGATAGGGGCGTGCGCAATCATGGCTACGCAATCAACGGTTTCCAGTTCCTCCGCCAATGCCTCCGCCAGTTCGGTCGATCCGGCCGAGGTCGCGAAATTCTCGAAACTGTCCGATGAATGGTGGGATCCGCGCGGCAAGATGGCGCCGTTGCACAAGATCAACCCGCTGCGCCTGACCTATATCCGCGACGCGGCCTGCCGCAAGTTCGAGCGTAACGCCAAGAGCCTCAGCTGCCTGTCCGGTCTGCGCCTGCTCGACATCGGCTGCGGCGCCGGCCTGCTCTGCGAGCCGTTCACGCGGTTAGGGGCCCAGGTGATCGGGATCGATCCGTCCGCCACCAACATTGCTGCCGCGAAGCTGCACGCCGACAAGAGCCATCTGTCGATCGACTACCGCTGCACCACGGTGGAGGAGATGGACGCCCGCGAGCGCTTCGACATCGTGCTGGCGATGGAGGTGGTCGAGCACGTCAACGACGTCGGCGCCTTCATCAAGCGCTGCGCGGTCATGCTCAAGCCCGGCGGGCTGATGGTGGTCTCGACCCTGAACCGCAACTGGAAGAGCTTCGCGCTGGCGATCGTCGGCGCGGAATACGTGCTGCGCTGGCTGCCGCGCGGCACCCATGAGTGGAGCAAGTTCGTCACCCCCGCCGAGCTCGAGCGCTACCTCGGCGACGTCAACCTCACCGTCACCGAGCAGGCCGGCGTGGTCTACAACCCGCTCGCCGACAAATGGACCGTGTCGACCGACATGGACGTGAACTACATGGTGGTGGCGGAAGAGGTGTGAAAAGGGACCGAGGCATCCACATAACCGCTGTCGTCCCTGCGAAAGCAGGGATCAATAACCACCGGCCCGGACAATCGGGCGAGGTCCGCGTTCCCAGCATGTATTATGTCTACATCCTCGCCAGCCGACGCCATGGCACGCTGTATATCGGCGTAACGAATTCCGTTCAGACGAGGCTTGAGCAGCATCGCAACGGCAAAGGCTCGTCGTTTGTCAAAAGATACGGTGTGTATCGCCTCGTGCATGTCGGTCCTACCAACTCTCGGATGAGGCCATCACGCGCGAGAAGCAGCTCAAGAAATGGAAGCGTGACTGGAAGATCGAACTGATCGAGCGCGACAATCCCGAGTGGCGGGACCTCAGCGATCTGCTTGTCTGACCGGTGTGCCACGAACTGCTTCCTGTGGTTATGGGTCCCTGCTTTCGCAGGGACGACATCGAGTTTGTGGGCGCCGCGCAGCCCAGTCATGCGCCCATTCGGTTGACCGCGTCAGCGGCAATCGGCACCCTGTGCGTGTCCCCCCGCCGGCATGCTTTCCTTATTCCCCATGTTCACGATCGCCTCGCTCTGGATTCCCTTCACCGTCGTTGCCGCGTTCGGACAGGTGGCGCGCAATGCGATGCAGCGGCATCTGACCGGACCGCTCGGCACCTGGGGCGCGACCAATATCCGCTTCCTGTTTGGCCTGCCGTTCTCGGTGGTGTTCTTCGCGCTGGCGGTGCTGCTGACCGGCGATCGCGTGCCGTGGCCGGCGGCCGCGTTCTGGCCGTGGCTGGTGACCGGCGCGCTCAGCCAGATCGTCGGCACCGGCTTCATGCTGCTGGCGATGAACGACCGCTCCTTCGTGGTGACCACGGCCTACATGAAGACCGAGGCGATCCAGACCGCGATCTTCGGCTTCATCTTCCTCGGCGACCATCTCACGACGACCAAGGTGATCGCAATCGTGATCGCGACCATCGGCGTCGTCGTCACCGCGCTACGGCCCGGCGGGCAAAAGAGCTTTGCCGACCTGCGCCCGACCGTGCTCGGCCTCGGCGCCGCCGCGGTGTTCGCGATCTCGGCGGTAAGCTTTCGCGGCGCGATCATCGCGGTGCCCTCGGTCTCGTTTGTCACGGCGGCCTCCTACACGCTGATGTGGAGCCTCCTCGTGCAGACGCTGATTCTGTCGGTCTATCTGTTGCTGCGCGCACCCGACGTGCTGAGGTCGATCCTCAAGCTGTGGCGGCCCTCGATGTTCGCGGGCTTCATGGGCGCGTTCTCATCGCAATTCTGGTTCCTGGCATTCGCGCTCACCGCCGCCGCCAATGTGCGCACGCTGGCGCTGATCGAGGTGCTGTTCGCGCAGGGCGTGGCGTATTTCTCGCTCAAGCAGCCGTTCTCGCTGCGCGAGGTGTTCGGCATCGTGCTGATCGTGATCGGCGTCGCCTTGTTGATCGCGGCGTAGAACTCTCGCTTGGTGCGTTTTCTTCACGCGAACCGGTGGCCACTTCGGTCGAAAACGCGATCAGCCTTTGACCGCGATCAGCACCGCGCCCGCGGAGATCAGCGCGATCCCGATCCAGCCATAGGCCGAGGGGCGTTCGCCGAGGAAGGTGGCGCCGAACAGCGCGACCAGCACCACGCTGAGCTTGTCGATCGGCGCGACGAGTGTGGCCGGTCCAAGCTTGAGCGCGCGGAAATAGCAGATCCACGACGCGCCGGTGCCGAGCCCGGACAGCAGCAGGAACAGCCAGCTCTTCGTCGAGATCGGGCCGGACTGGGTGAACTGCCCGGTCGCGAACAGGATGGCCGACAGCGTGATCAAGACGATCACAGTGCGGATCAGGGTGGCGAGATCGGAGTTGATGCCCTCGACACCGACCTTGGCGAAGATCGCGGTCAGCGCGGCGAAGACGGCGGAAAGAAACGCCCAGACCTGCCAGGAGGAAAATGAGTCGGGGGTCATGCTTCCTCGTGGCCGTCATTTCGGGGCGGTGCGCAGCACCGAACCCGGAATCCAGAGGTTGTCGCGCGAGATTCCGGGTTCCTGCTCCGCAGGCCCCGGAATGACGGAGTGAATCAATTCCGGTCTTCCGGCAGCGTCGGCAGCGGCGAGACCTCGACGCCCTCGTCGATCAGCGCCCGGGCCTCTTCGGGCGAGGCTTCGCCATAGATCGGCCGGTGCTCGATATCGCCGTAATGCATCTTGCGCGCTTCGTTCGGGAAGCGGTCGCCGACATTGTCGGCGTTCTTCACGATATGGTCGCGCAGCTCCTTGAGCTTGCTGCGCAGCTCGCGCTCCTGCGCCATCATCAGCGACGTCGATTCATTGCCAGCCGCTTCGACGGGCGCGGCCGGCGCCGGCCGGGCCGGTTCGCGGCCCTTCTTGCTGACGACCTGCGGCGCCATGATCGCGCGCTCGATCTTGCTTGAGCCGCAGGACGGGCAATCGATCAGGTGGCGTCGCTCCTGCGATTCATAGGCCGAGGAGCTCTGGAACCAGCTCTCGAACTGGTGGCCGCGCTCGCAGCGCAGCGTGTAGCGGATCATGCCGAACCCCGGACGAGGTGCAGATGTTCCGGGCCGGCCTTGGGGTCGGCGATGCCGAAACGCCTGCCATGCTGCAGCGAGGGAATGGTCTTGCGCGCGGTCTCGACCTTGGCCGGATCGATCTCGGCCAGGAACACGCCCGGCTCGACGCCGCCCTCGGCGAGGATCTCGCCCCAGGGGTCGATGATCAGCGAATGGCCGAAGGTCTCGCGCTTGTTCTCATGCAGGCCGGCCTGCGCCGCTGCGAACACGAAGCAGCCGGTCTCGATGGCGCGGGCGCGCAGCAGCGTGTGCCAATGCGCCTCGCCGGTCTTGCGGGTGAAGGCGGACGGCACGGTGAGGAACGACGCGCCGGCTTCGGCCAGCGCACGATACAGTGCCGGGAAGCGCACGTCGTAGCAGATCGTCAGTCCGATCCGGCCCCACGGCAGGTCGGAGATCACGGCGGTCTCGCCGGGCTGGTAATTGGCCGATTCGCGATAGCTTTCGCCGCCCGGCAGATCGATATCGAACATATGGATCTTGTCGTAGCTCGCGAGCAGATTGCCCTCGGGCCCGATCAGGAACGACCGGTTGACCGCCTTCTCCGGCGAGTAGCGCAGCGTCAGCGAGCCGATATGCAGATGGATCTTCAATTCGGCGGCCAGCGCGCGATACGCCTTGAGCGACGTATCGTCCTCTTCGCTCGCCAGGTGCTCGAACAGCGCCTTGCGGTTCAGCTGCATCATGTTGCTGACCTCGGGGGTCAGCACGTATTTGGCACCTTGCGCCGCGGCCTCGCGGATCAGCCGCGTGCCCTGCTCGAGGCTCGGCTCCGGCAAGAGCCCGGTGCGCATCTGCACCATGGCGGCGGTGAAAATGTTCTCCGTCATCAGGCGCCGCCTCCGTTGCTGAGCAGGCCGTCGAGCTTGCCCTCGCGGTCGAGCGCGTAGAGCTCGTCGCAACCGCCGACATGGGTCTTGCCGATGAAGATCTGCGGGAAGGTCGAGCCGGCACCGGCGCGGCCGTACATCTCGTCGCGATAAGCCGGGTTGCTGGCGACGTTCAATTCGGTGAACACGGCGTTCTTGCGCGTCAAAAGCGATTTGGCCGCGGTGCAATAACCGCAGCCCGGGCGGGTGTAGATTTCAATGGCAGCGGTCATGGTGCGCTCGGTTGAACCTGAATGACAGATTATATGGGAGCGCGGTGGGTATCGACAACCCGGGCAAACACCAGCACGTCGACCTGCGCGGCTTTGGCGCGGAGCAGCGCCCGCGCACAGGCATCCACTGTCGCACCCGAGGTCAGGACGTCGTCGATCAGGATGACACGGCGTCCCTGGACGTCAGCCTTGCGTTCATCGGCGACCCCGAATGCACCCTGGACATTGCTGGCGCGGTCCTTGCGTGACAACCCGATCTGCTGCTCGGTGGCGCGGATGCGCCGCAGCGCTTCGGCAGCCATTTTGACGCCGCTCTGGCGCGCGATCACCTTGGCGAGCGCCCCGGACTGGTTGTAGCGCCGGCTCCAGCCGCGCCGCCAGTGCAGAGGAACCGGAACCAGCAGATCGGCGTCGCGGAGCAATTCCTTCCCCGCCCGCGCCATCCAGCGACCCATTGTCGGCGCCAGATCGGTGCGATCCTGGTATTTCAATGCGTGCACCAGCGTGCGCGCGACATCGTCATAGCGCACCGCGGCGCGGGCGCGCTGGTAGGCGGGCGGATTGGCGATCGCCTCCATCGACAGCAGCTCGGGCCCCGGATCGTAGACAAAGGGAATGCCGAGCCGCGGGCAAAACGGCGGCGCGATGAACGACAATCTGGCCCAGCAGGCCGCGCACACCCCCTCGCCATCGACCGGCTCGCGGCACGAAACGCATAGCGTCGGCAGCGCGATATCGAGCGCCAGCCGCGCCGTGCGCAGCCACGCGCCCCCGACCGCACCAAGCGCGCGCTGAATGTGTCCGGTAATGGAGCGTGTCGGTGATGCCTCGGCGTCCATGGGCGTGAGGCTAGCGTTTGAGCCGTACAGGCTCAAGGCGCTAAGGTATTGACGGTTAGGAGAGCATTTCATGGTGTTCGCGCAAGATTGCCCGCGCGCCACGCTTCTCGACGCCCCGGCCGCCAACAATCGCGTCGTAGGCGAGCCGCATTTGGCGTGCTGCGGCCTCAGGTGCAACGGCGCCAATTCCGGTGCCCAGTCCTGGAGCAAGCAAGGTCCGAATGGGCGCCTTTGTGCGGACATTATGGGCCAGGACGGCAATCAGCGCAGCCCGGAACGCAAGATACACATTGACGGTCGCGCTGATGTCCGATGGGACCCGCATGGTGGGTGCGCTGACCAGGAACGGAATGAAGTCGTGACCGGTCGCGACGATGGCGGCTTGCCCGACCGGCAGCTCGCCATGGTGATGCTCTGCGATCGCGGCCTGCAGGTCGGTCTGAAGCGTCCAGCCGAAGAATTTCGAGTAAAGAAGGTCGATTCCGCCGTCCATAAAGCCAAAGCTGTTCGCTGGGCTGACAATGGCGTCGGCTTTGTGTTCGAAAATGTCGCCGCGAGATACGTGCACGTCGGGCAGGTCGGCGAAGGCAAGCTGCCACGCCCCGATTACGCCGGCGTTGATATCCCGAAGGTGAATCGCAAGCATGGGAAATTCCCCACAATCTTGGTGAATATGGCGGCAACCATCAGGCTAGCGGCTCGCTTGGTTCGTCTCAAGCAACGCATTGCCTGCGGCGGCGGTCCGGCGTAACCAGCGCGGATGGCATCGACCCCGACCACCGCTCCCGTCCTGTTCGATCGCGCCTTGCTCGGCGCGCGGCTGGTGCGTGCGCAGGCAGCGGGGGCGGCGACGTTCCTGCTCGAGCGCGCGATGGAAGACATGGCAGACCGCTTGCAGGCGGTGTCGCGCAGCTTTTCCGCGGCGGCCGACCTCTGGACGCCGGGGGACGGGCTCGCCGACGCTCTGCGCGGGCGTGTCGCAGCGGTCGATGCGGTTGGTTTCAGCGCAGCGGAGTCGCTCGGTCTGCCGCCGGAATCGCGCGACCTCGTGGTCTCCGCGCTCGCCTTCCAGTTCGTCAATGATCTGCCGGGCGTGCTGGCGCAGATCCGCCGGGCGCTGAAGCCGGACGGGCTGCTGCTCGCTGCGATGCTCGGCGGCGACACGCTGACCGAGCTGCGGCAGAGCTTTGCCGCGGCGGAGGCCGAATGCGAGGGCGGGGTGTCGCCGCGCGTCGCGCCGTTCGCCGATCTGCGCGACATCGGCGCGCTGTTGCAGCGGGCGGGCTTCGCGCTGCCGGTCACCGACGTCGACCGCGTCGTGGTGCGCTATGCCAGCGCGTTCGCGCTGATGGCCGATCTCAGACGCATGGGCGCCACCAATGTGCTGCGCGAGCGCCGCCGCATCCCGACCCGCCGCGCCACCATGCTGCGGATGGCGCAGATCTACGGCGAACGCTTCGCCGATGCCGACGGCCGCATCCGCGCCACCTTCGACATCGTCTGGCTCTCCGGCTGGGCGCCGCATGAAAGCCAGCCGAAGCCGCTGCGGCCCGGCTCGGCGAAGGCGAGTCTGGAAGCGGCGGTGAAGGCTGTGAAGCGCTGAAGTGTGAGGTGGGCACGCTGCTCAGGCTCCCTCCCCCCTTGCGGGGGAGGGTCGGGGAGAGGGGTAGCCCCGGGCGAGATATTAGTGTGATCATCACTTTCGCAATTCTACATCTTCGAGATGCATGCCGAGCGAGCGCGCCGTGTGGCGCCCCTCTCCCCAGCCCTCCCCCGCAAGGGGGGAGGGAGCCCGTCCATTGTGCGTCCCTCACGGTCGCTCGCTCATGTGCGCCAGCGAAATCTTTTGCTTCGGCATCTCTTAGAGACTGCCGCCGAGGGCGGCCGACGCTCTCCCCACAAAGGGGCGAGGGTTGCTTGCGCGATTTCGGAATAATGGAATTGTGCCGGTGAGTTGCCCGACGTGTCAAGTCGCCTGGTCGAACGCCGGCCACCGCCGGCTCCTTTGCATGGGGTTGTTTTCGATATTTTGGATAGCCGCGCCTCCCTCGCACGCGGGAGAGGCTACGAGGATCACAACAACAGATCGATCAGATGCGGCAGCAGCGGGATGTCCGCGGGCGGCATCGGGTAGTCGCGCAGCTTGCTTGCGCGGACCCAGGCGAGGTTCTGGCCCTCGCGCGCCACCGCGACGCCTTCCCAGCGCCGGCAGATGTAGAGCGGCATCAGCAGATGGAAGGTCTCGTAGGCATGGCTGGCGAAGGTCAGCGGCGCGAGGCACGGCTCGCTCACGGTGATGCCGATCTCCTCGTGCAGCTCGCGGATCAGGGTCTGCTCCGGCCGCTCGCCGGGCTCGATCTTGCCGCCGGGGAATTCCCACAGGCCGGCCAGCGCCTTGCCTTCTGGGCGCTGCGCCAGCAGCACGCGCTTGTCGGCATCGACCAGCGCGCAGGCGACGACGAGGGTCAGTTTGATGTCAGCCATGCGGCGGGGGATTCCTTCCGGTCTGCAAGCTTTCATTAACCAGCAACGCGCCGCCAGCCAAACGATTTATGCCCGCGCGGCTTTCCGCGATTGCGATAAGCCGGCCTTAATTCGTATCCGGCAAGGTGAAGGTTCTCATTTATCTGCCCATATTCTTTGCCGACATAACCCATGAGCACCTTGATCCGAACCATCAGCCGTTTCCGCCGCGATCGCTCCGGCAACATCGCGATGACCTTTGGCCTCGCTGTGCTGCCGCTCGTCGTCGCGGTCGGATGCGCGGTCGACTATTCCCGCGCCAACCAGATCCGCAGCAAGCTGATATCGGCCGCCGACGCCGCGAGCGTCGGATCGATCGCCAAGGCATCGCCCGGCTTCATTGCTGCCGGCGCCATGACCTCGGACGGCGAGATATCGGTTGGCGAAGCCGACGCGACCAAGATCTTCAACGGCAACATCTTCAACCAGAACGGCTTCACGCTGACCAGCGTGACGCCGACCATGACCAAGACCGGCGGCGTCATCACCTCGACGGTCAAGTTCACCGCCGATGTCCCGACCATGTTTCTCGGCGTGATCGGGCAAAGCAAGATGACGGTGACCGGCGCGTCGACCTCGACCGCGAACATGCCGCTCTATATCGACTTCTATCTCCTGCTCGACAACTCGCCGTCGATGGGCGTCGCGGCGACGCCCGCCGACGTGACCAAGATGGTCAACAACACGTCCGACAAGTGCGCCTTCGCCTGTCACGACTACAACGACGCCAACAACTATTACAATCTCGCCAAGACGCTCGGCGTCACGACGCGGATCGACGTGCTGCGCAGCGCGACCCAGCAGTTGATGGACACGGCCGCGAACACCGCGACCTATGCCAGCCAGTACCGGATGGCGATCTACGATTTCGGCGCCTCGTCGAAGACGATCGGCCTGCGCGCGCTGTTCTCGCTGTCGACCAGCCTGTCGAGCGCCAAGACCGCGGCCGGCAACATCGACCTGATGGGCGTCTACGGCAACAACGATGCCTACACCGCCGACAAGGACAGCCAGTTCTCGACGGTGCTTCCGGCCATCAGCAACGCGATCAGCGCGCCGGGCCCGGGCACGGCGGCGGCGCCGATGAAATATCTGTTCTTCGTTTCCGACGGCGTGGCCGACGAGCCGAATTCAAGCTGCCTGAAGCCGATCAGCGGCGGCAATCGCTGCCAGTCGCCGATCAATCCGGCGCTGTGCACCGCCATCAAGAATCGCGGCATCAAGATCGCGGTGCTCTACACGACTTACCTGCAGCTGCCGACCAACAGCTGGTACATGACCTGGATCGATCCGTTCAACCAGGGCCCGTTCGGCCCGTCGCCGAACAGCCAGATCGCGCAGAACATGCAGGCCTGCGCCTCGCCGGGCTTCTATTTCGAGGTCAGCCCGACGCAGGGCATCGCGGACGCGATGAATGCGCTGTTCAAGAAGGCCGTCGCCGACGCGCGGATCTCGAGCTGACGCCGTAGGCGTCATTCCGGGGCGATGCGCCAGCATCGAACCCCGAATCTCGAGGTTCCGGGTCTGGTCCTTCGGACCATCCCGGAATGACGGAAGCAATTACGACCGGTAATCGCCGTTGATCGCGACGTATTCCTTGGTGAGGTCGCAGGTCAGCACGCGGTCTTTGGCTTTGCCGAGGCCGAGCGCGACCTTGATCTGGATCTTCGGCGCCTTCATTGCCTCCGACACCTCTTTCTCGTTGTAGGACGGGTCGCGCGCGCCGCTCTTGGCGACGCGGATGCCGTTGAAGGAGATCGAGAGCTTGTCGCGGTTGGCGGGCTCGCCGGCCTTGCCGACCGCCATCACCACGCGGCCCCAATTGGCGTCCTCGCCGGCGATCGCGGTCTTCACCAGCGGCGAATTGGCGATCGACATCGCGATTCTGCGCGCCGACGGTTTGGTGGTGGCGCCCTCGACCACGACCTCGACCAGCTTGCGGGCGCCTTCGCCGTCGCGCGCGACCTGCTCGGACAGATCAGCGAGGATCTGCTGGAATGCCTTGGTGAAGGCCTTCAGCCGCGGGTCGCTGGCGCGCGAGATCTTCGGCGCGCCATGGGCGGCAGCGGCGCCGGTCGCGAATGCCAGCAGCGTGTCCGAGGTCGAGGTGTCGCCGTCGATGGTCAGCGCATTGAATGTGTCCTCGACGCCGGCCTTGAGCAGGGATTGCAGCACCGATGCCGAGAGCGGCGCGTCGGTGAAGATGAACGACAGCATGGTCGCCATGTCGGGCATGATCATGCCCGCGCCCTTGGCCATGCCGTTGATCGTCACCTTGGCCTTGCCGAGCTTCACGGTCGCGGTGGCGATTTTCGGGAAAGTGTCGGTGGTCATGATCGCCTTCGCCGCGTCCATCCAGCGATCGGGGGTCGCGGTCTCCGCGAGCTGCGCCAGCACGCCGTCGAACTTGGTGGCGTCGAGCGGCTCGCCGATCACGCCGGTGGAGGCGAGGAACACGTCCGACGTCGAACAGCCGACCGCCTTCGCCGCGATCTGCGCGGTCAGTGCGGTGGACGCCTTGCCGGTCTTGCCGGTGAAGGCATTGGCATTGCCGGAATTGACCACCAGCGCGCGCGCAGCGCCGCCCTTCAGCTTGGCGCGGCACCATTCGACCGGCGCCGACGGGCACTTCGACTTGGTGAAGACGCCGGCCACCGTGGTGCCCTTGTCGAGCAGCGCGAGCAGCACGTCGGTGCGCCCCTTGTAGCGGATGCCGGCGGCAGCGGTCGCAAGCCGCACACCCGCGATCACGGGCATCTCGGGAACGTCTGATGGGGCGAGGGGAGAGACGGCGGTGGACATCGGCAACCTTCCGGCTACGGGGAGGGAAGCGCTCCATAACATCTCGTCGTGAGAAGCGGGAGAGGGCTGCGATGCGAACGCGTAACGGCGTCGTCCTCCCGGCGAAGGCCGGGACCCATGACCACCGTCATGAATTGTTCAAGAAACTGCTGCCACGACAAGAACTCCGCCGCGGCGTATGGGTCCCGGCCTTCCGCCGGGACGACGCAATCAATGGAAGGCGCCGCAAAAACGCAAATGGCCGGGACATGCCCGGCCATCGCAACTGCATCTGTTTCGCGAAGCTTACTTCTTCGCCGGCGCCATCTTGTTGTCGGCCGGCTTCGGCGCGTCCTTGGCGGCATCCGTAGGCGCGGCGGCGTCGGCCGGCTTGTCCATGCGCTCGACCTTGGCGGCCTCGCGCAGCTTGGCGACGTAGTCGGCCTGGGCCTTGCGGGTCACGTAGGTCTCGATCTGGGCCTTCACCTGCTCGAAGTCGGGCGCCTTGCGGTTGCGCTTTTCCTCGACCTTGATGATGTGCCAGCCGAACTGCGACTTCACCGGATCGGAGATCTTGCCCGGCTCGAGCGAGAAGGCGACCGCGGAGAATTCCGGCACCATCTGCTCCTTGGTGAAGAAGCCGAGGTCGCCGCCGTCGGAGGCGCCGGGGTCCTTGGACTTCTTCTTGGCGAGCTCGCCGAAGTCGGCGCCCTTCTCGAGCTCGGCCTTGATCGCCTTGGCCTCGTCCTCGGTCTCGACCAGGATATGGCGGGCGCGCACCTCCTGCTCGCCGGTGATCTGCTTGGCGGCCTCGTCATAGACCTTCTTCATGGCGTCGTCGGTGGTCGCGGCCTTGCCCTCGCTGGCAAGCAGGCTGTCCATCAACAGGCGGTTGCGGGTGAAGGCGAGCCGCTTCTTGAAGTCGTCATTGTTCTCGATCTTCTTGTCCTCGGCGGCCTTGGACACGATCTTCATGTCGATCAGGAAGGACAGCACGTTGTCCTTGCGGGTCGAGGGGTCCATCTGCTGCAGGCTCGGGCCGAGTTCCTCCTCGGCGAGCGCCACGTCGCTGGCGTGGATCTCCGAACCGTTGACCTTCGCCAGCACCGGGTCGGATTCCGCGGCCCGGACCGGAAGCCCGGCAGCCAGCACTGCGACAAGACAGCCCGTCGCGGCCAGGGTGGCGAGGCCGAGGCGCAGGCCGGTTTTGGTTTCCGGGGGCGAGGTGGTCATGCAAAATCCTTGTCTCAAAGGGGGGAAGCTCGAGCGGGGCGGACACTCGCCCAATCGTGTTACATTGGCAACGCGAAAGTCTTGTCAAAATGATGAATTCCTTGACATCTTGCCAGCGTTGACAACCCCCCGACCGGGCCATATCTCTGGCCAACCGCGTCAGCGGTGAGAACGCTTATTTTGCTGCGTTTTTTGCCGTTGAACCCAGGATGGCCTGTTTCCCACTCAATTGGCGGAGGAGCTCCGGGCCGGGGCTCGAACCGTAGCGCGTCACGGTGAGTTGATAGGCGATCCGGCGGACCATCTCAGGCTGTAATCCAGACCGAACTTCAAGACTGAACGAAGACCGAACCCGAGACCGAAGAACAGGAATTTCGCATGATCGGCGCGCTCGCCCGCAAGTTTTTCGGCTCCGCCAACGACCGTCGGGTCAAGGGGTATCAGTCCCGCGTCAACGCCATCAACGCGCTGGAGCCCGAGCTCGTCAAATTGACGGACGATCAGCTCAAGGCCCGCACCGCCGAATTCAAGCAGCAGCTCGCCAGCGGCAAGACGCTCGACGACATCCTGGTTCCGGCCTTCGCCACGGTGCGCGAGGCCGCCAAGCGGACGCTCGGCCAGCGCCATTTCGACGTTCAGCTGATCGGCGGCATGGTGCTGCATGAGGGCGACATCGCCGAGATGAAGACCGGCGAAGGCAAGACGCTGGTTGCGACGCTCGCGGTCTACCTCAACGCGCTCGCCGGCAAGGGCGTCCACGTCGTCACCGTCAACGACTACCTCGCCCGCCGCGACTCCGGCTGGATGGGCCAGATCTATTCGTTCCTGGGGCTGACCACCGGCGTGATCGTGCACGGCCTCGACGACGCCGAGCGCAAGGCCGCTTATGGCTGCGACATCACCTACGGCACCAACAACGAATACGGCTTCGACTATCTGCGCGACAACATGAAGTACCGCCTGGAGGACATGGTCCAGCGCGAGCACTACTACGCGATCGTCGACGAAGTGGACTCGATCCTGATCGACGAAGCGCGCACGCCGCTGATCATCTCCGGCCCGCTCGACGACCGGTCGGATTTCTACAACACGATCGACACCTTCATGCCGCAGCTGAGCAAGCTCGCCGACTTCGAGGTCGACGAGAAGCAGCGCACGGTGACGCTGACCGAAGCCGGCATGGAGAAGCTCGAGAACCTCCTGCGCGACGCCGGCCAGCTCAAGGGCGACTCGCTGTACGACGTCGAGAACGTCTCCGTCGTGCATCACGTCAACCAGGCGCTGCGCGCGCACACGCTGTTCACGCGCGACAAGGACTACATCGTCCGCGACGACGAGGTCATCATCATCGACGAGTTCACCGGCCGCATGATGCAGGGCCGCCGCTATTCGGAAGGCCTGCACCAGGCGCTGGAAGCCAAGGAGCACGTCACGGTCCAGCCCGAGAACCAGACGCTGGCCTCGATCACCTTCCAGAACTATTTCCGGATGTACCAGAAGCTGTCCGGTATGACCGGCACGGCGCTGACCGAAGCCGACGAACTGTTCGACATCTACAAGCTCGAGGTCGTGGAGATTCCGACCAACCTGCCGGTGGCGCGCCTCGACGAGGACGACGAGGTCTACCGCACCCAGAACGAGAAATACGCCGCGATCCTTGCCGAGATCGAGCGCGCCAACAAGCGGCTGCAGCCGGTGCTGGTCGGCACGGCGTCGATCGAGAAGTCGGAAGTGCTGGCCGAGTACCTGAAGAAGCACGGCTACAAGCAGATCGACTTCACATCCGAATCCGGCATGGAGAAGCTCTACGCCGCGGCGCGCGCCGGCAAGCCGGCAAAGCTGTTCGCGGTGCTGAACGCGCGCTTCCACGAGCAGGAAGCCTATATCGTCGCGGAAGCCGGCGTGCCGGGCGCGATCACGATCGCGACCAACATGGCCGGCCGCGGCACCGACATCAAGCTCGGCGGCTCGCTTGAGATGCGGATCCAGCAGGAGACCGCCGGGATCACGGATGACGCCGAGAAGGCCAAGAAGATCGAGCAGATCAAGGCCGACATCGAGCGCTTCCGCGAGATCGTGCTGAAGGCGGAAGAGGATTTCGAGGTCGAGCCCGCCAAGGGCAACAAGCCCGCGAAAACCGTGAAGAAGCCCGGCGGCCTCTACATCATCGGCTCCGAGCGTCACGAATCCCGCCGCATCGACAACCAGCTGCGCGGCCGCTCCGGCCGTCAGGGCGACCCCGGCCGCTCGAAGTTCTTCCTGTCGCTGGAAGACGATCTGATGCGCATCTTCGGCTCCGACCGGCTCGACAGCATGCTGCAGCGGCTCGGCCTGCAGGAAGGCGAGGCCATCATCCATCCCTGGATCAACAAGGCGCTCGAGAAGGCGCAGCAGAAGGTCGAGGCGCGCAACTTCGACATCCGCAAGAACCTCTTGAAGTTCGACAACGTCCAGAACGACCAGCGCAAGGTGATCTTCGACCAGCGCGTCGACCTGATGAAGGACGACAGCGTGGTCGAGACCGTGACCGACATGCGCCATGCCTTCGTCGAGGACGTGGTCGCCAAATACATTCCCGAGCACGCCTATGCCGAGCAGTGGGACACCGCGGGCCTCAAGGACGAGCTGAAGCGCGTGCTCGATGTCGATCTGCCGGTCGACGAATGGGCCAAGGAAGAGGGCATCGCCGACGAGGAGCTGCTGACCCGCATCGAGACCCATGTCGACGAGCGCATGGCGGCCAAGGTCGCGCAATGGGGTCCCGACGTGATGCGTTACGTCGAGAAGACCATCCTGCTGCAGACGCTGGACCATCTCTGGCGCGAGCACCTGATCATGCTCGACCATCTGCGCCAGGTGATCGGCCTGCGCGGCTATGGCCAGCGCGATCCGTTGCAGGAATACAAGACCGAAGCCTTCAACCTGTTCCAGGAGATGAGCGCGCATCTGCGCGAGGCCGTCACCGCGCAGCTGATGCGGGTCGAGATCTTGCCGCCGGAAGAGCCGCCGCAGCCGCTGCCGCTGATGGAGGCGCACAAGCTCGATCCCAACACCGGCGAGGACGAGTTCGCGCAGGCCCGCCTGACCGAGGCGACCTACGCCCAGGCCTCGCTGGCCCCGGGGATGATTGCCACCGACCGCAATCCGAACGACCCCGCAAGCTGGGGCAAGGTCGGCCGCAACGAGGACTGCCCCTGCGGATCAGGCAAGAAGTACAAGCATTGTCACGGACGGTACGCGTAAGCTGTCGAGCGCCGGTGGCCATCTCAGGCACGCACGTGGTGCAATGTGGTCTTCGCTATCCGGAGCGGGTGCCCGCAGGCATCGGTATCTGAACCAGAGCACAATAACGGGCGCGACGCACTGCGTTGCGCCCGTCCGCTTGCGTCCTCAAGAGTGGTCACGTCGTCGGGTTGGGCAACCGTTCTTTCGCCTCTGACATCGATATCGCGCGGGGCGCTCCGGCTTCTGTTCAAGCCTTTGTGCCCGTCGCTCACCGAGCCGCGCCGACCATGAAAATACGAACAGCCGATCGAACAGCCGCTTCGGCTTGGGCGGATGTCGGCGGCGGTCGCAATCCCAAAACGACCTGAAGGTGCAGATCGTCGCGGATCATGCCAAGGAAGTGCTCGGCCAGCCTTTCGCAATCGCGCTGTTGAAGGCCCCATTGCTTCGCGTTCTCGCGAAGAACCGCAGCCAGCCGAGCGCTTGCCCGACCCGGGCCGGCGGCAAAGAAGGTTTTCGCCAGATCAGGGAAGCGCGCGCCCTCGCCGACGACGGTACGGTAAAGCTGAAGGGCTTCCGGAGACATGACAACGTCGATGTACCTTCTGCCGACCTCGTAAAGGGTTGATTCAAGGTCGTCGCGTTCGAACGTGCCCTCCGAGAGAGGCGCCATGGCGCGCTGCGAAATCTCCCCCACGATCGTCGCGAACAGTTGCTCCTTGTTGCCGAAATAGCTGTAGATCGTCCGCTTCGATCCTCCGACCTTCGCGATCACCTCGTCGACGCTTGCTCCAGCAAAGCCGGAACGAAAAAACACTTCAGTCGCCGCCTCGAGAAACTCCGCGCGTCGCGCATCCCTCTTCCCCGAGCCGCTCGAAGGATCATCAACTTCAGCCAAGTTTGGACACCTCTCTGCCGCCAGCCGCTGTTCGTCGCGTCGCGCTAGCCCTTCCAACCATAACCCTCTCATCTTGACCTGCATCTTTCATTTAGGTACGGTACAGTACCGTACCAGATCGATTGGTCGACGCAAGGAAGCCTTGAAATGAAGCGAATTGGACGCCGTATGATCGTCGGGGCGGTCATTTCAGTGACGATCTTGGCGGTTGGGATCGGATGGGAGTGGTGGGAGCACGCCCAATCGACGGAGACGACGGACAACGCGTATATCCACGGCGATATCACCGCGATCGCGACGAAGGTCTCAGGTTACGTCGCGGAAGTCGCAGTACACGACAATCAGGCGGTCTCAGCCGGAGACATCCTTGTCCGAATCGCGAACGAGGATTATCGCGCACAGCGGGACCGGGCTGCGGCTTCGGTTAGCCAAGTCCAGGCGGCCATCGAGAACCTCGCGAGACGCAAGGACCTGCAGCAGGCAGTCGTTCGCGAAGCTGAGGCGTCATCCCAGATGGCCCAAGCGGATCTGGATCTTGCCGAACGTCAATTCGGTCGGACCAGCCATCTGCTGCAAACCGGCGCAGTCTCTGTCCGTGTCCACGACACTGCCATTGCGGATCAAAGCCGAGCGCGAGCTGCGCTGGCGCGCAGCCACGCAGCGATCACCGCAGCGCGCGAGCAAGAGGCAGTGCTCGCGTCAGAATCGGCTCAACTCGCGGCGCGTCTCGCCGAGGCCCGAGCCGGCCTTTCGCTTGCTGAGATCGCTTTGTCCGAAACCACTATCCGCGCTCCGGTCGCCGGCATCGTTGGAAATCGCCGGGTCCGGCTTGGCGAGTATGTTCGCCCCGGCGGAAGTCTGCTCTCGATCGTTCCAGTTGACCGCGTTTGGGTGGTCGCCAACTTCAAGGAAACTCAGATTTCCCGGATGCGTATCGGGCAGCCGGCCGAGATAACTGCCGACGGCTACGCGAATGTCAGAATGCGTGGAACGATCGACAGCCTTTCACCGGGCAGTGGTGCCGCGTTCAGCCTCATTCCGCCCGATAACGCGACCGGAAATTTCGTGCGGATTGTACAGCGTGTTCCCGTCAAGATCCGCCTCGACCATGCGAACGCCTTACACGGCCGACTTGTTCCGGGAATGTCCGTGGACGTGTCGGTCGACCTGACGACGCATGCGAAGCCAGCCTCAGGCCGCACGCCTGAGGATGCCACGGCATCGCTTTTTCGCGAGGCGAACTAGGTCATGAGCACCTCTGCGCAATCTGTGGCGGAGGCCTCTTCAGGTGAGCGATCTGCCCTGCGAGGATGGGTGCTCCTCCTCTTGATCCTTGCCACAGCCATCGATGCCATCAACAGCACGGTGCTGGTGATCGCGCGGGCCCACCTCATGGATTCTACCCACACCACGCCCGATGAAATCGCATGGGTCAACATGGCCTACCTCGCGGCAAAGCTCACCTGCTTTCCGGTCGCCGCCTGGCTTTGCCTTCGGGTGACTTCGGGAAAGCTCATCTTTGCTGCCACGACGGTACTGCTCGCAAGCTTGGTCGGCTGCGCGATGACCAACCACTTCGAAGTCCTCATCATGTGGCGCATTCTCCAGGGGAGCGCCGGTGCCGTGCTGCTCGTCTGCAGCCAATTTGTCTTGTTCGAAGCCTTTCCACGACGGCAGCAGGGCGCCGTGCAAGCGGCCTTTGCATTCAGCGTCATCATGGCGCCGACGACGTTGACGCCGGCGCTCCAGGGATGGGCAGTCGATACCGGAAGCTGGTCATGGATATTTTGGGCCAGTTTCCCGCTCGCACTCTGCGGATTGATAGCCGCTCTCTTGCTCCCCCTCGCCGGCATACCTAGAACGGAAAGCACGCCATTCGATTGGATCGGCGTCAGCCTTATGGCTACCGCCATGACGGCGATCGTGTTCGTCACCCAGGAAGGCAGCCGATACAATTGGTTTGATGAGCCCGAAATCGTCGTGCTCACGATTGTCGCCACGATCGCCACGGTGACATTCGTCGTCTGGCAATTTGCGTCGCAGCGCCGTGGCGCGTTGATCGACTTCGGCGCCTTTAGAGACGAGCATTTCAGTTTCGGCTTTCTGGTGAGCTTCATCGCCGGATGCGCGCTGTTCGGCAGTGCGTTTATCATCCCGGCTTTCGCCACGAACGTCCTTGATTTCTCGCCGAGCTATGCGGGCTTTCTGCTGTTGCCGAGTGGACTTTGCGTGTGCGCCGGCCTGCTCGCGGCAGGTTCGGCGATCCAGTTCAGATCGCTTGATCCTACGAGGCCAATCCCGATTGGCATCCTCTGTTTCATGACGGCGATGTGGATGATGTCGGGATCGACCTCGCAAAGCGGATTACCCGATCTGGTTGCCATCCTGCTCCTCCGCGGCTTTGGCTTGGGTTTGCTGTTCGTGTCTCTCACGCTCGTGACGCTCAACGGATTGAACGGCGTGGCTCTCGCTCACGGAATTGCCTTGTTCAATGTGGGCCGCCAGCTGGGAGGCCAGGTCGGGATCGGCTGGCTCGCGACTTATCTTGATCATCAGAACGTGCTGAACAGGACTGTGCTCTCCCAATTCATCACTCCTGGAAATCCGGCCTTCATTCAGCGTCGGGAAGCGATCGAGATGGCGCTGATTTCGAGAGGCTTCAACCCCGAAGATGCGGGGCAAGCCGCGATCAGGGTCATTCAGCAGGAATTCGGACGCCAAGTCGCAACCGTGTCATTCAACGAATGCTTCCTGGCGGTCGCGCTGTTATTTATCGGTGCCGCTCCAGTCCTGATCCTGGCCAAGATCATGCTGCATCGCGTTTCTCCTCATCGACCCACGCCATGAGAGACAAGTCTGGCCGCAGTCACACCCGATCGATGTGAAGGCGAGCCGCGGCAGGTCGGCGCTGCCGCTGGCACAACCAGCGGCTTGCACGGGCCGTATCGCAAGGGCTAACGCAGGGAGAGCTTACCCGGCGTAGGCCCTGTCGAGATCGGCGATCACGATTTTCTGCATCTTGAGCATCGCCTGCATGACGCGGTCGGCCTTGGCGCGGTCGGGATCGCTGAGATAGCGGCCGAGCGCTGACGGGATCACCTGCCAGGACAGGCCGAAGCGGTCCTTGAGCCAGCCGCAGCGCGATTCCTGGCCGCCGTCGGCGAGCTTCTCCCAGAAGTAGTCCACCTGCTCCTGGGTCTCGACGCTCAGGAAGAACGACACCGCCTCGTTGAACTTGTGCTGTGGCCCGCCATTGAGCGCGTGGAACCGCTGCCCCTCGAGCTCGAAGGTCGCCATGAAATCGCTGACGGTCTCGATCTCAGCGTTCGGAAACACCGATTTGTAGAAGGCGACGGCATCGCGGACGTTGTTGTCGAGCCAGAGGAACGGCGTGATCGAAGTCATGACGGGAAGTCCTCGCTAATTGTCGATCGGGGAAGCCTGCGCGACGGCGCGCGAAGGCTGCGCCGCAGGGCGCGCCCCAAGGACGCACCAAACCGCCGCATCCCGACATTTCCTGCCGGTCTTTTTTCGATGGTTTCGATAGGAATGCGCCGGGCCGGCGCGGCCTCAATTGGCGCTGCCGATCAGGCTTTCCAGCAGGCGCTTGAGCTCGGTGGTCGACTTGTCGCCATAGCTCTCGACGATGTGCTCCTCCTGGCTCACCGCGAGCGAGTTGAGCCGCCGGCACAGCGCCTTGCCGCGGTCGGAGACGAACATCAGCACCTTGCGGCGATCCTTGGGATCCTGGACGCGATAGACCAGGGCGTCCGACACCATGCGGTCGATCATCTTGGTTAGCGTCGGATGGTTGAGCAGCACGGCATCCGCAAGCTCGCCCATCGAGTGGCCGTTGCCGTCGGACAGCACTTTCAGGATGCGCCACTGCTCGACCGGCACGCCTTCCTTCGCGAGCCGCGTCTCCAACTGCCGGTTGATCTCCCGGTTGGCTTGCGCCAGCAGGTAGGCGAGATGTTCGGTGATCGGGGAATTTTCTTTCGGCGGTTTAGCCACGGCGTGAGACCTGGTTCCTGACCCGGTGAATGAATGTCCGGCAACTCATGCCGTTTCTATATGCACTTCAATTGTTGAATATTCAATATTTTCACCTAGGATATTCCCCCAACCAAGGGGCGGATGCCGCGACCGCCCGCTGGCTGCGTTGCGTACTGCTTCCCAGACAGGAGTTGGCGTGCTCTCGACGGTCTCTTTCCAGGCGTATGGCGGCATGCCCGTCGCGCCGCCGCTGCTGTTTCGAAACCCGTCGTCCTGCGCGGCCGATCTCGCTTTGACCGTCAAGCCGGGCTCGTCGCGGCGTGGCGGCACCGGCAGCAAGCTTCGAATCGGCAATTTCATCACCTTCTCTGGCGCTCCCGGGATCTGGGGGCCTATTTCCGCCAACAGCGTCATGCTCGCGGTCGCCGAGATCAACCGGCGCGGCGGTATCCGAGGCCGCGAGGTCGAATTGTCGATGTACGACGCCGGCGGCCCGATCGAGGAGGTGGTGCGCCGCGCCGAGCGGGCGATCGCGTTCGACGAGATCGACGTCATCATGGGCTCGCATATCTCGGCGGTGCGCCTCGCGCTGCGCAAGGTCACAGCCGGCCGCATCCCCTATGTCTACACGCCGGTCTATGAGGGCGGCGAGCGGACGCCGGGGGTGATGGCGATCGGCGAGACGCCGCGCGCGGAAAGCCGGCCGGCGATCCACTGGCTCACCGAGGTCAAGAAGGCGCAGCGCTGGTACCTGATCGGCAGCGACTATGTCTGGCCCTGGCAGTCGCATCGCGCGGTGAAGCGCTACATCAAGGAGGCCGGCGGCCGGGTCGTCGGCGAGGAATTCGTCCCGCTCGGCGAGGACAATCACGAGCCGCATCTGGCGCGGATTCGCGCCGCCAAGCCCGACGTCGTGCTGATCAGCCTGATCGGCACCGACAGCATCACCTTCAACCGCGCCTTCGCCGAGGCCGGGCTTGCGGCGACCACGCTGCGTTACGCCGGCGCGATGGACGAGACCGTGATGCTCGGCATCGGCCCGGACTCGACCGAGAACCTGTTCTGCGCCTCCGGCTATTTCGGCTGCATCGATTCGCGCGCCAATGACGACTTCCGGACCAGTTACCGCGCGATGTTCGGCGAGCATGCGCCGCCGATCGGCTCGGTCGGGCAGTCGAACTATGAGGGGATGCGCTTTCTCGAGGCGGCGGCCAACCAGGCGCGCTCGCTGTCGATCGGACCGTTGTCCGCCGCAGCGCACAACCTCGTCTACAGCGGCGCCCGCGGCACCGTCACCATTCGCGACGGCCGCGCCGAGATGCCGATCTTTCTTGCCGAGGCCGACGGTCTCGACTTCAATGTGATCAGGACGATCTAGATGGACCGGGCGACGCCGCGCTCGCCGCGCGGCTTGCCGGTGCCAGACAGGAGCAGGTGTGCATTCGACGCCCTACGTCATGGCCCGAGCCTCAAGCAACAGGTATGGCGGCCTTCCATGCCCACCATCCCTGCTGTTCCGGAACCTGACGTCGGCGCGGTCCGATCGGGTGTTTTCCCCGATGGATCGGGACGGTTTCGGTCCGCGCGGCGCACGCAGCCGGCTGCGGATCGCCGGCTTCGTCTGCTGCACCGGCTCGCCCGGGATGTGGGGACCGGCCGCGACCTCAAGCGCGCAGCTCGCGGTCGCCGACATCAACCGGCGCGGCGGCATCCTCGGCCGCGAGATCGAGTTCTCGGTCTATGACGCCGGCGGGCCGATCGAGGAGGTACTCGACCGCGCCGAGCAGGCGATCGCGTCCGACGACGTCGATCTCATCATGGGCATGCACACCAGCGCGGTGCGCGTCGCGCTGCGCGGCCTGATCACCCGCAGCAAGATCCCCTACATCTACACGCCGGTCTATGAGGGCGGCGAGCGGACGCCCGGCGTCATCGCGATCGGCGAGACGCCGCGCTGGCAGAACCGGCCGTCGATCCACTGGCTGGCCGAGGCGAAGCGCGCCTCGCGCTGGTACCTGATCGGCAGCGACTATGTCTGGCCATGGCAGTCGCACCGCGCGGTGAAGCGCTACATCAAGGAGACCGGCGGCCAGGTGGTCGGCGAGGAGTTCGTGCCGGTCGGCGAGGATGATCATGAAGCGCAGCTGGAGCGCATCCGTGCCGCGAAGCCCGATGTCGTGCTGATCTCGCTGATCGGCACCGACAGCGTGACCTTCAACCGCGCCTTCGCCGATGCCGGCCTCGCCGCCACCACACTGCGCTTTGCCGGCTGTTTCGACGAGACGGCGCTGCTCGGCATCGGCGCCGACAAGACCGAGAACCTGTACTGCGCTTCCGGCTATTTCCCCTCCGTCGGCTCGCGCGAAGGCGACGATTTCAGGGAGCGCTATCGAGCGATGTTCGGTGCGTTCGCGCCGCCGGTCGGCTCGTGCAGCGAGTCCGCCTATGAAGGGTTCTGCCTGCTCGAGGCCGCCGCCAAGCGCGCCGGCACGCTGGACATCCGGCCGCTGCTCGCGGCGGCGGACAACCTCGTCTATCGCGGCCCGCGCGGTCCGGTCACGGTGCGCAGCGGCCACGCCCGGATGCCGATGTATCTTGCCGAAGCCGACGGTCTCGACTTCAGGGTGATCAAGCCGATCTGATTCTTCCTTCACCTCTCCCGCTTGCGGGGGAGGTCGGATTGCATCGCAGATGCAATCCGGGTGGGGGCTCTTTCCACCATATGATTCGTGGAGACGCCCCCACCCCGACCCTCCCCCGCAAGCGGGAGAGGGAGCTTGCGAAATAATACTTGAAAAGGAAAATATTTCCGTTTTCAATACAGCAATGGGGTGAGCGGTTCGCGCGGACAACGCGCCGCTGCACCTGCCTCGAGGGATCAAATCCAAAGATCAAAAGCTATCAGGAGAGCGCCGTGACCGTCGTCCTTCCCACGCCAACGCAACTTCGTGCCGTCGCCGAGCAGTGCGGCCTGTCACTGACCGATGAGGATGTGGCCTCGTTCCGCGGCCTGATGCAGGGCTCGATCGACGCCTACAACGTGATCGCCGCGATGCCGGACGAACTGCCCGCGGTGAAATACCCGCGCACGCCGGGCTATCGCCCGTCGGCGGAGGAAAACCCGCGCAACGCCTGGTACTACAAGTCGACCGTAAAGGGCGCGGCGTCCGGCAAGCTCAAGGGCAAGACGGTGGCGCTGAAGGACAACATCATGCTGGCCGGCGTGCCGATGACGAACGGCTCGTCGACGCTGGAAGGCTATATCCCCGATTTCGACGCCACCATCGTCACGCGAATGCTCGATGCCGGTGCCGAGATCGCCGGCAAGACCCATTGCGAGCACTTCTGCCTGTCCGGCGGCAGCCACACCAACTCCTACGGAGCGGTGCATAATCCGCACAAGATGGGCTACTCGGCCGGCGGCTCGTCGTCGGGCTCCGGCGTCGTGGTCGCGCTCGGCGAGGTCGACATGGCGATCGGCGGCGACCAGGGCGGCTCGATCCGCATGCCGTCCTCGTTCTGCGGCACCTACGGCATGAAGCCGACCTGGGGCCTCGTGCCCTATACCGGCATCATGCCGATCGAGATATTCGTGGACCACACCGGCCCGATGACCGCGACGGTGGAGGACAATGCGCTGCTGCTCGAGGTGATCGCCGGCGACGACGGCTACGATCCGCGCATCAAGGCGCCCAAGGTCGAGGATTACACGAAGGCGCTGGGCAAAGGCGTCAAGGGCATGAAGATCGGCATCCTCAAGGAAGGCTTCGAGCAGCCGACCGCGGAGGCCGCGGTCAATGAAAGCGTGCGCGAGGCGGCCAAGCGCTTCAAGGATCTCGGCGCGTCGGTCGACACCGTGTCGATCCCGATGCACATGGTCGGCCCGGCGATCTGGACCCCGATCGGCACCGAAGGCCTGACCCAGACCATGATGTTCGGCGACGGCTACGGCCTCAGCCGCCCCGACCTCTATTCGACCTCGCTGATGGATTTCCATCGCGGCTGGCGCCGCCAGGCGGATTCGCTGTCGGAGACCACCAAGCTGTTCATGATGCTCGGCACCTACATCAACAACAGCTTCGGTCCGCGCTTCTACGGCAAGGCGCTCAACATCTCCCGCCGCCTCACCGCCGCCTATGACAAGGCGTTCAAGGATTATGACCTGCTGCTGCTGCCGACCACGCCGATGAAGGCGCCGGCGCTGCCGGCGGCCAATGCCAGTCGCGAGGACTATGTCGCCCGCGCGCTCGAGATGATCACCAACACCGCGCCGTTCGACATCACCCATCACCCGGCGATGTCGCTGCCCTGCGGCATGGTCGATGGGCTGCCGGTCGGGTTGATGCTGGTCGGCCGGATGTTCGAGGAATCCACCATCTACCGCGCCGCGCACGCCTTCGAGCAGGCCGGCGACTGGAAGAAGATGTGAGGCGCCGCTTGTTGCAGACGCAGGCTGGATGGATCGAACGCCATGGCTAGCACTTTTGCCGCGGCGTTCGAGATCGTGAGCTTCGGCGCGATCATCGTGCTGGTGGTGCTCGGGCTCGGCATCATCGCCAGCATGATGGGCATCTTCAACTTCGCGCAGGGCGAGTTCGTCCTGCTCGGGGCCTATGTGACCTATCTGGCCTACGCCCATGGCGCACCGGTCTGGGTCGGCATGGTCGCGGCGCCCTTCGTGGTCGGCGCGATCGGCTTCGTGCTGGAGGCGCTGATCATCAGGCGGTTCTACGCCGCGCCGATCGTGGCGATGCTCGGCACCTATGCGCTCGGCCTGATCATCCGCGAGAGCGTGCGCGGCCTGATCGGCGGCTTCTATCTCACGGTGCCGGAGCCGATCGGCGGCTCGATCGACCTCGGCTCGGTCCACATCTCGGCCTGGCGCTTCACCATCATCGTGATCACGCTCTTGGTGATGGGCGCCTGCTATCTCTTGCTGGCGCGCACCTCGTTCGGGCTTCGCGTCCGCGCCACGCTGGAGAATCCGGCGCTGGCGCGCGCATCGGGCATCTCGACGCCGCTGATCTACGGGGCGACCTTCGCGTTCGGCGCGGCGCTCGCCGGGCTTGCCGGCGCGCTGATCGTGCCGGTGTTCAGTCTGTTTGCCGATCTCGGCATCCGCTTCCTGATCCAGGGCTTTGTTGCCGTGATGGTCGGCGGGGTCGGCTCCTTCATCGGTCCGGTCGCCGGCGCCGGTGTGATCGGCACACTCAGCGCGGCGCTGCCATGGGTGATGTCTCCGGTCGTCGCCGACGTCCTCGTCTTCGTGCTCGCCATTGCCTTCATCAAATTCCGCCCGCAGGGCCTCATATCGGGAAAAGGGGTTTAGCCAGATGTTCGATCGCACCAATCTCACGCGCCGCCGCTTCATGAGCAATTTCGCCTTCGCGACCGGCGCGCTCGCGACCGGGGTCGGCAGCTGGGTGGTCAGGCCCGACTGGGCCAACGCCGCCGAGGGACCGATCAAGGTCGGCATCGCGACCGACCTGACCGGTCCGATCGCCTATGCCGGCAACGCCGACGCCAACGTCGCCAAGATGGTGATCAAGGAGATCAACGCCGCCGGCGGCCTGCTCGGCCGGCCGCTCGAGCTCTATATCGAGGACACCGCCTCGAACGAATCGGTCGCGGTCGGCAATGTCCGCAAGCTGATCCAGCGCGACAAGGTCGACATGGTGCTCGGCGGCATAACCTCGTCGATGCGCAACGCGATCAAGGATCCGATCGTGGCGCGCGGCAAGACGCTCTACATCTACCCGCAGCTCTACGAGGGCAAGGAGTGCACGCCCTATCTGTTCTGCACCGGCCCGACCCCGGCGCAGCAATGCGACACGTTCATTCCCTGGCTGATCAAGAACGGCGGCAAGAAATTCGCGCTGCCGAGCGCCAACTATGTGTGGCCGCACACGCTCAACGTCTACGCCCGCAAGGTGATCGAGTCGAACGGCGGCGAGGTGGTGTTCGAGGAGTATTACCCGCTCGACCAGGTCGATTTCTCGGCCACCGTCAACCGTGTCATCTCCAACAAGGTCGACGTCGTCTTCAACACCGTGATCCCGCCCGGCGTCGGTCCGTTCTTCAAGCAGCTTTATGAAGCCGGCTTCCTCAAGAACGGCGGGCGGCTCGCCTGCGTCTACTATGACGAGAACACGCTCAACATCAACCAGGCCAACGAGATCGAGGGCCTCGCGAGCTGTCTCGACTATTTCAAGGTGCTGACCAAGGAAGATCCGTTCGACGCCAAGCTGCAGGCGGCCTATGAGAAGGATTTCCCCGGCAACTTCCTGTTCGCGGCCGGCAGCGCCGCCACCGGAACCTATCGCGGCCTCAAGCTGTGGGAGGCGGCGGTCAAGGAGGCAGGCAAGGTCGACCGCGACTCCGTTGCGGCCGCGCTCGACCACGCCAAGATCGCCGAAGGGCCGGGCGGACCCGCGGAGATGGTGCCGGGCAAGCGTCACTGCAAGATGAAGATGTACACCGCTGTTGCCAAAGGCGGGAACTATGAGATCGTTGCGCGCAGCGACGGTCTCGTTGATCCCAAGGAATGCTGAGCGATCCATGGTTGGAGCAAGAGAGGCCGTCGCACGCGTCGGTGAGGAACCAGATGTCGTGACGGGCGAGGGTGCACCGGCCGCAAGCGCGCCGGCGGGACGAGCATCGGCGGGATGGAAGGTCCTGCCGATCGTGGAAGGGCTGGTGCTGTTGATTGCGCTGGTCCTGCCATGGGTGCTGCAGGATTATCTCACGGTGTTCGCCACCCGCGTGGTGATCCTCGCGCTGTTCGCGCTGTCGTTCGACCTGGTGTGGGGCTACGCCGGCATCATGAGCTTCGGCCAGGCGCTGTTCTTCGGCGCCGCCGGCTACGGCGTGGCTCTCTTGGCACGCGACCTCAACGTCACCTCGATCCTGCTGATCCTGCCCGCCGGCACCTTGATCTGGCTCACTGCGTCGCTGCTGCTCGGCGGCTTCCTGCTGCTCGGGCGCTATCCCTCGAGCGTGATCTTCGTCTCGCTCGGCACCCTGACCGGCTCCTATGCCGCGGACCGGCTGGCGCGCGGCTGGTACTATCTCGGCGGCCAGAACGGCATCCCGTCGATCCCGCCGCTCACCCTCGGCAGCTACGAGTTCGAAGAGGGCCCGATCTACTACTACATGGTGCTCGGCATCCTCGTGGTCGTCTATCTGCTCTGCCGCTTCCTGGTGCGCTCGCAATTTGGCCTCGCGCTCGCGGGGCTGCGCGAGAACGAGCAGCGCATCGCCTTCTTCGGCTACAAGGCGCAGCACCTGAAGGCGATCATCTTCGCGGTCGGCGGCACCATCGCCGGTCTCGCCGGCAGCCTCTATGCCTTCCACGAGGGTTTCGTCTGGCCCAACATGCTGGGCGTCGTGTTCTCGACCCAGGTCGTGCTCTACGTTTTGTTCGGCGGCTCCGGCACCTTGATCGGCGCCGTGATCGGCACTGTGATCATTGAGGGCGTCAGCTTCTGGCTGTCGGACAATTACCGCGACGTCTGGCCGATCATCCTTGGCGTGCTGCTGCTGCTCGTCATCATGTTCCGCCCGCTCGGGCTGATCTCCTTCGTGCTCGGCGAGCGCGAGCGGGTCGGCAGTTTCGGCAAAGCCCCGAAGGAGACCGGCAATGCCGCTCCTTGAGGCGCAAGGCATCAGCAAGGTGTTCGGCAAGCTAACTGCGCTCGACGGTGCGGCGCTGACCGTCGGCGAGAACGAGTTCCACGGCCTGATCGGTCCCAACGGCTCGGGGAAGAGCACGCTGATGAAATGCGTCGCCGGCGCCGAGGTGCCGACCACGGGCAAGGTCTCCTTCGTCAACACCGACATCACGGCGTTCACGCCGACCGAGCGCGCCCGCGCCGGCATGAGCCTGAAGTTCCAGATCACCTCGGTGCTGCCGACGCTGACGCTGTACGACAACATCCTGCTGGCGCTGCAGGCGCACTGCTCGCTGTTCGACCTGGTGTTCTCGCGTACCCGCAAGAGCCTGCACGATCAGGTGATGACGATGCTGACCCAGTTCCGGCTCGCCGATCGCGCGCATGATGCCGCCGCGGCGCTGTCGCACGGCCAGCAGCAATGGCTCGAGATCGCGATGGCGCTCGCCGGCAAGCCGCGGCTGTTGCTGCTGGACGAGCCGACCGGCGGCATGAGCCTCGAGGAGCGCCGCGTCACCGGCGAGCTGTTGCAGCCGATCAAGCAGCATTGCTCGCTCGTCATCGTCGAACACGACCTCGATTTCATCCGCGACATCTGCGACCGCCTCACCGTGCTCGACCAGGGCAAGGTGCTGGCCTCGGGAACAGTCGCGGAAATCCAGGCCAACAAAAGCGTCCAGGAGATCTATCTTCGCCGTGCCTGAGCAAACCTTCCTCGATATCCGGCATCTCGATGCCGGTTATGGCCGCAGCCAGGTTCTGTTCGATGTCAACATCGGCATTCCCTGGCGCGGCGGCGTCGCCGTGCTCGGCCGCAACGGCGCCGGCAAGACCACGCTGATGAAGACCATCGTCGGCGAGCTGGCAAGCTCGCAAGGCGAGTTGTTCTTCGACGGCCGCGACATCACGCGGCGCCGCACCGAGGAGCGGGTGCGCTCCGGCATCGGCTATGTGCCGCAGGAGCATTCGGTGTTCGCCCGCCTGTCGGTGCGCGACAACCTCGCGGTTGGCTCGCTGTTCAATCCGGATGCCAGCGCGGTCGATCGCGTGCTGGCGATCTTCCCGAAACTCGGCCAGCGGCTCGACCAGCCGGCCGGCACGCTGTCCGGCGGCGAGCGCAAGATGCTGGCGATCGGCCGCGCCATGCTCGGCAATCCAAAACTGCTGCTGCTGGACGAGCCGACCGAAGGCGTCTGGATCGGCGTGATCGAGGAGATCACCGAGCGGCTGATCGAGCTCGCGAAGAGCATCTCGGTCGTGATCGTCGAGCAGCATCTCGACCTCGCGCTGCGCGTTGCCGACTATGCCTATGTGCTGGACCGCGGCCGCGTCGCGCTGCAGGGCGGCGCGAGCGAGGTGCGGAGCGATCCGGAACTGCTGCGCTATCTGGCGCCGTAGCAGGCTTCAATGCGGCAGGCGGTCGGCCTTCCGCCCGCTCACCCCGTCTCCCGGCGTCCGCGTCTGCCGTGCCGATCGCATCTCGCGACGCACATACCAGGCCGCGACCGAGCAGATCAGCCAGGCCAGCGATGCGGCGATGAAGGCGGCCGCGACGCTGCGATCCACCGTCAGCGAGAAGACGACGGCAAATGCCAGCATGCCGACCGCGCCCAGCGCTGCGCCCGCTGCATCGAGCGCCGCGGCCTGCTGCCCGCGCCATGTGCCATCGAGGCCGGCGTTCCGCTTGCGGCGGATTTCATGCTTCTCGATCAAGGTCGCGCTGGCGCAGAAGATGGCAGGGAGCGCCAGAAAGGCGCCGCCGACATAAGCGCCGCAAGTGCTGCTGATCAGGCCGGTCGCGACGGTGACACCGCCACCGAGCACGAAGCGGATCGGATATTCAGTCCAGCGGCTTTCCCTGAGCGAGGACAGTGAGATGCGGACCGGTGTCATGCCTGCCCTCCGGCAATCCCCAGCAAGCCGAACACGATCGCGAGCCAGACGATCAGCGCCAGCAATGTGGCGGGGGCGGCGCGGAGTCTCACGCGAATCAGCAGTTGGCAGACCACGAAGCTGTAGATGGCCAGCGCAACGGCGCCGGCCATCATCGCGCGGCTCTGCAGGCCGGCGTAGTCGGCGCCGTGCTGGTACACGGCAATGCCGAGGGTGGCGAGCGCAACCGACGGCGCCGCGCCGAACAGGCCGGCAAAGCTCTTCGGACGCAGAATGTCGCCCAGCATCGCGAAGGCCGACACCACGGCTCCGCCCACGAGAAAGCGGATGACATATTCGCTCATCGCGCCTTGCTCCGCGGCGGATCGTCGCCGGGATAGCCGGTCCATAATCGCAGCAGCCGCTCGAGAACCGCGCCGAGCCCAAATCCCGCGACCACGTCGCTCGTCCAGTGTGCGAGGACCACAATGCGCGTCAGCGAGAGGCCGACCGCAACCGCCTGGATCGCGCGGCGCGCGCCGGCGGGCAATGTCGCGGCCGCCGACGCCAGCGCGCCCATATGCAGCGCGTGGCCGGATGGAAAGGCGTCGTCGCGCTTGCCCGAGATCGGGATGCCGTTGGCGTGGCCGACCACGGTCAAGCGATCCGGGCGGGTCTGATTGAACAGCAATTTCAGGCCATGCGGCAGCAGCGATGCTGCGACCGTCACCAGCAGCGCGTGATTGCCGGCGCGCTCGAGCGAGGCGCCGCGCCCGCGAGAGGCGAGCCAGCCGGCGGCGGCGAGTGCAAGCAGGACCTTTTCGTCAGCGCCCCAAGTCAGTCCGCGGGCGATCTCTTCCGGCGCAGGCGCGGTGTTGCGGGCGATCGCACGCGCAATCATGGCGTCCGCCGCGGTCGGGCGAATGGTGATGGGGAAGGGGGCGCCGCGCTGGCGGCGAACTCGGGCTGTCGTAAGCATGGTCAGGTTCCCATCCAACGCACCAGCCGCGGCATGGGTCCTAACGGGCGTGCAGGGCGTCGCCCGGAGGAACCAAATGCAGATCGGTGGTCTTGAACTTCTGCCCGTCTCGACCTGATCCCAAGGTTTCATCCCGAGGCTTCGCGCGCCAACCGGGATGCAGGGCGGGCGATGGACTGTAGTCAGGGAGAGGTGTCGATGACGGAGCCGGACGTTCGCAAGGGGATGCCGCCGGTCAAGCTCTCCCGCGATGAATTCGAACGGCGCTACCGGAAGCGGTTTGCCGATCCGGTCTTTCAATCCATGCAGACGGAGCTTGCGACGATCATCGCCGGCGCCTGGGACGCCTACCGTCATTCGCGCAAGGCGCCGGTCACCCGCAAGGCCGGCCCCGGCTTTGCCGATCCCGACTATGATCTCGCGGTCGATTGGCTTTCCGCGCGCGATGCCATCGATGAAGCGCAGCGCAGGCACGACGATCCAAACGAAGCGCCGCATATCCTGCTGATCAACGGCTCCTCGCGCAGCGAACATACTTGTCCCGGCGAGATGTCGAAAAGCTGGCGCATGGTCGAGATCGCCGAGTCCGCCTTCCGCGAGACGGGCCTCGCGGTCGATGTGCTCGATCTGTCGCGGCTGACGTCAGAGTTCGGCAGGGAGATTCATCCCTGCAAGTCCTGCGTCTCCACCTCGATGGCGCTCTGCCACTGGCCGTGCAGCTGCTATCCGAACTACTCGCTCGGGCAAACCGACGACTGGATGAACGAGATCTATCCGCTGTGGGTGCGCGCGCACGGCATCATGATCATCTCGCCGGTCAACTGGTACCAGACGCCGACCGGGCTTAAGGCGATGATCGATCGCTTGGTCTGCGCCGATGGCGGCAATCCCGATCCGACCTCAACCCATGGCAAGATCGCGAGCAAGGCCAAGGCGCTCGAACTCAAGGGCTGGCCATACCCCAAGCATTTGCGCGGCCGGCATTTCGGCATCGTGGTCCACGGCGACAGCGTCGGCGCGGAGACGTGCCGCCGCTTTCTTGCTGACTGGCTCACCGGCATGGAGTTGATCTCGGCCGGCGGCAGGGCCGAGATCGATGGCTATGTCGGCTACATGAAGTCCTATGCGACGTCGCATCGCGAACTCGACGAAGACAAGGCCTTTCAGGAACAGGTGCGTAATGTCGCGCTGGCGCTCGGCGCCGCCGTCGACCTCGCACGCACCGGACATCTGGAAGATCCCGGCAAGGGGCTCGAGGACCCGCAGCCGAAGTAGGCTGGAATCCGGGTTCCCAAAGGAACGAAGCGCCCCGGCTGTCCGTTAGGCCGCGGGAGGAAGTCACAATGCGCAATGTTTCGATTGCAGCTCTTCTTGCCGCTGCCGTCATGAGCAGCGGCGTCGCGCTGGCGCAGCATTCCGGTACGCCAGCGGAACAGAGCGCGTGTACGCGCGATGCACAGCGCTTCTGCCGGAAGGACCTCGGCAATGACGGTGCCGTGCAGAACTGTCTTCAGATGAAGCGGGCCAGCCTGAGCCGGAGCTGCAAGAAGGTTTTCGAAAGCCACGGAATGTAACGGTCGTCTGCCAGCGCGCATGTGACGCGACGGCGTGGCGGCGACGAGGCGTCTGCGGGCGGTGGACGGCGAAATCGTGCCGGCTTGACGCCTTGGGTACGATCGGCATCCGCCTTTCCCTGCGCCCTCTGCCAACCGAGAGGGCGGAGTGAAGAGCAAAGCTCGGGCACATCATGTCACGAGAATGCGGATGTGTAACTCACAGGTCGCGCAATGCCGTCAATGTCGTCCTGGCGGAAAGGCAGGACCCATTACCCCAAATCTCAATTGTTGCGCGACGCTGGGGCTCCGATCCCGTTCACGATCAAGTTCGGTGGTTATCGGCCCTGGCTTTCCGCCAGGACGACGACAGCCGGGAGAAGCGGCGGCCTCTCGGCTCAGGCACTGGCGTCTCTGGAATACTGATCACCCGCATGCGCGGGTGATGACACCGCGCGTTTGTCACCATGAATCGAGGACCATCCACCGCCGTCTTCCTGGCGAAGGCCAGGACGACAGGGGAGAGCGCTGCGCCTACTTGACCGCCGAGAAGCGGGTGTCGAACGAGTTGGTCTGCACCACCGGCGCGGAGCCGGCGAGTTGGGTCGACGATGTCGGGGCCGGTGCGGCGGCTGCGGCGGTGGTCACTGCCGGCTTCGGTGCGGGCTTGGCGGCCTGCTTCGGCTCAGCCTTGGGGGCGATGCGAACCACCGATTGCGGCTTGGCCTCGGCGACCTTCGGCTTGGCCGGTGCGGCAGCGACCGGAGCCGGTGGCGCGGTCGTCTTGCTGGCGTCGGCGGTGCCGCCGATGCCGACCTTGCGGGCAAAGCTGGAGAAGAAGCCTTCGGATTTGTCAGAGGTGGATTTGTCAGAGGCGGATTTGTCGGACGCGTTCGCCGAGGCAACGCGGGTGCCGGCCGACGATGCGGCCGACGACGTCGCGGCCGGGGTCGACGACGTCGTCGCCACGATCGGCTCTTCCTGCTGGACCGCGAGATTGGGCTTCGGCGGATTGACCGTACCGGGGATCGTGCCCGGCGCGCGCGCCAGCGACATCGACGCCAGCGCCTGGCTGTCGCCGCCTTCGGAGAGGCCGGTGCTTCCTTCCGGAATCTTCGAGGCGAAGATCGCATTCATGCCGCCGTCGATGCCGGTGTTGAGGCGCGCAACGGGCGTGCCCTTGGACACCAGCTTGGCGGTCTCGGCGGCGTCCTTCTGCTCTTTCTCGTGCACGGCGCTTGCGATCTCCTCGGGGATCACATAGGCCGGGCACTTCGCGGAGGCGTCGAACACCGGATCGCGTGTCGCGCCCGGCGCCTTCACCGCGTCGAACACATACTTCTTCTCGCAGAAATCGACCTTCGGCTCCTGCTTCGTCACCTCGAAATGATCATAGCCTTCCTTGATCATTTTCCAGAACGGCATGTTCGGATTGTTGCGGTGCTTGGCCATGTTCACCGGCGTCATCCGGAACGGATAGGCCTGCAGCTGGAACGCCTTCTGACCGCCGAAGAAGGACTCGCGGCCAAGCGAATAGATTTCCGCGATCTGCTCGTCGGTCATCGCGTAGCAGCCGCGCGAGGAGCAGTCGCCATGCACCATCAGCTGCGAGCCGGTGCGGCCGAGCGCCTTGTCGAAGGCGTTGGGATAGCCGGTGTTGAACGACAGGTAATAGGCCGATTGCGGGTTCATCTGGCTCGGGTTGATCGAGTAGAACCCCTCGGGCGCCTGGCGGTCACCCTCGCGGACTTTCGGACCGAGATCGCCCGACCAGCGGCAGATCGGATAGGTCTTGAGCAGCGCGAACTGGCCGGAGCGGTTCTGCTTCCAGACCTCGAGCTCGGCCTCCTGCTTGAACAGCCGCACCAGGATCGGCGACTGCATGTCCATGTCCTTTTCGGTCATGGCAGCGACGAGCTTTGGCGGGACCGGCTGGTTGGCCTTGGCGTTTTGCGCGAGCGAGATCTGGTCGCTGTCACAACCGGCGAGCATGACGCCTGCGGCGAGGACCGCCGAGGTCAGAAGCGCGCGTACGAGCGTGCGATGAGTCAAGTCCGAGCTCCACACCCACCGGGCGATTTTCGCGACCCCAACACGGCGAATATGCCCTGAAGCCATTGTGTAAAATATTAGCCTTCGACGACCCCTGCTCGCAACCTGAACCGGGGCGGACAGCCCTCACGGTAGCAGGCATGGTTCAAGGAATGTTAAAGACCCGGCTCGGGGCCCAATTAGGGCAAAATTGGTCGATTTGGGCGAAAAATCGGGCGGTTTGGGCGCCTCAGCCGAGCTTGCGGCCGATATCGAGAAACTTCTGGCGCCGCTGTTTGCGAATCGCGTCCGGATCAAGATTTCGTAGATCGTTGAGCGCCTGGGCGATGGCGTCGCCGGTGGTCGCGATCATCGCGGCGGGGTCGCGATGAGCGCCGCCCGAGGGCTCCTTCAGGATCTGGTCGATCACGCCGAAGCGCAGCATGTCCTGGGCGGTGATCTTCATGCTGTTGGCGGCTTCCTGCGCCTTGGTGCCGTCGCGCCACAGGATCGAGGATGCCGCCTCCGGCGAGATCACGCTGTAGATCGCGTGCTCCATCATCAGGACGCGGTTCGCCGTGGTGATGGCGATGGCGCCGCCCGACATGCCTTCGCCGGTGACGATCGCGACATTGGGCACGCCGAGCGACAGGCAGGCGTCGGTCGAGCGGGCGATCGCCTCGGCCTGGCCGCGCTCTTCGGCGCCGATGCCGGGATAGGCGCCGGCGGAATCGACGATCGACAGCACCGGGATGCCGAACCGGTCGGCCATTTCCATCAGGCGCACCGCCTTGCGGTAGCCTTCGGGGCGCGCCATGCCGAAATTGTGCTTGATGCGGCTCTCGGTGGTGGCGCCCTTCTCCTGGCCGACCACGCAGATGCTTTCGCCGCGGAAGCGGCCGAAGCCGCCGACCAGGGCCTCGTCGTCGGCGAATTTGCGGTCGCCGGCCATCGGCGTGAATTCGGTGATCAGGCCGCCGATGAAATCGGTGAAGTGCGGCCGCTGCGGATGCCGCGCCACCAGCGTCTTCTGCCACGGCGTCAGATTGGAATAGAGCTCGGTGAGTGCCTGCGCCGCCTTGTCCTCGATCCGCGCGACCTCGTCGCCGATGTCGCTGCCGCTCGCGGCAAGCGCACGCAACTCGTCGATCTTGGATTCAAGCTCGGCGACGGGTTTTTCGAAGTCGAGATAGCTGCGCATTGGGTCGGGCATCAACTCAATATAGGGAGGAACGGTGCGAGGGGCGAAGCGGTTTCGGCGTCGGAAAGAGAAGCTTTGTAACTTCAAATGGTTAACGCGCATCCGGGTGGAATGCACGCTTCGGGATCGCAAGCAGGTGACGCTCTTTCTGCGGAGACGAAGCGGAAGTCAAGGCGGATTGCTCGTAGCCCGGATGGAGCGAAGCGCAATCCGGCAAGCTATATCGGCGGAAATACCAATCCCGGATTTCGCTGCGCTTCATCCAGGTTACGGATCCTAGGACTTCTCCGCCAACGGGTGCAGGTCGCGGACCAGGCTCTTCAGCCGCTCCTCGACCACATGGGTGTAGATCTGGGTGGTCGAGATGTCGGTGTGGCCGAGCAGGGTCTGCACGATGCGCAGGTCCGCGCCATTGTGCAGCAGATGGCTGGCAAACGCATGACGCAGCACGTGCGGGGAGACCAGCCGCGGCGCAAGGCCGGAGGCGCCCGCGAGCTCCTTCAGGTCGCGGGCGAAATGCTGCCGGGTCAGATGACCGCTCTCGCCGGAGGAGGGAAACAGCCATTTCGACGGCGCGGCCTTCTTCGCCTTCGGCTGCATCACCTCCAGCGCGGCGAGATAGTCCGCCATCGCTTGGCGCGAGGCGTCGTTCAGCGGCACCAGCCGTTCCTTGTTGCCCTTGCCGCGCACCACGATCATCCGCGCATCGCGCCGCGCCGCGGAGACCGGCAGCGACACCAGCTCGGAGACGCGCAGGCCGGTGGCGTAGAGCACCTCGAGCAGGCAGTAGAGCCGCAGCGCGCGCAGCCGCTGCGCCGGAGAGACGTCGGTCTGGGTCAGCTCCTTGGCCCGGGTCAGCATGCGGTCGACGTCGGCGATCGACAGCACCTTGGGCAGGCCGCGGCCGCGCTTCGGGCCGGACAGGATCGCGGCCGGATCGTCGCTGCGGATCCGCTCGTTGAGCAGGAAACGGTAGAGATGTCGCATCGCCGACAGCCGCCGCGCCACGCTGGTCGACTTGAAGCCGCGGGTATCGAGGTCGGCGAGGTAGCCGCGCAGCGTCTCGGTGTCGGCGCTGCTGAAATCGGCGCCGGCACGAGCGAGGTAGTCGGAGAAATCGGTGAGGTCGCGCCGGTAGGCGTCGAGCGTGTTGGCGCCTGCGCCCTGTTCCGCGGCGAGCATGTCGAGGAACAACGCGGTCAGCTTGGCGTCGGAGGACTTGGCGAGGGTCCTGGTTTCGGTCTTGGCGGGATGTTTGGCAGCAGCGGGCATGCCAGAATCATAGCGCTTATTTCTTGAGGAACTTATCCGGTGGGATGGTCACCGTCATTTCCCGCGGTTTCGGGTGCACGAAATTCGCCAGCGCGAAGACGATGCCGTAGCCGATCCCGAAAATCACGGCGACGACCGTCAGGAAGCGGAACAGGCTGGGCATGGAGGCGACTCGGGCGGCGAATTAACCAATGAAATCATCCAACATGTTCCCCGCGCGGTTGCAAGAGTCGCTGGTAAGGGTGTCGCCGGGGGTAGTATAGGTGGCTCGAATTCTGAACAATTCGTCCCAATATCCGAGCTTTTTGATGTCCGACGCAGCCGTACCGGCGCCCACCCACCCGACCCTGGAGGCCGACATCGCGGCCGTGCTGGGGACGCGGTCGATCGTGCTGGTCGGCATGATGGGGGCCGGCAAGTCGACCATCGGCCGGCGGGTGGCGGCGCGGCTCAAGCTGCCGTTCGCCGATGCCGACACCGAGATCGAGGCAGCGGCTCGGATGACGATCCCGGAGATCTTCGAGACCCATGGCGAGCCGTATTTCCGCGACGGCGAGGCGCGGGTGATCGCCCGCATCCTCGATAACGGCCCGATCGTGCTGGCGACCGGCGGCGGCGCCTTCATGCGCGAGGAGACCCGCAACCGGATCCGCGACCGCGCGATCTCGATCTGGCTCAAGGCCGACAGTGATATCATCATGCGCCGGGTGCGCCGCCGCGCCGACCGTCCGCTGTTGCACACCCCCGACCCCGAAGCGACCGTCAACCGCCTGCTCAGCGAGCGCGAGCCGGTCTACCGGAATGCCGATCTGACGATTGCCTCGCGCGACGTGCCGCACGACCGCATCGTCGACGAATGCCTCGAGGCCCTGCATGCGCATCTGTGCGGTGCGCGTCCGGCCGACGAGCCACCAGCTGATGGATTGAACGCGACCTGATGACTGCGCCCTTGAAACATTCTGCCTCCGTTACCGTCGACGTCGCGCTCGGCGACCGCGCCTACGACATCGTCATCGGCCGCGACGTGCTGCAGTCACTCGGCGAGCGTGTCGCGGCGCTGCGGCCCGGCGTGCGTACCGCCATCGTCACCGACCGTACCGTCGCGAAGCACTGGCTGGAGCCGACCGAGGCGTCGCTCGCCGCGGCAGGCGTGCCGACGTCGCGAATCGTGGTCGAGGAGGGCGAGGGCTCGAAGAGCTACGCCACGCTGACCGAGGTCAGCGAAGCCCTGATCGCAGCGAAGATCGAGCGCAACGACCTCGTCATCGCGCTCGGCGGCGGCGTGGTCGGCGATCTCGCCGGCTTCGCGGCCGCGATCCTGCGCCGCGGCGTCGATTTCGTGCAGGTGCCGACCTCGCTGCTCGCACAGGTCGATTCCTCCGTCGGCGGCAAGACCGGCATCAACTCGCCGCAGGGCAAGAACCTGATCGGCGCGTTCCACCAGCCTGTGCTGGTCGTCGCCGACACCTCGGTGCTCGACACGCTGTCGCCGCGCCAGTTCCGCGCCGGCTACGCCGAGGTCGCGAAATACGGCATCCTCGGTGACGAGGCCTTCTTCGCCTGGCTCGAGAAGAACCATGCCGACATCTTCGCTGGCGGCGCGGGGCGCGAGCACGCGATCGCGACTTCGTGCCGTGCCAAGGCCGGCGTTGTGTCCCGTGACGAGCGCGAGACCGGCGAGCGGGCGCTGCTCAATCTCGGCCACACCTTCGGCCATGCGCTGGAAGCCGCGACCGGCTTTTCGGACCGACTGTTCCACGGCGAGGGCGTCGCGGTCGGCATGGTGCTCGCGGCGGAATTCTCGGCGCAGCTCGGCATGATCTCGTCCGACGATGCGGGGCGCATCGCGCGTCATCTGTCCGCGGTCGGATTGCCGACGCGCCTGCAGGATATCGCAGGTTTCGCGCAGGAAGGTCTTGCCGACGCCGACGCGCTCCTGGCGCTGATGGCGCAGGACAAGAAGGTCAAGCGCGGCAAGCTCACCTTCATCCTGCTGGAGGCCGTCGGCCGCGCCGTGATCGCCAACAATGTCGAGCCGCAGCCGGTGCGCGACTTCCTGCAAGCCAAGCTGAAGGCCTAGAACGGGATGAACTCTTCTTCGGATCGTCATCCCACTCTATTCTTTTTGATTTGAGCATGATCTTTTCGGAAAACCGCTGCACACGTTTCCGGATCATGCTCTAACCACGGATCAATTCAGTGGGATGGTTCACCTTCTCGATCGTGCTGCTCTGTCTGTTCATCTCGGCGTTTTTCGCGGCGAGTGAGACGGCGCTGACCGGCGCCTCGCGCGCCAGCATGCTGCGGCTGTCGAAGCAGGGCAACACCGATGCCAGTGTGGTGTCGAAGCTGTTCAACATGCGCGAGCGCATGATCGGCGCGCTGCTGCTCGGTAACAACATCGCCAATATCGGCGCCTCGGCGCTGGCGACCGGCGTGTTCACCGCCTGGTTCGGCGATGTCGGCGTGCTCTACGCCACCGCGGTCATGACCGTGATGGTCGTGGTGTTCGCCGAGGTGCTGCCCAAGACCATCGCAATCAACGCGCCCGACCGAATCTCGCTTCTGGTCGCGCGGCCGATGCGGCTGACGATCTTCGTGCTGGGGCCGCTGCTCACCATCATCGAGGTAATCGTGCTGGCGCTGATGAAGCTGCTCGGCATCAAGGTCGGGGCCCATCAGGCGGTGCTGTCGCCGACCGAGCGTCTGCGCGGCGCGGTCGATCTCTTGCATCACGAAGGCAAGGTCGAGAAGCAGGATCGCGACATGCTCGGCGGGTTGCTGGATCTCAGCGAGCTGCAGGTCTCCGACGTCATGGTCCATCGCACCGAGATGACCATGGTCAACGCCGACCTGCCGCCCGAGGAACTGGTGCGCGAGGTGCTGGCGAGCGAATACACCCGCATTCCGTTGTGGCGCGAGAAGCCGGAGAACATCGTCGGCGTGCTCCACGCCAAGGATCTGCTGCGCGCGATGCGTGCCAACGAGGGCGACATGTCCGCGATCGATGCCACCGCGATCGCGCTGCCGCCCTGGTTCGTGCCGGAGATGCGTCCGGTCTCCGAACAGCTGAAGGCGTTCCGCCGCCGCAAGACCCACTTCGCCCTCGTGGTCGACGAGTATGGCGAGGTCGAAGGCATGGTGACGCTGGAGGACATCCTGGAGGAGATCGTCGGCGACATCTCCGACGAGCACGACGTCGTCGTTGCCGGCGTGCGTGCGCAGCCGGATGGCTCGGTCGTGGTGGACGGCTCGGTGCCGATCCGCGATCTCAACCGCGCGATGGACTGGCGCCTGCCTGACGAGGAGGCGACCACGGTCGCCGGCCTCGTGATCCACGAGGCGCGCTCGATCCCGGAGCGCGGCCAGAGCTTCACGTTCTACGGCTTCCGCTTCCGCGTGCTCCGCCGCGAGCGCAACCGCATCACCGCGCTGCGCATCGTCGCCGTCCCGCGCGAGACAGAACTGGACGAGAAGAAGCCGAAGCGGGCGGGGACGGCGTTCTAGGGCTGGGCGGCAAGCGCAAATCCGCCACCGTCACCCTGAGGTGCGAGCGGAGCGAGCCTCGAAGGGTCGACGGCCACCAGCCGGGCCGTGCATCCTTCGAGACGGCCGCGCTGCGGCCTCCTCAACGATAAAGGCGAAGCCTTTGCGCGGGGATGACGGATCTGGCAGATGTTCCGAATGCTACTCGATATCGATCGAGATACCCGACAGCTTCCACGCGCCGTCGGAGGGGATGAAGCCGAGCTGAAACTTCACCTGCTTGGGCGTGGTGTCGAAATGGCCTTTCAGCCGCAGTACGCCCTTGTCGTCGACCTTGGCGTCCTCATCGAGCACGATGGGCTTGGCCACCACGGCGTCGAACACCGCATGCTTGTCGACCAGATCCTTGAAGATGGTCTTGAGCTTGTCGGGCGGAAACTGGTCGCGGAACGGCTTTGAGATCTTGGCATGGAACACGGTGAAATTGTTGGCGGCCACCGCATCATTGAGCGACACCAGGATGCTCTTGATCAGCACCTCCTGGACGAACGGGCTCGGCATGTCCAGCGCCGAGGCCGGGCGCATCGCGCTGATCAGGAGCAGGCCGGCGGCGGTGACGATCGACCGGAAACGTGGCCAGCAAGGGATCATCAATGGCCCCATATCATGCGTCGCGGTGCAATCCGTGGTTTCACCTGCTCGCCTATGGAGCAGGTCCATCCTGTTCTCATAAAGGAAAACCACCGCTTCGTCTTGAGGCAAGCGCGAACTAGCGCGGCTTTTCCCCGGGGCCGTGGGCGTGGATCGCCAGCGCATGCACCGAGCCGGCGAGTTCCTGCGCCAGCGTCGCATTTATCATGCGATGGCATTCGATCCGGCTCTTCCCTTCGAAGGCCGGAGACACAATATACACCCGGAAATGCGTCTCCCCGCCTGGCCTGTGGCCGGCGTGGCCCTCATGCAGATGTGACTCATCGACCACGTCGAGGCTTTCCGGCAAGAAAGCTTCACGCAACTTGTTTATGATAGCGTCTTTGGTGCTCATGGCGGCGGAGTTAGGTTGGCGACAGCTTTTCGTCAATGGTGCAAGCGGGAAACGAGGTCTGCGCAATGTCAAGACTTGAAGATTTGTGCATTGCGTAGTCAAAGAGAACATGCCGATCGATTCATCAAAATTCTTCGACTCCATTCGCATCAAGCCGACCAAGGTGAGTGCGAAGCGCCAGGCGCAGGCCGGCGAGCAGGCTGTGACCTGCGAGTGGGCGGGTTGCCAGAACAAGGGCGCGCATCGCGCCCCGAAAGGCCGCGAGAATTCGCGCGAGTATTGGCACTTCTGTCTCGATCACGTCCGCGAATACAACCAGTCCTACAATTTCTTCCAGGGCATGAATCCTGACGATGTCGCGCGCTACCAGAAGGACGCGCTGACCGGCCACCGTCCAACCTGGAAGATGGGTGCCAACAACGGCAAGAAGGGCGACAGCGGTCTCGATGCCGCCTCCGATCCGTTCCACGTGTTCTCCGAGCTTAACGGCCGTGGCCGCTGGCGCCCCGGACCGGGCGGCGCGGAGCCCAAGCCCGAGACCCGCAAGGTCATGAACGCTGAGCGCAAGGCGCTGCAGGTGATGGGGTTAGGGGCCGAGGCGACGCTCGAAGACGTCAAGTCGAAATACAAGGCGCTGGTCAAGCAGCACCATCCCGACGCCAATGGCGGCGACCGTTCCACCGAGGATCGCCTGATCGAGATCATCAAGGCGTACAATTATCTGAAGACCGTGGTGCGCGAGGCCTGAGCTCTCTCGTCCCGGTCACCGCTGCGAGAGCAGGGGTCCATAACCATCGGCGGTCATTGTTCACGCGAGATGTTTGCCAGCTGCCCCATTGTTGGCCGCAGCGTATGGGTCCCTGCTCCCGCGCGCAATTGCGCACCAGGCATGGACGACGGCGGAGTTTTGTGGCTCCGCCGCCGTTCAACGGTGCAGTTTTGTAGCTCGGATGAAGCGCAGCGCAATCCGGGGCTCTTCCATCCGCGGCTACACCGTTTCCCGGATTTCGCGGAGCCCGTCATCGGGCGCGCGTTCGCGCGACCCGTTGGCTCCATCCGGGCTTCTGTCACGGGCCTGGGTTAGTCAATCCCTTTTTGCGTCATCCGCTTGCCGGGCACTTGCTTCTGTACGGGATCGGCGCGCGATGGCCGTCGCCTGATGGGGTGCATGAGAGGAGCCGGCCGGCCAATCTACGGAAGCGTGGTTGTGAGCCAACTTCCCGGATGGCGGCCTGACCGGATCCGTCGTCCCGGCAAGGGACTTCGCTCAGGGAAGGCCTGGTGTTGTGGCCCGCCCGGATTCGGCTGATGCTTCTTGCTTAGATGACGGCACCCTTGGCCATCGGATTGAACGGTTTTGCGTCGGTGAGCATGCGATGCAGGATCACGGCAAGCTTGCGCGCCAGGGCCACCTTGGCCTTGCTCATGCCTGCGCGCCTGGCGATCCGCATCGCCCAGCTCTTCAGAGCCGAGCAGCCCTTGAGCGGTTTGGTCAGCATGACATGAGCGGCCTGGTATAGCGCTTCGCGGACCGAAGCATCGCCGATCTTGCTGATGCGACCGCTGTAGTCAGTTTGTCCTGATTGGTACTTCTTCGGGGTCAGCCCAAAATGCGCGCCGGTTGCCTTCGATGAGCGGAACCTGGTCGGATCATCGATCGCCGCGGCATAGGTGAGAGCCACGATCGGGCCGACTGCCGGCGTGGTCATGAGAAGTCGGGCTGGAGGATGCGATCTGGCGAGCTTCTGGGTGTGTTTATCCAGACCATTGAACTCGCGCAGCACCACGGCATGGGCCTCGAGCAGCGCCTTCGCCACCAGTTCAAGCCCGGGATGGCCGGCGACGAGCTCCCTGATGCGGCCGGCGAAGCTGCGCTCGGTGGTCTTGCCTACCTTCAGGCCAAAGCCTCGCAGCACGCCGCGCACGCTGTTCTCGACATCGCGCAGTTTCGACTGCAGCAGCTTGCGCGCCGTCAGGATCGCGCGGGTCTCCTGTGCTTCGATCGACTTGCAGTGCACCGGCCGGAACCAGCCCAGCCGCATCAGCTGGGCGATGCCGCGGGCATCATTGCGGTCCGACTTCACCGGCATCGCCTTGAAGGCGTCGCGGACATGCCGCGTCTCCAACAATTCCACCGCAAGGCCCGCATCACGCAGCGCCCCATAGAGCCATTGCGACAGCGGTCCTGCTTCCAGCCCGATCCGCTCGAGGCTCACGCCCAGCGATCGGAACCAGGCGATCAGGGCCGCCGGCTCGCTGGCAACCTTCGCCTCCCGCAAAATCTTGCCCGCGCCATCAACAACGCAAATCGTAGAGCATTCCAAAGACACGTCGATTCCTGCATAGTGATACATGGTCGTCCCTTAATGATGCTTGGAGCGGGTCTTGCCCGACTCCGTTGACACCATCAGTTTGAGGGACGACCGCCTCTCGGCCAAGCCGGTCGCAAGCGCGCTGTCCAATTGCGCCGTAGCGGCGACCGGCTCCATCCGTCGGCCCGTGACCCCATCTACGGTCGCGGTTGGCTCTCACCCCTTCGGCATCGCCCCGACATAGGACGAGCTCGGCCGGATCAGCCGCCCGGTGCGCCGCTGCTCGAGCGCGTGCGCGGTCCAGCCGGCGGCGCGGGCCACCGCGAAGATTGGCGTGAACGCCTGCCGCGGGATTTCCAGCCCATCGAGCAGGATCGCGGTGAAGAACTCGACATTGGTCTCGAGCGGCCGCTCCGGATTCTTCTTCCGCAGCGCCTCGCGGATATAGGCCTCGACCTCGGCGGCAAATGGCAGGTCGGCTCCACCGGCCTCGAGGCGCTCGATCGCGACCTTCAGCACGTCGGCGCGCGGGTCGCGCACGCGATAGACGCGGTGACCAAACCCCATCAGCCGTTCGCCGTGCGCCAGCGCGCCGTCGACCCAGGGCTTGATGCGCTCGCGTGTGCCGATCGCGTCCAGCATCTCGAGCACCGGCTCAGGTGCGCCGCCATGCAGCGGGCCGGTCAGCGCGCAGTAGCCGCCGGTGATCGCCGCGAACAGATCGGCCTGCGTCGAGGCGATCACCCGCGTGGTGAAGGTCGACGCATTCATGCCGTGGTCGCATACGGTGACGAGATAGGCGTCGAGCGCGGCGACCTCGCGCGGCTCGGGCTTGCGGTTCAGCAGCATGCGCAACGTGTCGGCGGCGTGGCCGGCATTCGGCTCCGGAGCGATCGGGTCATGTCCCCTGGCGTGCTGGACCAGGGCTCCCGCGATCACCGGGAAGGCGCCGACGATGGTCGCCTCGTGCTCCAGCCCGTTCTCGCCGCGGAGGCCCGCGATCGCCGCGCGGAAGCCATCGACGATGGACATGCCGCGCGTCGCCGGCAGCAGGTCCGGCAGCCGGGCGAAGGCGCGTTCGCGGGCGGCGCCAAGGCTGGCGCGGACATTGGCTTCGCTCAGCGCCTTGCCGGTGGCGCCGTTCCACAGCCGCGCCGTGGCGCCCTCGAAGCTCGACTTGCCCGCGAGGTCGGCGACGTGCTCGCCGGCGATGATCAACTTGCCGCGCTCGCCGTCGACATGGCTCAACACGGTCTCGGCGGCGGGAACGCCGTCCAGACCGATCTGGCTCTTGGTGAGATGCATATTCATGGCCTGATCTCCTTGCTTCACCCCTTCAAGGTCAGGCATCTCGACGAGTTGATCAATCTTGATTATATAAATCAATATGAAAAAATCCGCCGAGCTTTACCTCTCCGCCCGCGAAGCCGCGGCCGAACTCGCGATCTCGCCGGCGACCCTCTACGCCTATGTCAGCCGCGGGCTGATCCGCTCCGAGCCGTCGCCGGATTCGCGCAGCCACCGCTACCGCGCCGAGGACATCAGGGGGTTGAAGGAGCGCCGCGTGCCGTCGCCGGAGCCGCGCGGCTTCCGCAATTTCGATGCCGACCTGCCGGTGATGGATTCGGCGATCGCAACCATCACCGAGCAGGGTCCGATCTATCGCGGCGTCAACTGCGTCGAGCTCGCCGAGCGCGACACCTTGGAGCACACCGCGACGCTGCTGTGGGACGTCACCGGCGTCGATCCGTTCGCGCCGGACAATTGTCCGCAGGTCTCGGACGAAATGCGCGCCATCGCTGAGGCCGCGCGCCGCGCCCAGCCGATCGACCGGACGGTGGCGGTGCTGGCGCTGGCGGCAAGTGCCGATCCCGGCGCCTTCACGCGCGCGCCGGACGGCCGCGCGATGGTCGGCGGCCGCATCTTGCGGCTGCTGGTCGCGACCATGCTGAACGCTGCGCCATCGAACGAGCCGCTGCACGAGCAGGTGGCGCGGCTCTGGACGCCTGACAACAAGCACGCGCCCGACCTGATCCGCCGCGCGCTGGTGCTGCTCGCCGATCACGAATTGAACGCCTCGACCTTCACCGCGCGCTGCGCGGCATCGACCGGACTCAATCTGTACGACGCCGTGATCGCGGGTCTCGTCGCGTTGAAGGGACCGATGCATGGCGGTGCCGGCGTGCTCGCCTCGCGCCTCGTCAAGACGATGCTCGACAATGACGTTACGCCGGTGGTTCGCGAGCGCGTTGCGCTTGGCGAGCGTTTCGCCGGCTTCGGGCATGGCGTCTACAAGAAGGGCGATCCGCGTGCGATCTCGCTGCTCGAGGCGCTGACGCGGGCCGGCGCGCCGCGCAAATTCACCAGGGAAGTCCCGGAGCGGATCGCGGAGGCGACCGGCGAATTCGTCAACATCGATTACGCGCTGGCGGTGCTGGTGCATGCACTGCGGATGCCCGCGGGCAGCGAGCTGGCGCTGTTTGCGATGGCCCGCAGCGTCGGCTGGATCGCGCATGCCAGCGAGCAGCTTCAGCTCGGCAAGCTGATTCGGCCGCGTGCCCGCTATGTCGGCCCGGCACCCGGGCGGGCGGGAACGACCAACAGCATCTAGCTATTTCGCCAGCTGGCTGGTTCGATCAGGCTGCCGCCATGGCGGCGGCGGATGGTCCAGACGGCCAGCGCCAGGATCACGGCGCCGCCCGCGACCGCAAACATCCAGAGATGCTTGCCGACATGGCCATGGTGCGGCAGGCCGGCATAGTCGTGCAGCGCGGTGACGGCGAGCACACCGGGCAGCACATGCGCCGGCGCCCAGAGTAGGATCGCGGGAATGTTGACCGCGTAGAAGCGCGCCGGCGGCATGTCGAGCGCGCCGGCCGTGATCGGCACGAAGGCGCGGATCGGCGGCACGAAGCGGGCGAAGAACACCGCGAGCACGCCCCAGCGGTTGAAGAACGCCTCGCTCTGCGCCACCACGCGCGGATAGTTGGAGAGCGGCCAGGTCGACAGGATCTCGCGCTGGCTGCGGTAGCCGATGAGATAGGCGGTGCCGTCGCCGAGCATCGCGCCGGCGGCCGCCGCGGCGAGCACCGGGAGCAGCTTCAGTTCCCCACCCGGCACCAGCGCGCTCAACGCCAGGATGATGGTCGAACCCGGCACCAGGGAGCCGATCACCGGAACCGCTTCCAGCAGCGCGGCCAGAAACAGCGTCAGATAGGCAAGCCAGGCATGGGTCGAAACGAACGCGATGAACGGGTCAAGGAATGAAGTCACAAAATTCCCATGCAGCGGTGATATCGATTTAGAGCTAACAACTCTCTGCCGGGGTGAAAAGTGCCCTGGAAAGGCAGGGCGCCCACGCGCTGCGGCGAAAGTACGGCGTGATTCGCAGGGCAGCCTTTCAAAAACCGGCGTCCGGACCTATCTTCATGATAGGACAACGGAACTTTGATTGGCCCGCGGGCTTCTGCCGGCCGTTGCTCTCTGCTAGGCTTGTGCTTAGCACCCCATCCGCAGCCAAACGATCAATCTGGTTTCGGGAATGCCCGGGACCTCGGAGGATGAATGACGACCGCCGTCCAGACCAAAGCACAAGAACCCGTCGTCGGCCTGCCCGACATGAAGGTGTCGGTCCGGCAGGTCTTCGGGATCGATAGCGATCTGGAAGTTCCCGCCTATTCGGAAGTCGATCCGCATGTGCCGGAAACCGATCCGGACTATCGCTTCGATCGCGCGACCACGCTCGCGATCCTCGCCGGCTTTGCCAAGAATCGCCGCGTGATGGTCACCGGCTATCACGGCACCGGCAAGTCGACTCACATCGAGCAGGTTGCGGCCCGGCTCAACTGGCCCTGCGTGCGCGTCAACCTCGACAGCCACATCAGCCGTATCGATCTCGTCGGCAAGGACGCCATCGTGGTCAAGGACGGCAAGCAGGTCACCGAATTCCGCGACGGCATCCTGCCCTGGGCGCTGCAGCACAATATCGCGCTGGTGTTCGACGAATACGACGCCGGCCGCCCGGACGTGATGTTCGTGATTCAGCGCGTGCTGGAAGTCTCCGGCCGCCTGACGCTGCTCGACCAGAACAAGGTGATCAAGCCGCATCCGGCGTTCCGCCTGTTCTCGACCGCCAACACGGTCGGCCTCGGCGATACCTCGGGCCTCTATCACGGCACCCAGCAGATCAACCAGGGCCAGATGGACCGCTGGTCGATCGTCACCACGCTGAACTACCTCGCCCATGACGAGGAAGTGGAGATCGTGCTGGCCAAGGCGCGCCACTACCGTACACAGGAAGGCCGCGACATCGTCAACAAGATGGTGCGGCTTGCGGACCTCACCCGCAACGCCTTCGCCAACGGCGACCTGTCGACGGTGATGAGCCCGCGCACGGTGATCACCTGGGCCGAGAACTCGGACATCTTCAACGACATCGGCTTTGCGTTCCGCGTCACCTTCCTCAACAAGTGTGACGAATTGGAGCGGCCGCTGGTCGCCGAGTTCTACCAGCGCTGCTTCAACGTCGAGCTGCCTGAATCGTCGGTCAACGTGGCGCTCAGCTAGTCCATGCCGAAAATCTCCGTCGAGCGCACAGTCACACAGACGAAGAAAGCGGTGCTCGGCGGATTGCTCCGCTACAACAACGAGAAGATGGGGAAGCAGAAGTACAAGCGCTTCGCCATCTCGCTGCGGCAAGATGACAAGATTGTCGGCGGCATCGTCGGCGAGGTCTGGACCGCGGTGTTGTTCATCCAGTTGTTCTGGATGGAGCGGAAGTTTCGCAACAAGGGCTTTGGCGCGAAGCTGATCAAGGCGATCGAGGACGAGGCGCGGCGCTTCGGAGCGACGCGATCCTATCTGGATACGATGAGCTTCCAGGCGCCGGGCTTCTACCGCGCCAACGGATATAAAGAGTTCGGTTCGATTGAGGGGTATCCCGGCGGCGTCACGCGCCATTGGTTTACGAAATCGCTATGACAACCTCCAACATCAAATTCCGTCCCGGATCCAAGGAAGCGCCGACCGAGCCGTTCAAGCGCTCGGTGTCGGCGTGCCTGAAGGCGATCGCCAAGAAGCCGGAGCTCGAGGTCTCCTTCGCCGCCGAGCGCCCCGGGCTCGCGCCCGGCAAGGCGCGGCTACCGGAGCCGGCGCGCAAGATGACCAAGCGCGATGCGGCGATCGTGCGCGGCCACGCCGATTCGATCGCGCTCAAGATCGCCTGTCACGATCCCAAGGTGCATCGCAAGCTGATGCCGGGCAATCCGCAGGCGCGCGGCGTGTTCGAGGCGGTCGAGCAGGCGCGCGTCGAGGCGATTGGCTCGCGGCGGATGGCGGGTGTCGCGAAGAACCTCACTGCGATGCTCGACGATCATTTCCACCGCGGCAAGTATGACGAGATCACCGATCGCGCCGACGCGCCGCTGTCGGATGCGCTGGCGATGCTGGTGCGCGAACGTCTCACCGGCATGGCGCCGCCCGCGGCCGCCAAGAAGATGGTCGATCTCTGGCGCCCGACGCTGGAGGACAAGATCGGCTCGCGGCTCGACAAGCTCAGCCGTTTCACCGAGGACCAGGCGAGGTTCGGCGACCTCGTTCATGATCTGCTGTCGGCGCTCGATCTCGGCGACGACCGCAACATGGATTCCGACGATGACGACGACCAGGACGAGAACCAGGACGGCGAAAGCGATCAGTCCGGCGCCGAGGGCTCGCCCGACTCCGATGCCGCGCAGGAGATGAGCGCCGACCAGGCGCAGACGTCAGCGGAAGAGATGAGCGAAAGCGCGATGGAGAGCGCGCAGGCTTCCACGTCGGACACCTTCGACGACGGCGAGCTCGGCGACGACGAGACGCCGGGCGAGGCGACGCGGCCGAATGCGCGCGGCCAGAACGAGCCGCGCGGTCCGGAATATCATGCCTTCGCGCCGAAGTTCGACGAGGTGATCGCCGCCGAGGACCTCTGCGATCACGACGAGCTCGAGCGGTTGCGCTCCTATCTCGACAAGCAGCTCGCGCATCTGCAGGGCATCGTGGCGCGGCTCGCGAACCGCCTGCAGCGCCGGCTGATGGCGCAGCAGAACCGCGCCTGGGAGTTCGATCTCGAGGAGGGCATCCTCGATCCGGCGCGGCTGTCGCGCGTCGTCACCGATCCCTATCATCCGCTGTCCTTCATGCATGAGAAGGAGGCGACCTTCCGCGACACCGTGGTGACGCTGCTGCTTGATAACTCCGGCTCGATGCGCGGCCGCCCGATCACGGTCGCCGCCACCTGCGCCGACATCCTGGCGCGCACGCTGGAGCGATGCGGCGTCAAGGTCGAGATCCTCGGCTTCACCACGCGCGCCTGGAAGGGCGGGCAGTCGCGCGAAGCGTGGCTCGCCGCCGGCAAGCCGGCCAATCCGGGCCGCCTCAACGATCTCAGGCACATCATCTACAAGTCGGCCGACGCACCCTGGCGTCGTGCGCGAAAAAATCTCGGGCTGATGATGCGCGAGGGCCTGCTCAAGGAGAACATCGACGGCGAGGCGCTCGACTGGGCGCACAAGCGCCTGCTCGCGCGTCCCGAGCAGCGCCGCATCCTGATGATGATCTCCGACGGTGCGCCGGTCGACGACTCCACGCTGTCTGTCAATCCCGGCAATTATCTCGAGCGGCATCTGCGTCACATCATCGACGAGATCGAAACCCGCTCGCCGGTCGAGCTGATCGCGATCGGCATCGGTCACGACGTGACGCGCTACTATCGCCGCGCCGTGACCATCGTGGACGCCGAAGAGCTCGGCGGCGCCATCACCGAAAAGCTCGCCGAGCTGTTCAGCGAGACTCACGGCTCGGCGCCCGCGCCGGGCGTCCGGCGCCGCCTCCACTCGTGAGACATGCGCTCACCCCCTAGCCGCCGCCGTTTCCTCCAGGGTATGGCGGCGGGGCTGTCGGCCGCCGCATTGCCGCGTCTTGCGCGGGCGCAGAGCGCGACCCAGCCGCCGGCAACGCCGAAGCCGGCTGCGAAGCCGAGCCCCTATCGGGTCAACGAACCGGTTTCGATCGACGTCAATGCACGGCCGCTGCCGTCGTTCGACATCCGCGATCGCGCGCGCACGCGGTTCGGCGCGCTGGAATATCGCGGCGGCCTGATCCTGACCTCGTCGTTCTCCGGCTTCGGCGGCCTCTCCGCGCTACGGCTCGATCCCAAGGGCGAACGCTTCATCGCGGTCAGCGACCAGGGCAGCTGGTTCACCGGCCGCATCGTTTATCGTGGCCGGGAGATGGTCGGGCTCGACGACGTCGAGGCGGCACCGCTGCTCGGCGCCGACGGCAGACCGATCACCGTGACCCGCGGCTGGTACGATTCGGAATCGCTCGCGCTCGACGGCTCGTTCGCCTATGTCGGGCTCGAGCGGGTCAACCAGGTGCTGCGCTTCGATTTCGCCAAGGGCTTTACCCGCGCGCGCGGCGAGGTGGTGCCGCTGCCGGCGGCGGCCCGCAAACTTCCGAACAACAAGGGGCTGGAGGGTCTCGTCTTCGTGCCCAAGGCCACGGGCCAGCCGCTTGCCGGCACGCTGATCGCGTTCTCGGAACGCGGGCTCGATGCGAACGGCCATTTGGTCGCCTTCCTGGTCGGCGGCAAGACGCCGGGCCAGTTCAGCGTCCGCCGCAGCGAGAATTTCGACATCAGCGACGCGGTCCTGCTGCCGTCGGGCGGCCTGTTGATCCTGGAGCGGAAATTCTCCTGGTTCGGCGGCGTCGGCATCCGCATCCGCCGTCTGGCGCTGTCCGAGATCGCGCCCGGTGCCGTGGTCGATGGCCCCGCGATCTTCAATGCCGATCTCGGCAACGAGATCGACAACATGGAAGGCATCGACGCCCATGTCACGGAGGAGGGCGAGACCGTGCTGACCATGGTCTCCGACGACAATTTCTCCCTGATCCAGCGCAATCTGCTGCTGCAGTTCACGCTGGTGGGCTGAGGCGCCGGCCCGGAGGGACCCTGTCAGGACATTGCTGATCTGCGCCCCGGCCTGCGCGGCCTTCCGGACGGTTGGTGATCGGCCGTGGTACCTCTATCTTAACCGGGCCCTCTCCCCGATCCCGGATATCCGCCGCATGAGCACCCTGTTTTCCCCGATCGAACTGCGCGACCTGAAACTCTCCAATCGCATCATGGTCTCGCCGATGTGCCAGTATTCGGCCATCGACGGCTCCGCCAACGACTGGCACTTCACCCACATCAACATGCTGGCCCTGTCCGGCGCGGCGATGTTCTGCATCGAGGCTACCCATGTCGAGGATATCGGGCGGATTACGCCGGGCTGCCTCGGCCTCTACAGCGACGCCAACGAGGCGGCGCTGAAGCCGATCCTGGCCTCGGTGCGCAAGCATTCGAAAGCGGCGGTCGCGATGCAACTCGCCCATGCCGGCCGCAAGGCGTCGAGCCAGCGCCCCTGGGAGGGCGGGCAGTTGATCCCGATTGCCGAAGGCGGTTGGCAGACGGTCGGACCATCCGATGTCCCGCACAAGGAAGGCGAGGCTGCGCCGATGGCGCTCGACGACGCCGGCCTGACGCGCATCCGCGAGGCCTTCGTCGCGGCGGCGAAGCGCGCCGACCGGCTCGGCATCGATGCGCTCGAGCTGCACGGCGCGCACGGCTATCTGCTGCACCAGTTCCTGTCGCCGATCGCCAACAAGCGGACCGACCGCTATGGCGGCTCGCTCGAAAACCGCATGCGCTTCCCGCTGGAAGTGTTCGACGCCGTGCGCGCCGTATTCCCGGATCACAAGCCGATCGGCATGCGGGTGTCGGCGACCGACTGGGTCGAGGGCGCCTGGGATCTTGCGCAGACCATCGAGTTTGCCAGGGAGCTGAAGAAGCGCGGCGTCGACTGGATGGATGTCTCCTCCGGCGGCGTCTCGCCGTTGCAGAAGATCCCGCTCGGGCCGGGCTACCAGGTGCCGGCGGCGCAGGCGGTCAAGGAGGCGACCGGCGTCACCACAATGGCGGTCGGCCTGATCACGGAGGCGAAGCAGGCGGAGGAGATCGTCTCGTCCGGCAAGGCCGACATGGTCGCGCTCGCCCGCGGCATGCTCTACGACCCGCGCTGGGGCTGGCACGCTGCCGCCGAGCTCGGCGGCGAGGTCAGCGCGCCGCCGCAATACTGGCGCTCGCAGCCCTCGACGCAGAAGGCGCTGTTCGGCAAGACCACGTTCGGGACGCGCTGACAGCGCACCTCGCTTGCGAGGTCACTGCATGGCGGGCCCGAACCAGCGCGTCAGCGCCGCGTCAAGGCCCGTCGTGTCGGCGTCGTCGGCCGCCCAGGCGATGCAGACATCCGGACGGATCAGCAGCGAAGGGCCGCTGCGTCGCGGCACGCATCGCACAAAGATGTCCCAGCGCGCCGCGATCGCTGACGCCGCGCCATCAGTCGCATCGACCAGCACCGCCCTGCCGTCCTCCATCTGATCGAACAGCGTCGTTTGCGCGCCGTCGTCGCCGAGTGCGAAATTGCCGGAGAGCCGACCGACCAAGGGATGGTCGTTGCCGAGATCGTAACGGATCCTGATGCCGCTGATCATTTCGCCGAAGTAGCGGGTGCCCTCGTCGAGGCTCATCAGGTCAGCGACGATCTCGCGCAAGGCGTCCGTCATGACATCAGGCCGCATCAAGGCGACCTGGGCGCGGGTGTTGGCCAGCACCCTTGCCGCGATCGGATGCCGCTCTTCCGTGTAGCTGTCGAGCAGGCTTTCGGGCATGCGATCGCACACGACCGCCGCAAGCTTCCAACCGAGATTGACCGCATCGAGCAGGCCGAGATTGAGGCCTTGTCCGCCGAACGGCGAGTGCACATGCGCCGCATCGCCCGCCAAGAGGACGCGCCCCCTGCGATAGCTGTCGGCCTGCCGCGCATTGTCGGTGAAGCGCGTCGCGGTCTTGACGGCGGTGACCCGAACGTCGGCCCCGCTGATCCGGCGCAGGGTGGTCTCGATCTCCTCGCGCGTGACCGGCGCGCTGCGATCGGCCGGCGGTCCATCGAATTCGGCCAGGAACACCCGGCCGGGAATCGGTCCATAGGCCATCATGCCGACCGGCGTTCGCCGCCAGCCGACCGGCAGAAGTCGGTCCGGATGATCGAGGTCGACGATGGCCTGGTGTCCGGTGAGGGTCGGTTCAGTGCCGGGGAACGCGAAGCCCGCGCGCTTGCGAACGGCGCTGCGTCCGCCGTCGCAGCCGACCAGATAGGCAGCGTGCAGCTCGCCATCGCCGGACGCGTCCCTGGTCCGCGCCACGATGCTATCGCCACGATCCTCGAAATCGATCAGCTCGCAGCCGCGCCTGATTGTGATGCCGAGCGCGCGGGCCCGCTCGCCGAGCATGGTTTCCAGGGCTTGCTGATTCACCCCGCGCAATCGCCGGTCCGGCTCGCGCTGACGCGTCTGATCGATCAGGAAAATGCCCGAGAAGTGACCGCCGAATTTCTTGAATGGCAGTTCGCTCCCGCCGCCCGCGCCCTTCATGAGCCTGGACATGCTGTCCGCCATGCTGCCTTCGACCGCGTTCATCGCGTCGCCGAGGCCGCGGCGCTCCAGTGCCTCGCCTGCCAGCGCGCCGATCGCGCCGGCCTTGATGGTCTGGTCGGGCTCGGTCAGCCGCTCGATCACGATCACGTCGGCGCCGCCCAGGGTCAACTCGATCGCCAGCAGCAGTCCGGTCGGCCCGGCACCGACCACAACCACGTCGGTTCGTTCATGCGTCACGCCGTCACCAAAAAATTATACTCAGTATAATATTTAGTATGGTACAAATTCCCGCATGTCAAATCAGGGCGGATTGCGCGAGCGCAAAAAGGAGGCGACGCGCCAAGCGATCTCGGACGTCGCCACCGAGCTGTTCCTGGAACGCGGCTTCGACAACGTTTCGGTGGCCGAAGTTGCCGAGGCCGCCGAGGTCTCCCGGATGACGGTGTTCAACTACTTTCCACGCAAAGAAGACTTGTTCTTCGACCGTGAAGAGGAAAGCCGGCAGATGTTGCAGACCGCCTTTGCCGAGCGTCCGGCCGGCGAGGCGCCGATCGCGACCCTCCGCAAGCTGGTGCACAGCTTGGCGGATCGCGTGCATCCGTTTGCGAAATTCACCGACGCGACGGCGAAATTCTGGCGCACTGTCGCCGAGAGCCCGGCGCTTTCGGCGCGGGCGCGCGAGATGCGTGACGAACTGGTCGATGATCTCGCGAGCGTGCTCGCGGCAGCCATCAAGCGCCCGCTCGCCGATGCCGATGCCCGGCTCGCCGCGTCGATGGTGGTCACGGCGCTGACGGTCGCCTATGCGGAAGGGCTTCGCGAACACAAGGCCCGCAGGTCGGCTGCATCGTCACGCGAGACCTTCCTGCGGATCATGGAGCGAAGCTTTTCCGGTATCGCGATCATGCTGAAGGATACGCCCTACGCATAAATTCGGGCCGAGCTGATGCGACAAGGCCATTGTTCTGCCGCAGCCCGGGCAGGTACTCTCGAAGCGCGTGCGGAAGACACGCATCGAACAAAGAGAGGAAACCATGGAACTCGGATACTTCGCGATGCCGTCGCATCCGCCGGAGTGCGGATTGAAGGAGGGCCACGACTGGGACCTTCAGGTGCTGCGCTGGCTCGACGAGCTCGGCTATCAGGAAGCCTGGATCGGCGAGCACCACACCGCGCCCTGGGAGCCGCATCCGTCGCCCGATCTCCTGATCGCGCAGGCGCTGCTGCAGACCAGGAACATCCGCATCGGGCCCGGCGGCTTCCTGCTGCCGTATCATCATCCCGCCGAACTCGCGAACCGCGTCGCGATGCTCGATCACCTCTCGAACGGGCGGCTCAACTTCGGCGTCGCGGCCTCCGGCCTGCCGAGCGACTGGGCGATGTTCAACGTCGACGGCATGTCGGGCCAGAACCGCGACATGACCCGCGAGGCGCTCGAGATCATCCTGAAGATGTGGACCGAGCCGGCTCCCTGGACCCACAAGGGCAAGTTCTGGACCGTGACCAAGCCGGACACGATGTTCGATTTCCTCAAACCGCACATCAAGCCTCAGCAAGCACCGCATCCGCCGATCGGCGTCGCAGGGCTCTCCAAGAATTCGGACACGCTGAAGCTCGCCGGCGAGCGCGGCTTCATTCCGATGAGCCTCAACCTCAACCCCGCCTATGTCGGCAGCCACTGGGACTCGGTGGAGGCGGGCGCGGCCAAGACCGGCCGCACGCCGAGCCGCAAAGATTGGCGAATGGTGCGCGAGGTATTCGTCGCGGACACCGACGAGGAGGCGTGGAAGCTGTCGACCGGCGACATGATGGGCCGGATGATGGGCGAATACTTCCTGCCGCTGCTCGGCCACTTTGGTTTCAAGGATTACCTGAAGGCCTCGCCCGATGTGCCGGACGGCGACGTCACGGTCGAATATTGCGCGCGCAACAACTGGATCGTCGGCTCGCCCGCGACGGTCACCGAGAAGATCGAGAAGATCTACCAGGAGGTCGGCGGCTTCGGCGTGCTGCTGGTGTTCGGCTTCGACTACAAGCACAAGCCGGAAGCCTGGCACAATTCGCTGCGGCTGCTGAAGCAGGAGGTGCTGCCGCGGCTGAAGCATCTCGACGCCTCGGTCGGCCGCGCGGCGTAGGACTCGGGACGATGAAGAGAACGCGGGGCAGCGGCAACGCTGCCCCGTAGTCATGACGGATCGCCGGCGTTAGGTGGTGCCGAGCCAGAACCGCGTTTCGGTCTCCGCCCAGCCCTTGCCGATGCGGTTGCTCAGCCAGGCGTCGCTGCGCTTCAGACCCTTGTCCTTCTGGCCCTCGGGCGTGTTGCGCCAGGCCTGCCAGCGATACTGCCCGTAGATGCTGACGATGCGCGCCGCATAGGTCAGCGCGAGCTGCGAATCGCCCCTGATGATGACGAGGTTGTCGTCGTTCTTGGTGCTGGCGCGGTCGGAGAAATTGTGCGAGCCGGTCATGACCACCGGGTTCTTGCCGGCCGGATCCAGCACGATCACCTTGCTGTGCACGGCGATCATGAATTTGCCAGTGTTCTTGATTTCGTGCTCCCACCAGTCCGCGGTCTTGTCGATGCCGGCAGGCCGGATCACGTCGGCGATCTGCTTGCCCTTGAAGACCTGCTGCTGTCCGTCGCCGGCCAAGAGCTGCAGCTGATCCTTCGGACTGTCCTTGCCCTGCGCCGGGAAATTGTTGAGCACCCCGCGCACATAGAGCTTCTTGTCCTGCGCCTTCTCCAGAATCGGGCCGAGCAGGCCCTTGTTGCCGGGATTGAGCATCAGGCACACCGCGCCATGCTCGGTGTCCTCGATCATCTTGGTGGCTTCCTTGAGGTCGCCGCTCCTGGTGGTGGGCGTGAACCAGACGCTGGCCTTCGACTCGCCGATGGTGAACGGCCATTCGTGATCGCCGGCCACAGCCAGCGCCTTCGGCGATTTGCTGCCGTCTGTGTAGATCGCTTTCCAATGGTCGTGATAGGCCGCCGCGACCTTGTCGTCGGTGATCTCGAGCCCGTTGTTGTTCTGGGTGCACAGTCCGGTCCGGGTCCAGTTGGTGCTGCCGGTCCAGACCACCTTTGGCTTCTGCGCGCCGTCGCAGAACACCGCGAACTTGTTGTGGGCGTAGCGGCTCGGTGCAATCTTGCGGCGGACGATGTCGACGCCGGCCTTCTTCAGCACGCCGGCATTCTTCTCGGTGTCCTTGGCGGTGGCATCGGACTTGCCGGTGCTGTTCCCAAGCACGACGTGGGCCTTGCCCTTCATCGCGGTCAGCGCGGCGATCAGCTCGGGGTCGTTGAGCTCGTAGAGCGCGAGATAGACGTCGCGCTTGCCCTTCCTGGCATCGGCCAACAGCGCCAGCAGGCGGGCGCCGAGCTGGCCCTTGAGGAAGTCGCGGATCTTGTTGCCCTTGGTCGAGATCGCCTTCTCCAGGGTTTGCGCCGGCTTCTTGTCCTTGCCGATCGCGCGCGACAGCCATTGCGCCGAGATCGTGCCGCGGTTGAACCACGGCTTCAGCGAGCCCGACGGCATGGCGGAGACGTATTCGGTCCATTGCGCCGGCGCGCTGTAGGCGGGCTTCACCTTGGTGGCGCTGTCCTTGAGAACCGGAACGACGCCATAGCGGACCGGCGCGTCGATTGGCGCCAGGAAATCGGTCCAGTTCGTCTTTTGCACCGGCCATTCGGTGCTCGGCCGATGTTCGCCCGCCTTGTGGCCTTGCGCCTGGTCCTCGAACCCGACCCAGGTGTCGACCACGGTTGCACTTTTGCCCTGCTGCTGACGATACAGCGCAAAGCCGAGACAGTCCGGGATCATTGCCGCGACCTCCCAGACCACGAAGATGCCGTCGGTGGTCGGGAACGCCTGAATCCTGGAAATCATGGTGATGCCTCCAAATCGCTGGTGAGAAATATCCGGTCGATATGAACCTGGCGCGTCGGCGCCGCAGGAGATCGGAGATGTCGCCTCGGATCGTTCGGGCGTCGGGCGGCTGATCTAGCAAGGAGAGTATGACAGGCAATCTACAACCGGGTCTGTCGACTGGATCACAGATCGATCACGCCGTACGGACCGGTTGGGCCGCGATGCAGTGAGCCCGGTCGGGGCGTTCTACAGCAACCGCACCGTGACCTTCGCCTTGCCCTTATGATCGCCGTAGAACCATCGGTAGACCCAGGGGAGGCCGATGACGGCCTCGTTGACATAGAGGAAGATCTCGCCGCTGCGATCGGCGGTGAACCTCGCCTTGTAGACCTGCGGGTCGGTGTTCGACACCGGCAGGGGGTCGAGGAAATACTCGTCGACGCCGGTCTCTCCGACCCGGGCGATCAGCCTGAACCATGGCCGGAACAGGATCCGCCGCAGAAAGATCGTGGCGTATCCACGCCAGCGCTTTGTGCTCTCGATGGTCGAGGTCCGATATCCGATCGGTGTCACCGCGCGGCCGGCGTCTTCCCATGGCTCCGACATCGTGATCGCGATCTCGTACTTGAACCCCGTGCGCACCTTGAGGCCGGTCGGCGCGCAGATCGCGCTGGTGTCGAAGTCGGCCGCATCCTGCGGGATGCCCTTGTCGACGGCGACCAGCTTGTCGGCGGCGGTCCCCGTGCAGAAGGCGCCCATGGAATCGAAGGCATTGAACAGGAAATGGCTGAGCAGCGTTGCGCCGAACCAGACCAGCAAGGCTGTCAGTGCAAACGGAACGACATGTCGCTTTCCGGCATTGAGGACCCACTGATAGATCACACTCGTGCGGAATCGATAGATCGCATTGTGCATGAACCCGGACAGCGGTGCCGGGCTCGCGCGATTGCGCCAGATGATCCGCATCCGGTCGCTGATCGTTGCGCTGAGCGAACTGCCCACCGCCATCAGCGCGACAACGGCGATGATGCCGCCGGTGAACCATTCCGGATTGCCGGCGTACCAATCGGTCCACCAATGAAAGGAATCGGGCAGGAACGATTGAACGAAGCGCACCAGCTCCGAAATCATCCGGACATAGGAGCTGAATTCGTGCTCCTTGTGCTGGTTGTGGAACAGCCAGAACGCCGCCAGGTGAAGCGACGCCGCCAGCGTGGCGAAGTAGGCGATCCGGCGCATCCAGACGTAATTCCACAGCTTCTCCTGCGCGGCATAGCGCCCCGGTGCGCCCGCGGGCGTCTCAAACGTATTGGCGCCGAGCGGGATGACCTCGCCGCTGCGCGAGACGACCACGTAGTTCGGCGGAAGTCCGATCGGGGCATAGGCATTGGCGCCGCTGTCGATCCGCTCGAACACGCTCTCGTGGATCTTCGGCATCGGCACGCTGACGCCGGCATAGGGATCGTTGCAGAGGTCGGCGACCTTGCGCGGACCGTACCGGTAATACGCGCCGAGGCCCGCCCGCGAATCGTAGAGGCGGCCATCCTTGTCCTCGGAGGACTTGATTGATTTGATCGCGTCGGGGTCGGCGACCGGTGCGCTCTTGAATGCGAGGCCGCGCTTGACGGCTTCGTCGACCAGCCAGGCCAGCGGCACGAACGCGACGGCGTCGTCCGGATACCCGCCGCCGACATTGGCATGCATTCCGACGAACCAGACCTGGACGAGGCGCTCGCCATCGATGCTGGCCGGCACCGCCGGCGCGGGCTGTCCCGGCTCTTGCTCGGTCCAGAGCACCGGATGAAAGGTCGTGCGCTCGTCGTCGAGCGCCAGCGCGTGTCGCGCGCACTTGACCTTCGGGCTGAGAATCCGGTTCGGCAGTTCAAGCGGCCACACCCAGTTGGAGATGCCGCGCGTCATCTCGTCGATCGGCAGGCCATAGGCCGCGACGGTATCCCAGATGCCGATGAATTCGATCGCAGGCACCGGTTTGCGGGCGATCCTTGCATACGGCCTGTTGCCTCGAAGGCGATCCCACGGCGGCACAAGAACATAATCGCGCAATGCGCGGAACAGCACCTCGATGCGCCAGATCGAGTGGTAGCCCTCGGCCCGGTATGCGCGATAGGCCTTCACCGCGCCGTCGTGCAACTCGGATTCGGTGTCCGCGACGATCAGGCCCTGATCGAGGATGAGTGCGGCGAGCGTGCGCACGGTGAATGCGCCGCGGCTGAATCCGAACAGGTAGATCTTCGAATCATTCTCGTGATCGTAGTTCCGGCAGATGAACTTGTAGGCATCGAGGATGTTGCGCTTGAGGCCGTAGCCGAAGGCGCCGCCGAGGATGGCCAGCGGAATGAATTTCGACGTGCCGACGCCGTCGTCATACTTGGCGGCCTGCGTATTGCCCTGCAAATCGAGCGACTGGAATATCCGCCAGACATTGGTGCGCCAGACGCTGGAAGCGGCGTTGCCGGTGCCGTCGGACAGAATAATGATCTTCGGACTCGGCATTGAAAGACGCTCGCTGAAACGAATGAAGCGGATGGCGCAGCGTAGCAGGGACCGGATCGATTGCTACCTTTGATCGCTCTTTAATCATTCCATGCCGCGATAGGTGTGAACTGGCACACAAAGCGTCACGTGGTCGCGGCCATGTGAGAGGTGACGGCTTTCGCGTTGCTGCAAAAAGGCCTAGCCTGATAGCGGCGCAATTCATTGATGAGGCACAGCAATGCGCAGCCGCGTCAGAAAATTTGCCCACGTCCTGGAGCGCTTCGGTCTTGCCATGGCAGGTGCTGCAAGCGGTCTGTTCGTCGCCATCCATGTCGGCTCGAGCGTGTCGGCGCTGACCTCGCAGGCATTCCTGCTGATCATGATGCTGGGCGGCGCGATCGGTTTCTATCTCGGCATCGATACGCCGCCAAAGCTCTTCCATCCGAAGGACGCCACCTCGACGCGCAAGATCGACGCGGCGGAGCTGCTGAGCGCGATCGGCACCTTCCTCGCGACCATGGTCGCGTTCTTCTCGGTCGGCGTCGTCGTGCTGCGCAGTGAGCCTGACATCGCCTGGACCGCCACCATCATGGTGGGCTGGGTGCTCGGTGTCGCCATGCAGATTGTCGCCGGCACAATCGCGCGGGCACGTGTATGAGGATCAGCGCCGCAGTACACCCAATCCCGCCAGATGCGTGTCGACGAACTGCGCGAGCCGCTCGCGCAGCATCTCGGGCGGCACCGCGACCATGCGCTCCTCGAGGCCGAGCGAGATGATGCCGTGGACCGCGGAGAACATCATCCGCGACAGTAGCGCGATGTCGTCGGGATCGCGATCGGGCAGCAGCCGCACCAGCGGCGAATGCATCAGCGCGAACGCGTCCATCACCATCGTGAGGATATCTTCCGGAAACGGCCGGTCGTCCTCCATCCGGTGCTCGAACAGCGAACGCAGCAGATTGGCGTGCTCGGTGGCGAAGCCGAGATAGGCGTCGGCAAGCCCGTGCAGCTGGCGCAGCGGATCGTCGGCCGGGACCGCCTTGAGTCGCGTGGTCAGGGCGTGAACGGTCTCCCGGTTCACGGTCAGGATCAGGCCGTCGAAGTCGCCGAACTCATTATAGACACTGCCGATGGAGCAGCCGGCGGCCTCGGCGACATCACGAACCTTGAGTGATTTCAATCCCTTAGTTGCGATTGACCGGCGCGCGATCTCGATCAGCAGGGCCCGCCGCTGAAGTTTTTTTCGATCCCGTCGCGATTCTTCTTGAACAATGTTCATTTTCATATTACTAATTTGAGCGTTGCTCAAGTTGGCATAGGAGGCCACTCAGATGCAGACCCTAGCACTTCAATTGACCGGCACCCTTGTCGATGACGCGATCGAGCTCGTGAAGGGCTTTGGCCGCGCCGTCCTCAATCTGGCGACCGCGCCGATCGAGCGGATCGCCCATGCCTGCGACGTCGCCGGCATCCTGGAGCAGCGGCGCGCGGATCGGCGCGCGCCGCGCCCGGCGGCTGCGAGCGGAGGCCGCTGCAAGTCGCGCAACTGCCGATGGTCGCCGTTCCGCGGCTTGAGTGAACTGACCTGAAGCGGGCCCCCGGCAATTGTCGGCGAAACCTCAACAAAGTGCTCACCATGCCCTCTGCGAGCCCGGTCCGGCATCGATCAACCCCTGGTCTGGATAAGGTCTCGTACATCTCTGGCGGGCAATGTCGCGATGTCCCGGTGCGACCGATTTTGCGCCGGTTCGAACCGATACGTTGCGCAAAAGACTAAAGGCTGCGGCATCTCCGTCATTTTCTCCACGCTCACCATTCTCTGCCACCCGAATTCGCAGACCTGCCAGCGCCGTGCGCGCAACCCAAGGAACCGGTCATGATCAAGGAATTGATGACGTCCCGCCGCTTCGCGCCGCTGTTCTGGTCGCAGTTCTGCTCGGCGTTGAACGACAACGTACTGAAGAACGCGCTCGTCATCATGCTGCTGTATGGTGTCGCCAACGAGCAGGGGCCGGCGCTGGTCCAGCTCGCGGGGGCGGTGTTCATCGCTCCGTTCTTCGTGTTGTCGGCGCTCGGCGGCGAGCTCGCCGACCGCTACATCAAGTCCGTCGTCGCCCGCCGGCTGAAGTTCTTCGAGATATTCGCCGCGGCCTTCGCCGCCGCCGGCTTCTTCACCCATTCGATCCCGCTGCTGTTCATCGCGCTGGCGCTGTTCGGCATCGTCGCCGCGCTGTTCGGTCCGGTGAAATATGCCGTTCTGCCCGACCAGCTGTCGGTGTCCGAACTCGCGACCGGCAACGCGCTGGTCGAGGGCGCAACCTTCATGGCGATCCTGATCGGCACCATAGCGGGTGGCATGTTCGTCGCCGGCGCCAGCCACATGGGCTGGATCTGTGCCGTCGTGGCCGGCCTGTCGGTGCTGTCCTGGGGCTTTGCGTCGCGGATCCCGGTGACGCAGCCGTCCGCGCCCGATCTGCCGATCACCAAAAATCCCTGGACCTCGACCGTGCGCCTGTTGAAGTCGCTCTATGCCGAGCCGCGGCTGTGGGACGGCATGGTGATCGTGTCGTGGTTCTGGATGGTCGGCGCGATCGTGCTGTCGCTGCTGCCCGCGCTGATCAAGGAAGGCGTCGGCGGTACCGAGGGCGTGGTCACGCTGTGCCTCGCCGTGTTCGCGATCGGCATTGCCGCCGGCTCGCTGTTCGCGGCGCAGCTGAGCCACGTTCGCCCGAACCTCGCGCTGGTGCCGATCGGCGCCATCGTGATGGGCGTGGTCGGCCTCGACCTCGCCTGGGCGATCGCCACCACCTCGCTCGGCAAGGACATCACCGCGGCCGCGTTTGCGACCTCGTTTGGTGGCTTCCGCATGCTGGTCGACTTCTTCCTGTTCGCGTTTGGCGGCGGCCTGTTCGTGGTGCCGTCGTTTGCCGCCGTGCAGGCCTGGACCGCGCCGTCCGAGCGCGCCCGCATCATCGCCGCCGGCAATATCCTGCAGGCCGGCTTCATGGTCGCCGGCGCGGTGTTCGTCGGCGCGCTGCAATATATCGGCCTGCCGATCGCCTGGATCTTCTTCGGCCTTGCGATCGCGAGCTTTGGCACCGTCTGGTTCGTGCTGACCAAGTGGGGCAAGGAGGGCGTGCGCGATTTCGGCGCGCTGCTGTTCCGGGCGCTGTTCCGGCTCGAGGTGCGCGGCATGGAGAACCTGCCGCCCGCGGGCACGCGGATGCTGATCGCGCCCAACCATGTCAGCCTGGTCGACGGCCCGCTGCTGCACGCCATGCTGCCGATCGACGCGAGCTTCGCGGTCGACACCGGCATCGCCAGGGCGTGGTGGGCCAAGCCGTTCCTGAGGATGATCAAGCACTACACGATGGATCCGTCCAAGCCGCTGGCGGCGCGCGACCTGATCAAGCTGGTCGCCGCCGGCGAGCCGGTGGTGATCTTCCCGGAAGGGCGCATCACGGTCTCGGGTTCGTTGATGAAGGTCTATGACGGCACCGCGATGATCGCCGACAAGGCCGATGCGGTCGTCGTCCCGGTCCGCATCGAGGGCGCGCAGCGTTCGCATCTCAGCTATCTCAAGAATGGCGAGATCAAGCGCTCCTGGTTGCCCAAGGTGACGATCTCGATCCTGCCGCCGGTGAAGCTGCCGGTCGATCAGTCGCTGAGGGGCAAGGCGCGCCGCAATGCCGCCGGCGCCGCGCTGCAGGACGTGATGATCAACGCCATGGTCCAGAACGCGATGCTCGATCATACGCTGTTCGAGGGCCTCGGCCACGCCTATCGCGACCGCGACACCGGCAAGCCTATCATTGAGGATGCGCTCGGCACCAAGCTGACCTATCGCAAGCTGATTCTCGGCGCCCAGGTGTTGAGCCGCAAGCTCGAGCAGGGCACGTCGGTCGGCGAGAATGTCGGCGTGCTGCTGCCGAACTCGGCCGGCGTCGCCGTCGTGTTCATGGCGCTGCAGACCATCGGCCGCGTCCCGGCGATGCTCAACTTCTCGGCCGGTCCGGTCAACGTGCTGGCGGCGATGAAGGCGGCGCAGGTGAAGACCGTGCTGACCTCGCAGGGCTTCATCGAGAAGGGCAAGCTCGACAAGCTGATCGCGGCGCTCGCCGGCCAGGCGCGCGTCGTCTATCTCGAGGATGTCAGGGCCGGCATCGGCCTCGCCGACAAGGTCGCGGGCTTCCGCGCCGGCATCGCGCCGCGCGTCGCCCGCAAGGCCAACGATCCCGCGGTCATCCTGTTCACCTCGGGGTCGGAAGGCACGCCGAAGGGCGTCGTGTTGTCCCATCGCAACATCCTCGCCAACGCGGCGCAGGCGCTGGCGCGGGTCGATGCCAATGCCAACGACAAGGTGTTCAACGTGCTGCCGGTGTTCCACTCGTTTGGTTTGACCGGCGGCATGATGATGCCGATCCTCGGCGGCATCCCGATCTTCATGTATCCGTCGCCGCTGCATTACCGGATCGTGCCCGAGCTGATCTACCAGACCGGCGCGACCATCCTGTTCGGCACCGACACCTTCCTCACCGGCTACGCCCGCTCGGCGCATGCCTATGACTTCCGCACCCTGCGGCTCGTCATCGCCGGTGCGGAAGCGGTGAAGGAGCGCACCCGGCAGATCTACATGGAGCGCTACGGCATCCGCATCCTCGAGGGCTATGGCGTCACCGAGACCGCGCCGGTGCTGGCGATGAACACGCCGATGGCCAACCGCCAGGGCACCGTCGGCCGGATATCGCCGCTGATGCAGTACCGTCTCGATCCGGTCCCCGGCATCGAGGAAGGCGGCCGACTGTCGGTGAAGGGCCCGAACGTGATGCTCGGCTATCTCCGTGCCGAGAATCCCGGCGTGCTGGAGCCGCTGCCTGAAGGCTGGCACGACACCGGCGATATCGTCACGGTCGACGCGCAGGGCTTCATCGCGATCAAGGGCCGTGCCAAGCGCTTCGCCAAGATCGCCGGCGAGATGGTTTCGCTGTCGGCGGTGGAGGCGATCGCGGCTGCGATCTGGCCGCAGGCGATGTCGGTTGCGGTCACGCTGCCCGACCAGCGCAAGGGCGAACGCATCGTGCTGCTCACCACGCAGAAGGATGCCGACCGCGCCGCGATGCAGCGCCAGGCCAAGAGCGTCGGCGCCTCCGAGCTCGCGGTGCCGGCCGATATCCGCGTCGTCGACAAGGTGCCGCTGCTCGGCACCGGCAAGAGCGACTATGTCGGCGCTACTGCGCTGGCCAAGGAACTCGCTGCAGCCACGCCGGCGCCTGCGCCGCAGGCCGAGCCCGCCGGCGATGAGGGCGAGGCCGAGCCGGCGCAGCTCGCGCAACACGTTGCATGAGTCCTGGCATGATGGTTGTGCTTTTCGGGAGCATGTTGTCAGATAGACGGCAACTGCTCCCGAGAAAGCACGATCATGCTGGACAAACTGAACCCGGCTACCGAGGACACGCCTGAACTTGCCGCCGAGCAATGGATCGGCGCGCTCGATGCGGCGTTCGCGAGCCGCTCCACGGAGGCTCTCGCCGCACTGTTTGCGCCCGAGAGCCACTGGCGCAATATCTTCGGCATTTCCTGGCGGTTTGCGACCTTCAGCGGGCGGCAGCGCGTCGTCGCCGAACTGCTGGCGCGTGCTGCCGTGGTCAACGCGAGCGGCTTTCGTCTCGATGACCGTGCCTTGATACCGCGGCGCGCCGTGGTGGCCGGGCGCGAGGCGATCGAGGCTGTCTTCACCTTCGACACGTCGAACGGTCCCGGCACCGGCGCGGTCCGCCTGCTGCATGACAGGAGCGGAAATTCCGCGGCGTGGACGTTCTCCACGATGCTCGACTTCAACCGCATCTGCGAGGCGCGCACCGATCGCGCTACCGAGCAATCTCACGCGCGCGATTTCGCCGCACCCGACTGGCTGGAGCAGCGGCAGGCCTCGCGCGCCTATGCCGACCGCGAGCCTGACGTGCTGATCGTCGGCGGCGGCCATGCCGGCATCGCGGCCGCGGTCGAGTGCAAGCGGATCGGGCTCGATGCCCTGATCGTCGATCGTGAGCGGCGCATCGGCGACAATTGGCGGCTGCGCTATCGCGGGCTGAAGCTGCACAACAAGACGCCGGTCAATCTGTTTCGCTACTTGCAATTCCCGCCGAGCTTTCCGGACTACATCCCGAAGGACAAGATCGCGAACTGGCTGGAGAGCTATGTCGACATCATGGAGCTCGACTTCTGGACCGAGACGTCGTTCGAAGGCGCGCGCTATGACGATGCGACGCAGCGCTGGACGGTGACGTTGCAGCGAACCGGCGGCCTGCGTACGCTGTATCCAAAACACATCGTGCTCGCGACCAGCGTCAGCGGCACGCCGAACATTCCCCGGATCGACGGCATCGAGAATTTCGAGGGGAAGGTGCTGCACTCCAGCGCGTTCGCGGCCGGGCGCGAATGGGCAGGGCGCTCGGTCGTCGTGTTCGGCAGCGGCACCAGCGCGCATGACATCTGCCAGGAGCTGCACGCCGCAGGCGCCGACGTCACCATGGTGCAGCGCAGCCCGACCATGGTGGTCAATGTCGAGCCGGCGCAGCTCTATGACAAGACCTATCTCGGCGACGGCCCGCCGATCGAGGTGCGCGATATCCTCAATTCCGGCGTGCCGCTTCCCGTCATGAAGATCGCGCACCGGATCATCACCGACGAGGTGAAGCGGCTCGATGCGCCCTTGCTGTCGCGGCTGGAGCGCGCCGGCTTCCGGCTCGAATTCGGCGAGGACGGCACCGGCTGGCCGCTGAAATTCCGCTCCCGCGGCGGCGGCTACTACTTCAACGTCGGCTGCTCCGAGCTGATCGCCGACGGCAAGATCCGCCTGATCCAGGCCGCCGACATCGCTGATATCACCGCCACCGGCGTTGCGCTGAAGGACGGCACCTCGCTTAGCGCCGAGCTGTTCGTGCTCGCGACCGGCTACAAGGGCCCGGACCATCTGGTCGGCCGATTGTTCGGCGAGGACGTCGCCGCGCGCGTCGGCCGGGTCTGGGGCTTTGACGATGCGGCCCAGGAGCTGCGCAACATGTGGACGCGCACGCCGCAGCCCGGCCTCTGGTTCGCCGGCGGCGCGTTCTCGCAGGCCCGCATCTACAGCCGCTTCATCGCGCTGCAGATATCCGCGATCGAGGCCGGCACGCTTTCCAAGCAGGTAGAGTTTTGACGAGATCATCCCACCTGCTGTTTTCTTTTCCCTCTCCCCGCTCTTGCGGGGAGAGGGTTGGGGTGAGGGGCTCCGTCCGCGCATTCGACTCGTGGAGATTCCCCCTCACCCGGCGCTGCGCGCCGACCTCTCCCCGCAAGCGGGGCGAGGTGAAGCAAGTTGCCCCATCGTTGCTCACTTGAACCAAAGGACTCCCATGCCGCTTCCGCTCGACCCCGTCATTGAGACAATCATCCCGCTGCTGCCGCTGCGCGATCCCGAAACCATGACGCCGCAGAGCTGCCGCGACTCGCTGCGCGCGCTGGCCGAGGCGCGCAAGGCGGTGCCGCCGCCGCCGGTCGACGTGGCGCGCGATATCGAGGTGCAGGGCGCCGCCGGCAAGCTTGCCGCGCGGCTCTATCGCGACGGCCGCGGCACGGCGCCGACCGTGATCTTCTTCCACGGCGGCGGCTGGGTCGCCGGCGATCTCGAGACCCATGATCGCCAGGCCCGCAACCTCGTGATCGACACTGGCGCGGTGGTGATCTCGGTCGATTACCGCCAGCCGCCGGAGACGCGCTTTCCCGGCGCCTTCGAGGATGCCTTCGCCGCGATCCGCGACGTGGTCGCGCGGATCGGTGAATTCGGCGGCGATCTCGCCCGCATCGGCGTTGCCGGCGATTCCGCGGGCGGCAATCTCGCCGCCACGTCAGCGCTTGCCTGCCGCGACGCCGGCATCAGGCTCGCCGGGCAGCTGCTGGTCTATCCCGTCACCGACGTGGTCGGCAATTTTTCCGATCCAGCCGAGAACGCCAGGTTTCCGTCACGCGCCGAGAACGCGGACGGCTACTTCCTGACGCGTGCGACGATGCAGTGGTTCTGCGGCCACTATCTCGCCGACAAGGCTGAGGGCTCCGACTGGCGCGTCTCGCCGCTGCGTGCGAAGAGCCTTGCCGGCGTGGCGCCGGCCGTCGTCACCACAGCCTGGTTCGACCCGCTGCGCGACGAGGGCCATGCCTATGCGCGGGCGTTGCAGGCGGCCGGCGTGCAGGTGGCCTATCATTCCGGCGAGGGGCTCATTCACGGCTACTTTGGTCTTGGCGATGCCTCGGACGCGGCACGCGCCGAGGCGCAGCGTGCGCGGGCGGATTTCAAGGTGTTGCTGGAGCGGGGGGTCTAACCCCGTCGTCCCGGCCTGCGCCTGGCCTGCGCCGGGACGACGATGTGAATGGATTTGCGTTTAACCCCCTCAATCATTCCCGATCGTGTCGCCGAACAGCTGCCAGGTCTCGCCATTGAACTTCTGCAGCCGCATCGCTTCGACCGGGAAGTAGTCGGTCGGCGAGGTCTTCACCTTGATGCCGGGCAGGAACATCGGCAGCGCGATGTCGAGGTTCGCCGCCTGCTTCATGATGTTCTCATGGGTCAGGTCGTCGCCGCACTGCTTCAACACCTGCACCGTCGCCTCGGCCACCACATAGCCGTAGACGATCAGCTGGTCCTGCAGATTGCCGTCCGGAAAATACTTCCTCATGAAGTCCTGCCAGGCGATCACGTCCTTATCGTCCTTCCATTGCGGATCGTTCGGATCCTTCAGCGAGTAGGACGAGATGATGTCCTTGGAGTATTCGAAGCCGGCGGGCTTCAGCACCGAGGACACCGAGGTCGAGGTCGCCGCGAGGAAGAACAAATCCGGCTTCCAGCCGATCTCGCCGATCTTCTTGATCGCCTGCGCCGCCTGCTTGGGGATCGCGTGCATGAACAGCACGTTGGCGCCGGAGGATTTCAGCTTCACGATCTGGCTGTCGACCGTCGGGTCGGTCGATTCATAGGTCGTCTCCGCCACCACCATCCTGGCGGTGTTCTCCGGCCCCAGCCCCTTCTTGAAGCCGTTGCCGTAATCCTTGCCGGCGTCGTCGTTCTGGTAGAACAGCGCGATCTTCGCGTCCGGCTTGTTGGTCAGCACATACTTTGCGTAGACCGCGGTCTCGGCCTGGTAGGACGGCTGGAAGCCGATTGTCCACGGATAATGCTGATAGTCGCCCCACAGCGTGGCGCCGGCGCCGACGAACAGCTGCGGCACCTTCTTGTCGTTGAGATATTTGCGCACGGCCAAGCCCGTCGGCGTGCCCAGTGGATTGAGGATCGCGGCGACCTCCTCCTGCTCCACCAGCTTGCGCGTCTGCTCCACCGTCTTCGGCGGCGAGTAGCCGTCGTCGAGCGTGATCAGGTTGATCTTGCGCCCGTTCACGCCGCCCTGGTCGTTGATCATCCTGAAATAGGCTCCTTGCGTCTTCGCGATCACGCTGTAGGCCGACGCCGCGCCCGAGAACGGCGAGGTCTGCCCGAGCTTGATCTCGGTGTCGCTGGCGCCCGTGCCATATTTCTTCTCGGCGGCGTGTACCTGCGTCGTGAGCGCAAGCGCTGCGGCTGCCGTGATGGCCTTCCAGATCATCGTGTGCCTCCCTGTGCGTTTTTTGTTGTTCGCGAGGGAGAGCTTACGTGAGGTCGAGGGAGCCAGGCTTGCGACGAGACGCCAGGGCAGGGATGCGAAAATGCGGCGGGTGCGATGGCGGCGCGGTGTAACCACCAGCGTCGTCCCGGCCTTGAGCCGGGACCCATAACCACTAATGTTTGCCGTTACGCGGAATGTTGCCCCAGCATCGCGTCACATAAACAGCTGGGGTAATGAGTCCCGGCCCCCGTGCCCAATTGCGAACTCGGCCGGGACGACGATGACGAGAGAGCGACGCCCTCAGCGCACGCGCACGCTGCCCGTCGTGACCGGATCGGTCGGCAGCACGGTGGCGCCGGCGCGGCTCGCGGCGGCGGCGGTGATCATGCCGGGCTCGGCTGCGGCCTGCACATTGCGGGGCGGGTTGAATTCGAGGATGACGAGGGCGACTGTCGCGAGCACCGCCACGGCGGCGGTTGCAATCGCAGGCACCAGTCTTCCGCGCGTATCGGCTGCGCGAACTTGCATTGACCAATTCCTTTACTGGGGTCGTTCTTTGGAGGTGACATAGGAACGGCCAGGCTTCTTCCCAAGAGTGCGGCGCACCTGCCTCACAATCAGTTGTACCGGCCGTGACGTCCGTCACGGTGTTCGAGACGATGCGGCGTCGGTCACATCGAATCGCATTCGTGTCGGACGGCTTGTTTGCACACCATGAGTTGGAAGAGATCGTGGCGTTTTGCATGCGCCTCATGCGCTCGTGATGATGCGCAGTGATGTTGTGATTAATGGCCGCGTGAGAAGCTCGCTTTGCCTTTATTTATAGTGTTTCTTTGTCGGTCGGGGCGCGTGCGTTAAGCGTTTCTTCACGCGCTCTCAATGCATCAAGCAGAAGATTCGTGTGATGTGCGCGTGGTGGAAGAGATGACACCGCTGTCATTGGCAGCAGCTGTCAGCGGACTGTCGTAGTCATTAGCGGCGCCGTCATTGCGAGGAGCGAAGCGACGACGCAATCCGTCTCTCCTCGCGGTGTTCGATGGATGGTTTTGCTCCGTGCGTGATCACGCAGAGAAGAACCCACTCGCTACTCACCCGCGCTGCGCACGTCGGTCGGATCGATTCACCTGTCAGACAGCGGGAGAGGGCATGCGCGCGTAGTCTCGCGGCGCGATCGGCCCGAGCTTTGCGGCAGCTTGACCCTCGCTTGTCCGCAGCGGGCGCTGGGAACGCCGGGCGCCAGCACGCACCCATGGGTCCCGAGCTCAGGGTGAACTCAGACGCGATTGCTGCGACGTATCGGGCTCCCTGCGATTGCCTCGACAACCTCTCCAAGCACCGCACCATCGCAAATTGAAATGTTCGTGCTCTCGGATGATTCCACGAGGGATACGCCTGAGAGGTGAACGAGACGATCTTCACAAAACAAAAACGGCCGGGTCATCCGACCCGGCCGTTCAAATCTCTCTTCCCGCGAATTCCGCTCTCGCGTCTCGCTCAGCTCGCCTTCTTCACCGGCGCCGGCTTGCCGACCTTCTTCTCGATCGCGCGCTTCAGTTCGAGGGCGCGGGGCGAGAGTACGTCGGCCTTGGCCTTGAGCAAATAGGCATCGAGGCCGCCATTGTGGTCGACGCTCTTGAGCGCGTTGGTCGAGACGCGCAGGCGCACGTTGCGGCCGAGCGCTTCGGAGATGAAGGTGATATTGGCCAGGTTCGGCAGGAAGCGCCGCTTGGTCTTGATGTTCGAGTGGCTCACCTTGTGGCCCGTCTGGGGGCCCTTGGCCGTCAGTTCGCAGCGCCGGGACATCTTACAAAATCCTTATTGCATCCCCGCCGCTCGAAGGGCGTGCAATCACACGGCCCGCGCGGGGGTTTTGAATTCGCGTCCATTTTCCAGGAACCGCGGGTGTATAGGGGGAGAATACCCGAGCGTCAAGATTATATCGCCGCATGCGGGGCACCGGAATTGCCGGTTCATAAGCTGTTCCAGCCACTTAACTGCGGATATGGCAACCATATAAAGGGCGTATTCGGCTGCAAGTCTAGGTTCCATACAAGATGCGCGTTGTTGTCCGGCCGATGTGATTGCCGAAATGGACAACGGATCGAGCGCCGATAGCAGGACCGTCAGGTAGGTTAAGTGACCACCGCCATTGCCATTTTGCCCCCGCTCGGCCGGCTCATCGGCCTGTGCGCGGGCGCATTGCTGCTGTTTTGCGCCGAGCGCGCCAGCGCGCAGGGCCGGCTCGACGCCCAGTATGAGGCGACCCTGGCCGGTATCCCGGTCGGCAAGGGCAGCTGGACCATCGAAATCGGCGACGACAGCTTCTCGGCCTCGGCCCAGGGCGGCACCGCGGGCCTGCTGAAGGCGTTTTCCGGCGGCTCCGGCGCGGGCGCCTCGCAGGGCCGTGTCGTCAACGGATCGCTGGCCGCCTCCTCCTACACCGCGACCACCACCACCTCGAAGAAGTCGGAGACGATCCGGATGGTGCTGGCGAATGGCGGCATCAAGGAATCCTTGATCGAGCCGGAGCCGCCGGTCGATGCCGACCGCCTGCCGGTGACCGACGCGCAGAAGAAGAACGTGTTCGATCCGATGACCGGCTCGTTCCTGCGCGCGCCCGGCAATGCCGAATTGATGAGCCCGGATATCTGCCGCAGCGGCGCCGGCATCTTCGACGGCCGCATGCGCTACGACCTCAAGCTCGATTTCAAGCGGGTCGAGATCGTCAAGGCCGAGCGCGGCTATCACGGGCCGGCGCTGGTCTGCGCGCTCTATTTCGTGCCGATCTCGGGCTACATCCCGGATCGCCCGGTGATCAAATACCTCGCCGCCCAGCGCAACATCGAGATCGCCTTCGTGCCGATCGCCGGCACCCGCCTGCTGGTGCCGTTCCGCATGACGATCCCGACCCCGCTCGGCCAGGCCATGCTGGAAGCCACCTCCTTCGTCACCACCGCCGCGCCGCCGCGCGTGGCGAAGACGCAGTAGCCTTCTCCCTCGCCCCGCTCTTGCGGGGAGAGGGTTGGGGTGAGGGGCTCTCACCGCGAGCTGTGACAGTGGAGAGACCTGTACCCCCTCACCCGGATCGCAAGGGCGATCCGACCTCTCCCCGCAAGCGGGGCGAGGTGAACCGAGTTCGCCATGCAACAAACGTCACCGGAATCCAATTGACTCTTGTCCGCTTCTGATTCGACTCGGTCACCCCTGGAACTTAAGGAATTCAGTCCGCATATCCTGTGCTTGTGGAGCCCTCTCAAACTTGATCTAGTGCCGCCGCCGTCAGCTTACCCGAGATGTTGCGGTGAACGTTTCGAGCCCGGAATGGAGTCAGCGATTCGGCCGCGATTCGTTCTAGACTCGTTCCAGAGCTTAAGCCGGGCGCGGAAGGCGTCGCATTGTGAGACAGATTTTGTGAAAGGACGCGTGAAGGAGTGAAGACCAGAGCGTCAATCCCTCACCGTCACCCTGAGGAGGCCGCGCAGCGGCCGTCTCGAAGGGCGACGGTCCTGCTGCCTCATCAAGATCGCCGCAAACGGATCGATCTCGGCCGTGCATCCTTCGAGACGCGCTGACGCGCCCCTCGCAGGTACAACGGCGAATTCGCCGTTGTACCGGGGATGACGGGATCGAGTATCCAGCCAACAAATTCAAGAAACACCTGCAAAATATGGCTTTCTCAACTTCGTTCGGAAATGACCGCGTGCCCGGTGCAGGCGTCACCGCGGTGCTCGGGCCGACCAACACCGGCAAGACGCATCTCGCCATCGAGCGCATGCTGGCGCATTCGTCGGGCTTGATCGGGCTGCCGCTGCGGCTGCTCGCGCGCGAGGTCTACAACAAGATCGCGGACCGCGCCGGCGTCGACAATGTCGCGCTGGTCACGGGCGAGGAGAAGATCAAGCCGAAGGCGCCGCGCTTCTGGGTCTCGACCGTGGAAGCGATGCCGCGCGATCTCGATGTGTCCTTCCTCGCGGTCGACGAGATCCAGATCGCGGCCGATCTCGAGCGCGGCCACGTGTTCACCGATCGCATCCTCAATCGCCGCGGCCGCGACGAGACGCTGCTGCTGGGCGCTGCGACGATGCGGCCGATGATCGAGCGGCTGCTGCCTGGTGCTTCGATCATCACGCGGCCAAGGCTGTCGCAGCTCGAATTCGCCGGCGACCGCAAGATCACGCGGCAGCCGCGACGCACCGCCATCGTCGCGTTCTCGGCCGACGAGGTCTACGCGATCGCCGAATTGATCCGCCGCCAGCATGGCGGCGCGGCCGTGGTGCTGGGCTCGCTCTCGCCGCGCACGCGCAATGCGCAGGTCGCGATGTTCCAGAACGGCGACGTCGATTACCTCGTCGCCACCGACGCGGTCGGCATGGGGCTCAATCTCGACGTCGATCACGTCGCCTTCGCCTCCGACCGCAAATATGACGGCTATCAGTTCCGCCGCCTGACGCCGGCCGAATTCGCGCAGATCGCGGGCCGCGCCGGCCGCGCGACGCGCAACGGCACCTTCGGCACCACCGGGCGCTGCGCGCCGTTTGAGCCGGAGCTCGTCAACGCGCTGCAGAACCACACCTTCGACGCCGTCAAGGTGCTGCAATGGCGCAACGCGAAGTTGGACTTCGCCTCGCTCGGCGCGTTGCAGGTGTCGCTGGCGCTGTCGCCCAATCATGAGGCACTGACGCGGGCCCCGGTGGCCGAGGATCTGCGCGTGCTCGAGCATGTCGCGCGCGACGCCGAGGTGCGCGAATTGGCGCATGGTGCTAAAGCGGTCGAGCGGCTGTGGGAGGCCTGCCAGGTTCCGGACTATCGAAAGCTGTCGCCGGCCGCCCATGCCGAACTCGTGACCACGCTGTATGGCTTCCTGATGCAAAAGGGGCGTATCCCCGACGCATGGTTTGCCGCCCAGGTCGACCAGGCCAACCGGACCGACGGCGATATCGACACGCTATCGGGCCGGATCGCGCAGATCAGGACCTGGACCTTTGTTGCCAACCGGCCGGACTGGCTTTACGACCCGGACCACTGGCAGGGGATCACGCGCGAGCTCGAAAATAAATTATCCGATGCGCTGCATGAACGGCTCACGGAGCGTTTCGTTGACAGGCGGACCAGTGTATTGATGCGCCGCCTGCGGGAGAACTCAGTTTTGAATACGGAAATTGGCAAGACCGGTGAAGTGATCGTGGAAGGCCACGTGATCGGCCGGCTCGATGGTTTCACCTTCGCACCTGATGCGGCCGAGGCCGGCAGCGACGCCAAGGCGCTGCAAGCCGCCGCCCAGCAGGTGCTGGCGCGCGAGATCGATGCGCGCGCCGAGAAACTGGGCGCCGCCCCCGACGAGCAGTTCGTGCTGACCTCCGACGGCACCATCCGCTGGACCGGCGATGCGGTAGCCAAGCTGGTCGCCGCCGAGGACGCGCTGCATCCGCGGCTGCGCATCATCTCCGACGAGCGGCTGACCGGCGCCTCACGCGAAGCGGTGCAGGCCCGGCTCGATCTCTGGCTCAAGACGCATATCGAAAAACTGCTCGGGCCGCTGTTTGAACTGTCCAAGGCCGAGGACCTGCAGGGCATCGCCCGGGGCATCGCCTTCCAGCTGGTCGAGGCGCTCGGCGTGCTCGAGCGCAGCAAGATCGCGGCCGAGATGAAGGATCTCGACCAGCCCTCGCGCGCCGCGCTGCGCAAATACGGCGTGCGGTTCGGCGCCTATCACATCTATTTCCCGCAGCTGTTGAAGCCCGCGGCGCGCTCGCTGGCCTCGCTGCTGTGGGCCGAGAAGCAGAGCAATGTCGACATGGCGGCGTTGTCGAATGTGCAGCATCTGGCGAGTAGCGGCCGCACCTCGTTCCCGGTCGACAAGCAGCTCGCCCGCGATGCGTATCGCGTGCTCGGCTATCGCCAGTGCGGCGAGCGCGCGGTGCGCGTCGACATCCTGGAGCGGCTCGCCGATCTGATCCGCCCCGCTTTGGCTTGGCGCGAGACCTCGCCGGGCGAGAAGCCCGCCGGTGCGTTCGATGGCCGCGGCTTTGTCGTGACGCAGGCGATGACCTCGCTGACAGGCTCCGCCGGCGAGGATTTTGCCTCGATCCTGCGCGCGCTCGGCTACCGCATGGACCGCCGTCCGCCGCTGCCGCCGAAGCCCGTTGAGGCCACACCGGCAGAGGCCAGCGAGGCCGTCGCCGAGACCACCGAGACCACCGAGACCGTGGCCGAGACCACCGAGACGGTCGCCGCCGAGACGCAGCCGGTCGAGGCGACATCTGACGCCGTCGTGGATGCGCCGGTCGGTGCCGCCGCCGAGGTTGTGGCCGATGTGCCGGAGGCTGCCACCGATCAGCTGGTGTCGGGCGATCCCGCGCCGTCGGCCGCGCTGCTGCCCGATGTCGGCTTTGCCGAGGTGGTGTCCAGCGAAGCGACGCCGGTCGTGATCGAGACCAAGCCCGAGCCGATGGCAGAAGTTGCCGCGGCGCCCGCCGCTGTCGCCGAAGAGCCCGCTGCCGAGGCGCCGGTTTCGGAAGCGGCATCCGAGCCCGCGCCTGCCGCGGAAGCCACTGCCGAGACGCCGTCCGAGACCGCTACTGAGGCGGCCGCGGAGTCCGCGAATGCCGAGGCAGCACCGGCTGAAGCCGCTCCCGCCGCCGCGGAGACGCCGGCCGAGCCGCAGCTGGTCGAAGTCTGGCGTCCCGGTGGCCGTTCCGACGAGCGCCGTCCGCATCATCGCGGCCATGACCGCAACCGCGGCCGTCATCAGGGCAAGCCCGCCGAGGGCGCGCAGGCTGCTGAAAGTGGCGGTGAGGGCGACAACAAGCGCGAGCATCATCGCCGTCCGCGCCGTCACCAGGATTTCCGCGCGCCGCGCCCGGGTGCGCCGGCGGATCCGGCCGCGGCGCCCGCAGAGGGCGCGCAGGCGCGCGACAACAGGGACGACAAGGGCCAGCGCCGCGAGCGCTTCGAAGGCAAAGGTCGCGATCGCGACAATGAGCGTCGCCGCGACAACAAGTTCGGCGGCGATCGCAAGGGCGAGCGCGGCGATCGTGACCGCGGCGGCCGCGATTTCGGCAAGGGCGGCCGCGACAAGCGCGAGGGCGGCCCGTCGCATCGGCCCTACGCCTCGAGCGCGCCGCGCGAGCGCGACCGTCCGATCGATCCGAATTCGCCATTCGCCAAGCTCGCTGCCCTGAAAGAGCAGCTCGCCGGCCGGAAGGAATAGTCCACCCTTGGTTTAACGCTTGGTCTAGTTTGGATCGACAGCGCCTCGACAAATGGCTGTGGCACGCGCGGGTCGTGAAGGCCCGCACCAGCGCCGCTGAACTCGTCGCGTCAGGTCATGTCCGGATCAACGGCACGCGCGAGAAATCGCCGGGCCATGCCGTGAAGGCGGGTGATGTCGTCACCGTCGCGCTCGACAACAGCGTCCGCGTACTGAAGGTGACAGGCTTTGCCGAGCGGCGCGGCGATGCCAGTTCGGCGCGCATACTGTACGAGGATTTGCAGGCCGGCAATTTGCAGGCCGGTAAGGAGTAGTTATCTAGCGCTTGCTATCTCGATTGAGCATGATCCGGAAAAGTGGGGTCCGGTTTTCCGATCAGGATCATGCTCCCAATAAAATCGGTGGCAGGAGCGTGAGAATACTGGCGTTTTTCGAGGGCCGCTTCCCTTGCGGCCCCGGTATTCCTGCGCTACGCAACCCCAGAAAAATCGATCGTTCCGGAGTTTTGGATGACCTACGTCGTCACTGAAGCCTGCATCAAGTGCAAATATACCGACTGCGTCGAGGTCTGCCCCGTCGATTGCTTCTACGAGGGCGAGAACATGCTGGTCATCCATCCCGACGAATGCATCGATTGCGGCGTGTGTGAGCCGGAATGCCCGGCGGACGCCATTAAGCCGGACACCGAGCCAGGGCTGGAGAAGTGGCTCGAGGTCAACCGCGACTACGCCAAGAGCTGGCCGAACATCACACAGAAAAAGGACTCGCCCGAGGACGCCAAGGAGTGGGAAGGCAAGGAAGGCAAGTTCGAGAAATATTTTTCTCCGAATCCGGGCAGCGGCGACTGATTCGCCTGGGATTATCACGGTAAGGGTGGACCTCAGCCCGCCGCGGCCTTCCGTTTGGCCGCCGATTTAACCCTAATGACGGACATATGACCTGAGCGGCCCCTGTTATGCCCGGAATCGGGCGTAAACCATTGATTTTTGCGGAAAATGTGCTATATCTGACACATTACAGGCCAAGAACCCCCTGCCATGCGTACCTTGTGGCTTCGAGGTTCCCGCAAACTCGAACAGGGGCGTGGCAGTTTCCGCGCGCAGGCTGTGTCACAGAAAACGCGTAAAAAGAGTGCTTCAAAGACGACGAAAAAAGCCGCTGTCGTTGCTCGCAGCGCAACCAAGGGCCGTGCCAAGGCGTCCGTGAAGGGGGCCAAGAAGGCGGCGGCTGCAAAGTCCTCAAAGAACAAAAGAAGCGTGATGCCAGAAAAGACTGCCAAGACTGCCGCGAAAGCGGCAGCTGCGAAGCCCGCTGCTCCCAAGGTCGCCCCCAAGCCTGCCGCGACCAAGACGGCTGCTGCGCCGAAGCCGGCCGCCCCGAAGACTGCCGTCCCCGCCGCTGCTCCGAAGGCCGCCGCCAAGCCGGCCGCCGCGCCGCGCCCGGAAGAGAAGAAGGTCGTGACCCAGCGCCAGGGCTTCAAGGCCAACGAATTCGTGGTGTATCCCGCTCACGGCGTCGGCCAGATCCTGGCGATCGAGGAGCAGGAGATCGCGGGCGCCAAGCTCGAGCTGTTCGTGATCAATTTCATGAAGGACAAGATGACGCTGCGCGTCCCGACGGCGAAGGTCGCCAATGTCGGCATGCGCAAGCTGTCGGAGCCGGCGCTGGTCAAGAAGGCGCTGGAGACGCTGAAGGGCCGTGCCCGCGTCAAGCGCACCATGTGGTCGCGCCGCGCCCAGGAATATGAAGCGAAGATCAACTCGGGCGACATCGTCGCGATCGCCGAGGTGGTCCGCGATCTCTATCGTTCGGAATCGCAGCCCGAGCAGTCCTACAGCGAACGCCAGCTCTATGAAGCGGCGCTCGACCGTCTGTCGCGCGAGATCGCGGTCGTGCAGCACTCGACCGAGACCGAGGCGATCAAGGAGATCGAAGGCCAGCTCGCCAAGAGCCCGCGCCGCGGCGCCAAGGCCGAGTCCGCTGAAGGCGACGCCGAGGGCGATGCCGACGGTGAGGATCTCGACAACGATGGCGACGACACCGCCGTCGAGGACGAAGCGGCCTGAAAGGGTTCGACGGATTGAAAACAAAAGCCCGGTCGCCAGACCGGGCTTTTTGTTTTGGCGCCGAGCGGGCGGCTTTTGCCGGCGACGCGATGCAGCGGATCGCCACCACGATCATGGTCGCGTCGTCGGCATCATAATCCGCGCTGGGCTGAAACAGGTTGTCGGCACTGCTGATGCCGTAGCTATACATCTGCGGCGAAGCGAACGGCAACGGCGCGCCGGATCCGTAGCCCGTAGCCCGGATGGAGCGCAGCGAAATCCGGGGCCGCTGCTACCGCGGATGAAGCCGTCCCGGATTGCGCTGCGCGCCATCCGGGCTACAGGTGCAGCGAGGCTTGCGTTACTTCACCCTCTGCTTCTCGAGCTTGCGCGCCAGCGTACGGCGGTGCATGCCGAGCCGGCGGGCGGCCTCGGAGATGTTGAAGTCGGTCTCGATCAGGGTCTGGTGGATGCGCTCCCATTCCAGCGTCTTGATCGAGGTCGGCCGCGCGCCGAGCTCGATGGCGGCGTTGCCGGCGGCCTTCTGGAACGCAGCCTCGATGTCGTCGGTGTTCGACGGCTTGGCCAGATAGTGGCAGGCGCCGAGCTTGATCGCCTCGACCGCGGTCGCGATGCTGGCAAATCCGGTCAGCACGACGATCAGCATCTCGGGATCGTGCGCGTGCAGCGCTTCGACGCAGGCAAGGCCCGATGCACCGCCGGCGAGCTTCAGGTCGACCACCGCATAGCCGGGCGACTGCTGCTCGAGCAGCTGGCGGACCTCGTCGAGCGAGGCCGACACCGCCACATCATAGCCGCGGCGCTCGAACGAGCGCTTCAGCGTGCGGGCGAAACCCGTATCGTCCTCGACGATCAGAAGCTGGCGTTCATCCGTCAAGATGGTCTCCGATCGCGAGCGTCGAGAGCGGCAGCTCGAGCCTGACCGCGGCGCCGATGTCCGGCCGGTTGCGCGCCGTCACCACGCCGCCCAGCTTGCGCACGACGTTGACCACCAGGAACAGTCCAAGGCCGCTGCCGGGGCTGCCCTTGGTCGATTGATACGGCTTGCCGATGTGCGCCAGCATCTCGCGCGAGAAGCCCGGGCCGCGATCGGTCACCGACAGCACCAGCCGGTCGGCGTTGCGCTCGGCGGTCAGCTCGATCCAGTCGCGCGAGACCTCGGCGGCGTTGTCGAGCACGTTGAAGATCGCCTGCTTGAGCGCGATGTCGGATACGATCGCGAGATCAGCGCCGAAGGCGTTGCGGAAATACAGCGTGGCCGACGGCCGCGTCGTCCGCCATTCTTCCACCAATGCCGTCAGGAATGCCGCGACCGTGGTCTGCGAGGAGCCTTCGCCGCGGGCTTCGCCCGCCGACAGCAGGATGCCCGTGACGATCGACTTGCAGCGCTGCACCGAGATCTCCATCTCGCCGAGGTCTTGCGACAATTCGGGATCGGAGGCGAGCGCGGGCATCCGGCGCCAGTCGCCCACGATGACCGAGAGCGAGGCGAGCGGCGTGCCGAGCTCATGCGCGGCGCCGGAGGCCAGGAGGCCGATCCGGACGATGTGATCCTGCTCGGCGGCGTGCTGGCGCAGCGCCGCGAGGCGCAGGTCACGATCGCGCAGATTGCGGTTGATCCGGGTCATGAACACCACGAGCAGCACGGCGTCGAGCACGAGGCCGATGAAGGTGCCGGCGATATAGAGATTGAAGGCATCGGCGAAGCCTTGCTGCGGCAGCTCGAGCGGCCGGTAATAGCTGGTCAGCCAGGCGAAGTTCATGCACACCAGCGCCACCAGCGACCAGGTCGAGGGCGCATCGAGCAGCACCGCGCCGAGTGTCACCTGCAGCAGATAGAGCGAAGTGAAGGGGTTGGTAGCGCCGCCGCTGAGATAGAGCAGAGCGGTCAGCGCCGCCACGTCGAGCGCCAGCGCGACCAGCAGCTCGCGGTTGTTGATGTCGGCGCGGTAGCGCAGCCACAGCAGGCTGACGACATTGAGTGCCACCAGCCCGGAGATCACGGCGGCCAAGGGCAGCAGCGGCAGCGCGACGCCCATCCAGAACTGCACGAAGCCGATGGTGGCGATCTGGCCGATCACGGCGATCCAGCGCAGCTGGACCAAGAGGGCCATGTTCTTGCGATTGGTCGCGATGTCGGCGGGCGCTGCGAGATCGAGCGGCATGCCGGCGGCCGCGCTCGCGGCGGACGGCATCATGGCCGTGCCGGTTGCGGCCTTGTCGTCATGCAGATCCGATGTGCGCTCGAGCATCTGGGCCTGTGTCGCGAGACAGATTGCGGGCTGCGCCGATCAGGCGGCGCACGGCGGCGCGTCGTGAGCCCCACCTTGGATCGGAGGCGCCGGCGCGGCTCCTTCCGCTGATGACGCGCAGCAGCGCGCCTGCCAGCATAAAGGCCAGCGCGAACCATGTCAGCGCGTAAATCAGGTGGTTGTTCGGAAACCGCACGATCGTGAGCCCGCCGACCGGATAGCCGTTCGGATTTGGCGTCGCATCGGCGTCGATGAAGTAGGGGGCCACATGCGACAATCCGTGCACGGCGGCGATCGCGGCGACGTCGCGGGAGTACCAGCGGCCGGCCGCAGCGTCGTTGCTGCGCAGGAAGCCGCCCTTCGGCTCCGACATCCGCAGCAGTCCGGTGACGCTGACGGCGCCCTGCGGCTCGCCATCGCGCCGTGTCGCGGGATCGCGCCTGTCAGGAGAAACGAAGCCGCGGTTGACCAGCACGGTGGTTCCGTCGTCCGCTTGCAGCGGGGTCAGTACCCAGAAGCCGGGGCCCTCGGCCGTGACGGCCTGCACCGGCGTTTCATCGGCGTTGAGGAACGTGCCGCGTACGGTGACGCGGCGGTATTCATCGCTTGCGGCCGTGACCGCCGGCCATGACGATGGGGGCGGCGGCGCGACCGGCGCCGCATGCATGCGCTGCTCGACCCGTTCGATCAGCGCCAGCTTCCAGCTCCTGCGTTCGACCTGCCAGACGCCGAGCGCGCTCAGCAGCACCACGCCCAGCATGCCGAGCGCGAGCAGCAACAGCGAGGGTCTGGCAGACCGCATCGTCACGGCATCTGGCTCATGTCGTGCATCGGCATCATGTTGATGTTGAGGTGATGCATGACCCACAGCGAGCCGGTCAGCGCGATCACCACCATGACCACGGTGAAGATCATCGCCATCATGGTCCAGCCGTTCTCGGACCGCGTGTTCATGTGCAGGAAGTACACCATGTGCACGACGATCTGCACCGCGGCGAGCACCAGCACGATCAGCGCGGTGACCTGCTTGTCGGCGATGGCACCGGTCATCACCAGCCAGAACGGCACCGCGGTGAGGACGACGGAGAGACCGAAGCCGATCAGATAACTCTGCAGCGAGCCATGGGATGCCCCGCCGTGAGCGTCGTGGCCATGCCCGCCGGCGTTGGCTTCGAGAGCGTGAGCTTCTTTTGTCATCGCAGCATTCCCAGGAGATAGACGAAGGTGAAGACGCCGATCCAGACCACGTCGAGGAAGTGCCAGAACATCGAGAGGCACATCAGACGGCGCCGGTTGGCTTCGGTAAGGCCGAAGCGCGCGGTCTGCACCATCAGCGTCACCAGCCAGACGAGGCCGAAGGTGACGTGCAGGCCGTGGGTGCCGACCAGCGTGAAAAACGACGACAGGAAGGCGCTGCGCTGGGGTGTCGCGCCCTCGTGGATCATATGCGCGAACTCGGTGAGCTCGATGCCGAGGAAGGCGAGGCCGAACAGCCCGGTGATGGCGAGCCAGAGCTGGGTCGCCCTGATCCTCGATTTCTCCATCGTCAGCATGGCAAAGCCATAGGTGATCGAGGAGAGCAGCAGCATCGTGGTGTTGAGCGCAACCAGCTTGAGGTCGAACAGATCCTTCGGCGATGGGCCAGCGGCATAGTTGCCGCCGAGCACGCCATAGGTCGCAAACAGCATCGCGAAGATGAGGCAATCGCTCATCAGGTAGATCCAGAAGCCCAGCATGGTGCTGGCGCCTTCCGGATGATCATGCTCGTCGATGACGTGGAAGACCGGCTCGGAGTCCTGTGTGGTTATGATTGCAACGCTCATGTCCGGGCTCCCGCGGCAAGCACGCGTGTCCGCGCGTCTTCAGTCCGCACCACCTCATCCGCCGGGATGTGGAAGTCGCGGTGATAGTTGAAGGTGTGGCCGATCGCGACCGCGAGCAGCGCAATGAAGCTGACGGCGGCGAGCCACCAGATGTACCAGATCAGGCCGAACCCCATCACCGTCGCAAGTCCGGCGAGGATGACGCCGGTGCCGGTGTTGGACGGCATGTGGATCGGCTTGAAGCCGGTGAGCGGGCGCCGGTAGCCGCGGCGCTTCATGTCCCACCAGGCGTCGTTGTCGTAGACCACGGGCGTGAACGCGAAGTTGTAGTCCGGCGGCGGCGAGGAGGTCGCCCATTCGAGCGTCCGCGCGTTCCAGGGATCGCCGGTGGTGTCCTTCAGCTGCTCGCGGCGCAGAATGCTGACCGCGAACTGCACCAGCATCGCGACGATGCCGAGCAGGATCAGGAACGCGCCGAAGCCCGCGATGATGAACCAGATCTGCAAGGAGGGATCGTCGAACACGCGGAGCCTTCGGGTCACGCCCATCAGGCCGAGTACGTAGAGCGGCATGAAGGCGAAGTAGAAGCCCGAGACCCAGAACCAGAACGACAGCTTGCCCCAGAACGGATCGAGCCTGAAGCCGAACGCCTTCGGGAACCAGTAGTTGATGCCGGCGAACAGGCCGAACAGCACGCCGCCGATGATCACGTTGTGGAAATGCGCGATCAGGAACAGGCTGTTATGCAGCACGAAGTCGGCCGGCGGCACCGCCAGCAGCACGCCGGTCATGCCGCCGATCACGAAGGTCAGCATGAATGCCACCGTCCACATCATCGGCAGCTCGAAGCGGATGCGGCCGCGATACATCGTGAACAGCCAGTTGAACATCTTCGCGCCCGTCGGGATCGAGATGATCATGGTGGTGATGCCGAAGAACGAGTTCACGCTGGCGCCGGAGCCCATCGTGAAGAAGTGATGCAGCCAGACCAGGTAGGACAGGATGGTGATGACGACGGTGGCGTAGACCATCGAGGTGTAGCCGAACAATCGCTTGCCGGAGAACGTCGCGGTCACCTCGGAGAAGATGCCGAACGCCGGCAGCACCAGGATGTAGACCTCGGGGTGGCCCCAGATCCAGATCAGGTTCACGTACATCATCGGGTTGCCGCCGAAGTCGTTCGTGAAGAAGTTGGTGCCGACGTAACGGTCGAGCGACAGCAGCGCCAGCACCGCCGTCAGCACCGGGAAGGAGGCGACGATCAGGACGTTGGTGCAGAGCGAGGTCCAGGTGAACACCGGCATCTTCATCATCGTCATGCCCGGCGCGCGCAGCTTGACGATGGTGCAGATCAGGTTGATGCCCGATAGCGTCGTGCCGACACCGGCGACCTGCAGTCCCCATATGTAATAGTCGACGCCGACATCAGGACTGTAGCCGATGTTCGACAGGGGCGGGTAGGCGAGCCAGCCGGTGCGGGCGAATTCGCCGACGAACAGCGACATCATCACCAGCACGGCGCCGCCAACCGTCATCCAGAAGCTGAAATTGTTGAGGAACGGGAAGGAGACGTCGCGGGCGCCGATCTGCAGCGGCACCACATAGTTCATCAGGCCGGTCACCAGCGGCATCGCCACGAAGAAGATCATGATCACGCCGTGGGCGGTGAAAATCTGGTCGTAGTGATGGGCCGGCAGATAGCCGTCGGAGCCGCCAAACGCGATCGCCTGCTGCAGCCGCATCATCAGCGCGTCCGCGAAGCCGCGCAGCAGCATCACGATGCCGAGGATCATGTACATGATACCGATGCGCTTGTGGTCCACGGTGGTGAACCACTCGCGCCACAGATAGGTCCAGAGCCGGAAGTAGGTGACGATCGCGAACAGCGCGAGGCCGCCGGTCGCCACCACCGCGAATGTGCCGACCAGGATCGGCTCATGGATCGGCAACGCCTCCAGATTGAGGCGGCCGAAGATCATCTTGACGAGATCGGGATTCATGCGGTCCTCCTCAGGACTCTGATTTCGGACGCTGACCGAGCAGCAGGGATGTCGACGACGGATGCGCGGGCGAGAACGGCGGGCGCTTCAGCCCGAAGCCGCGCAGCGGCGTCAGGTCGAGCGGAGCGGTGACCTCGTGCGACGGTGCGTCCTTGATCTCGTCCATCGAGCAGATGCCGGCGACGAAGGTCGGCTCAGAGCCGAGCGGCGCGCCGCGGCGGGCGTATTTGTCGTAGGTCAGCGGCAGCGTATTGTTGAAGCCTTCGCGGCCGAGGCCGCCCTTGGCGTCGATCGCCATCATCTCGCTCATGCACATCTTGCCGGGCTCGACGCACATGTTGAGGATCGCCTTGTAGAGATCGCGGTCGACCGAGCGGTAGAGCCGCACCGGATCGTTCTGGCTCGGACGCTCGAGCTGCAGATAGTCGGTGCGGCCGAGCATGTTGGCGCTGGTCTTGGCGGTGGCGATCCACTTGTCGAAATCGGCGCCTGACAGGCTCTTGAAGTCGAAGTGCATGCCGGAGAAGCCGGCGCCGCTGTAATTGGCGGAGAAGCCGCGATAGGTGCCTTCCTTGTTGGCGACCGCGTGCAGCTTGGTCTCCATGCCGGGCATCGCGTAGATCTGGCCGGCGAGCGCGGGGATGTAGAACGAGTTCATCACGGAGGACGCCGTGATGCGGAAGCGGATCGGGCGGTCGATCGGAGCCGCGAGCTCGTTGACGGCGGCGACGCCATAGTCCGGGTAGATGAACAGCCACTTCCAGTCGAGTGCGACCACCTCGACATTGAGCGGGGTGTCCTTGCTCTCGATCGGCTTGTCGGCGGCGATGCGGCCGAGCGAGCGGTAGGGATCGAGCAGATGCGTGCCCATCCAGGTCAGCGCGCCGAGGCAGATGATGATCAGCAGCGGCGCCGACCAGATCACGAGCTCGAGCTGGGTGGAGTGATCCCACTCCGGCTCATAGGGGGCCGCGGTGTTGGACTGGCGGTAGCGCCAGGCGAAGAAGACGGTCAGCGCCATCACCGGAAGCACGATGATGAGCATCAGCACGGTCGAGATGACGACGAGGTCGCGCTGCTGCGCGGCGATGTCGCCGGCGGGGGCCAGGACGACGAAATCGCACCCGCCAAGGAGCGCCGCGAACGGCAATAAGGCCAATAATTTCAAGGCGCGCACGGCTCACCCCACTGGAATTTTATGAGTTCCGCCAAGGGGTAGCTGCGATGCAGCAAAGTTGACATTGGACAATTTGTCCAATGTTGCACTGCGGGATAGAGGATCAGAAGGTGAGGTGGACCGCGTGGCAATCTGCCCGTGGCCTCACTTCTTGTTTGAGCACGGTCCTATTCGGAAAACCGGTCGGATCATGCTCCAAAGGACGGTTCTCCGGCGATGGCACAGGCCCCAGCAATGGCTCACGGCACCCCGACCGTATCAGGTCACGGGCAGGCGAAACCCGGCGAAATCGCCATCGGCGTCATCATCGGGCGCACATCGGAATTCTTCGACTTCTTCGTCTACGCGATCGCCTCGGTGATCGTGTTTCCGAAGCTGGTGTTCCCGTTTGTCAATGAATTGACCGGCACGCTCTATTCATTCGGCATCTTCGCGCTGGCCTTTGCTGCCCGGCCGCTCGGCACCGTGATCTTCATGGCGGTCGACCGCCGCCACGGCAAGGGCGCCAAGCTCGTCATCGCGCTGTTCCTGCTCGGCACCGCCACGGTCGCGCTCGCCTTCCTGCCCGGCTACGACACGATCGGCGTCGCGGCGATCTGGCTGCTGGCCGCCGCGCGCGTGCTGCAGGGCATCGCCTGGGGCGGCGCCTGGGACGGCCTTGCCTCGCTGCTCGCGATGAATTCGCCGGCGCATCGCCGCGGCTGGTACGCGATGGTGCCGCAGCTCGGCGCGCCGCTCGGGCTGATCGTGGCCAGCGCGCTGTTCGCCTTCTTCGCCGGCAACCTCTCGGCGGATGATTTCTTCGACTGGGGCTGGCGCTATCCGTTCTTCGTCGCCTTCGCCATCAACGTGGTGGCGCTGTTCGCGCGGCTGCGCATGGTGGCAACGGATGAATATTCCGAGCTGTTCGAAAGCCGCGATCTCGAGCCGGCGCGGGTCGGCGAGACCGTCGCGCAGGAGGGCCGCAACATCCTGCTCGGCGCCTTCGCGCCGCTGGCGAGCTTTGCGCTGTTCCACATGGTCACGGTGTTTCCGTTGTCCTGGGTGTTCCTGTTCACCAAGGAAAGCCCGGTGCGCTTCCTGATCATCGAGATGATCGGCGCCATGGTCGGCGTCGTCGCGATCGTCGCCTCCGGCATGATCGCCGACCGCGTCGGGCGCAAGCCGCTGCTGCTGGGCTCTGCGGTCGCGATCGCGGTCTACAGCGGCTTTGCCCCGCAGCTGCTCGATGCCGGGGCGTTCGGCGAGACCGTCTATATGGTGCTCGGCTTCGTGCTGCTCGGCCTGTCGTTCGGTCAGTCGTCGGGCGCGATCGCCTCGAGCTTCGCGCGGAGCTATCGCTACACGGCCTCGGCACTGACCTCGGATTTCGCCTGGCTGTTCGGCGCCGGCTTTGCGCCGCTCGCGGCGCTGCTGCTGGCGACGCATTTCGGCCTGATCTCGGCGGGCGCCTACCTGTTGTCGGGTGCGGTGTGGACGCTGCTGGCGCTGTGGCTGAGCGGCCTGCGCGAAGCGGAGGCTTGATCCTGTAGCCCGGATGCAGCGAAGCGAAATCCGGGACGACTCTTACCGCGGATAGTGGAGTGCCCCCCAAAAGTGAGACACGGGAAATTAGGGACAGTTCTCTAACGGAGAACGAATGCCCAACAAATCACCCCGTGTTTTCAGCCGAGAGTTCAAGCTTGAGGCGGTTCGCCGCATTCTGGCGGGCGAGCGGATAAGGGCGCTTTCAGACGAGCTGAAGGTGCTGCGCAAGGATCTCTACGCTTGGCGCGATCTGTTTCGTGCAGGCGGGGCGGCAGCGCTGCGGCCGCTGGGTCGCCCCCGCAAGGGCGAAGCGGTTGTTCCAGCAGCAGTGAGGAAGCGTGCGCGCGATATTGCGGCGGCCGACCCGGGCGCGCCGGAGCGGATTGCCGAACTCGAGCGCAAGATCGGCCAGCAGCAGATTGAACTGGATTTTTTTCGGCAAGCCTTGCGGCGGGTCAAGGAAGCACGCCGGCCGAGCAGCGGGCCTGGCGTGACGGGGTCTACGAGGTCATCCAGGCGATGACGATCCCCCCGCGGCAAGGCGAACTGACGATCGAACGGATGTGCGCCCTGGCTGGCGTCAGCCGGGCCGGTTACTACCGACATTGGGCGGCTTGCGCCCCACGTGCCGAGGAAACCGGCGTGCGGGACGCAATCCAGCGGCTGGCGCTTGCCTATAGGCATTACGGCTATCGCCGGATCGCCGCGCAGCTGCGCCGCGAAGGCTTTGTGGTCAACCGCAAGCGCGTGCTTCGCCTGATGAGAGAGGATAATCTGCTGTGCCTGCGGCAGCAGCCGTTCGTGCCTGTTACGACCGACTCGCGCCACCCGTGGCGGGTGGTACCGAACCTGGCCCGCGGTATGGTGCCGAGTGGCCTCGATCAGCTCTGGGTGGCGGACATCACCTACATCCGCCTGCAGGAGGAGTTCGCCTATCTCGCCATCGTGCTCGATGCCTTCAGCCGGCGTGTCGTCGGCTGGGCCTTGGAGACGCACCTAGAGGCGCGCCTGGCGATCGCGGCACTCTCCATGGCGCTGGCGGCGCGCCAACCGAGGCCCGGCAGCCTGATCCATCACTCCGACCGGGGTATCCAATACGCCTGTAGCGACTACACCGAATTGCTCCAGCAGCACGACGTCGCCCCGAGCATGAGCCGGGTCGGCAATCCCTACGACAACGCCAGAGCGGAGAGCTTCATGAAGACCCTCAAGCAAGAGGAGGTCAACGGCCAGACCTATCGCGATGCGCAGCAGGCGAGAAATGCGATCGGCGCCTTCATCGAACAGGTATACAATCGTCAGCGGCTGCACTCGGCTTTGGCTTACCGGCCGCCAGCCGAGTTCGAAACAAATCTACCGCATGGCGGGGCTGCTGCGCAGCAGCCCCGCCATGCGGCCCTAACCCATCAACCCGCCCCGCCGCCTCAGGCGCTCGGCACCTGTCCCTGATTATCGTGTCTCACATCAGGGGTGCAGTTCAATAGCTCTGCCCCGGATTGCGCTGCGCTACATCCGGGCTACGAATCTTGCGCTAGCGAAACAATCCGTCGACGCGGAACGAATAGCCCAGGCCGACGATGTAGTTCGGCGAGTTGCGGTTGAGCTCGAACGCGATGTGGAAATCGACCTGCTGGGTCGGCGTGATCTGGTACAGGCCGCCGGAGTTGATGAGCTGGGTCGGCCGTGCGCCGTCGGGATAGTCGCCGACATATTCGGTGAACACGCTGATCCGCTCGGTCAGCTTCTTCTCGATCACGAAGGTCGCTTCCGACATGTGCCGGCCGGTCGGTTCGGCAGGGCGGAAGAATTCCGTGAACATGCCGCTGACGCCCCAGCCGTCATGCAGCTCCCATGACCACGGCAATTGGAGATAGGGCTGAGCGCCGCGCCCGGCGATTTCGGCCGCGCCCGTCGGCAGCGCGACGCCGGCCGTGATCGAGAGGTCGAGCTTCCCCGGCCGCGGGCTGATCTGCCATTTGATCCCGGGCGCGACGTCGGAAAAGCCCGAGGCGCCGGGCGACTTCACGGTGCCAACATAGCTCGGCAAGTCGATCAGTACTTCGAAGCAGGGCGCGACGCCGAGCCGCCAGCGGCTGTTGCTGCCGTCGACGCTGCGACCACTGCTCCGGCCGGTCAGGTTGATGCCGTTCTCGTTCTGCAGGCTCCCGACCGGCACGACGACACTCGAATTGGTGACGTCGGGCCGGTCGGTCGCGATTTCGTCGCTCGGCTTGGGACAACCGTCCGCGCGCGCGGCGGTGGCTGCTGCGAGTGTGAGCGCAGCAAGCACGCACCCGAGTTCGGCAAGTCGAGCGACGGCGCCGAACCGATTCTGAAACACTGGGGATGCTCCAATAGCCCGGCGCCGCTGCGGAGGTGGCAGCTTCGATAGAGATCGGCGGCGCGCGGGGATATTCCCGGTTGGCTCAAAAATCTTCGTCAGGCGCCGGCCGCGCGAAGCGCACCGCATTTCAGGGAATAGAATGGCAGCATGGCTGCTCCTGTTGTGGTGGCAAACAGGAGGCCCCCGGGAATGACCATTCATTCGATCGCAGGCGTGCTGGCGCCGCGGCAAGCCAGAATTGCCGCGATGGCGGCCATCGCGATTCTGCTCGCCCTAAACAGCGCCCGTGCCGCGGGAGATGCGGCGCGCGGCGCGACGCTGTACCAGGGCTGCGGCGATTGCCATTCGATCGAGAAGAACGACGTCGGCCCGATGCACAGGGGCGTGGTGGGCCGGCTTGCCGGCTCGGTCGCGGGCTACAACTACTCGCCGGCGCTGAAGAATTCGAAGATCGTGTGGACCGAGGAGAATCTCGACAAATGGCTCACCGGTCCGGACGCCATGGTTCCAGGCACCAAGATGTTCTACGAGGTTCAGGATCCGAAGGATCGCGCCGACATCATTGCCTTCCTCAAGGAGAAGGCGAAGTAGATCAATCGATAACGGTGGTTATGGGTCGCGGCGTTCGCCGGGACCAGGGTGCGTGCACGGCCTCAATCCACCACGATCTTAACGCGGTCGCGCGGCTTCACCTGGGCATGGGCGTCGAGGCCGTTGAGCACGCGGAAGCGCTCGGCCGGGTGATCGACGCCGGACATCCGGTGCGACAGCGATTCCACGGTGTCGCCGGGCTGCACGTTGATGACCTTGATGCGCAGCGGCCGCGCGGCCTGGATCTCGTCGAGCGTGAGGCGGCGGAACGAATTGACGGTCTCGCGCGCGTTGCGCTCGCTCTCGGTGGACTTCTGCTTGGCGGCGAAGATGAAGCGGTAGACGTCGCTGCCGAAGCGCAGCGCGTAGACCTTGAACTGCCACTGGTCGCCATGCGCGGTGGCCGACGCCGCCGGAAAGCCGTTGATGTTGAGGTCCTCGGTCGAGGACTTCTCGACACCTTCCATCCAGCCCGAGTTCAGGTAGTCGCCGAGCGACTGCTCGGCCGGCACCCGCACCACGTCGAAGCGCATCGCCTGGCTGCCGCCCTCGCGCACGCCGATCACCGCCTGCGCGGTGTTGTCGAGCGTGAAATTGTCGGGTGCGGTGAAGGTGAAGCCGAGCTTGGGATGCAGGAAGCGGCGGCCGCGCACGAAGCCTTCGCTGGGATCCTCGCCATAGACGATGTTGTCGATCGCGGCGAGATAGGTCTCGCGGTCGCGCTCGTTGCTCTCGGGCGACGAGTATTGCCGTGCGGTGGTCTGCGCGTTGTTGATGCGCTCGGGCGTCGCCGGATGCGACGAGGTGAAGTCCTGCGCGCGCGGATCGAGCGCGGTCTTGCCGATCTTGAGCGCCGCATTGCGCTCCATCGCGGTCAGGAAGCGCGCCGCGCCGTAGGGATCGAAATGCGCGCGGGCGGCGATCCCGACGCCGATGCCGTCGGCCTCGAACTCCTGCTGGCGCGAGAAGCTCGCCATCGTCAGCTTGGTCTTGGCGAGCGCCAGCGCGGTGAGATCGGGATCGGTGCTCATGTCGGTGACGACGCGCGTCACCACCGCCGCCTGGCGGGCCTGGTCCTCGCGCATCGCCGCGTGCTTGGCCAGCACATGCGCCATCTCGTGGCTCAGCACCGACGAGAGCTCGGAGGTGTCGCTGGCGAGCGCAATCAGGCCGCGCGTGACATAGAGCTGGCCGGTCGGCAGCGCGAAGGCGTTGACCGCGCCGGAATTGAGGATCGTGACCTTGTAGGCCTGGTCGGGCCGTTCGGAGGCGGCGACCAGCCGCTCGACGGTCTTGCTGATCAGGGCCTCGAGCTTCGGGTCGTCATAGGCGCCGCCATAGGACGACAGGATGCGCTCATGCTCGCGCTCGCTCGTGGGCGTCTGCTGCACCACGCGGTTCGGCTTTACCGGCGCCGCCGCTGCCGTCGGCGTGGGCTGCTCGAACCGGCCGACATTGCCGCAGGCCGACAGCGTCAGGGCAGCGCAAACGAGCGCCGGCGCAGCCGAAAGGCGGCGGCCAGTCCCATCTTCACGCCGTCCTGCGCGCTCAATCACGTCAAAAACTCACAAATTGTCCCGCAAAAAGACCGGGGCAGGGGCCCCCGGGTTTCTTGAGTCCCCTGGGCCCTAGTTCCCGCCGAGCACTTCAAGCTGCCCCACCCGGAGCAGTTCGATTCGCGGCCCACGTCGTGCTTCCACCCAGCCTCGTACACGAATCTTACGATTTTCCAGAGACTTGGGCGCAAGCCCGGCCGCCTCGAACGCAGGGACTATGCGCCTTGAAATAGTCGCAGCAAAGTCCTGAGTCCAGTTTCGACCGAAATTCAGGTAGGTCGTCGCGCCCGCCTGGCGCACGGACAAAACCCTGCCCTCGACCACTGTAAAACGCCCGATCCCAGCCAAAATATCGGCGGAACTTTCGGCGTTTTTTATGACCGTGGCCTCGGCCCAGGTTCCCGATCGGGCGGCCCTTGCCTCGGCCTCGGCCGCCATCAGCGCCGTGACGCAGTCCTTGTCGGCGGTCTCGGACGACACCAGCGCGAGGCCCTGGCGCAGCAACTCGCTTTGCACGGGGATCTCGTGACCTGCGAGGAATGCGTAGGCCGGCTGCCGGCCGTAGCGGTCCGGCGTGTCGTCCTGTCCGCGCAGCGTCACCTCGCGGCCGACCAAAAGCGCCGTCAGCGCTGCCGTGGCTTTCGTCTTGTCGGCCACCTCAATACCGGCGAGCTTGACCTCGCGGCCGTCGTCGAGCCGAAGGCTGCGCGCATCGACGACAGCTGCGACGCGACCCTCGCCCTGAATCTCGAAATTGCAGCCAGCCGCTTCGGCGCGTCCGATGCACGTGCCGATCGCGAGGGCGCATGCTGTCATTATCACCGCCCGCGGACGGCGACGCCATGCTCTATCGCGTGGAGGCGTCATGCGGCACTCGTCACTCCGGCGCGCTCCGTTCGGAGCGTGGTCGCCAACAAGGACAGTCTGACGGAAAGATCGCTTCGGAGCCACCACAAGCGAAGCGAGATCGCATCGAGGGGCGCCATCATTGATTCGGTGGACAATTTTTCTGCGGCGCTTCTCATCGCGTGCACAGGCGAAATTCGTTTTTCACATCAATGCGTGCCTGTCGCGAGACGAACTCGTCTTCACCGCCCCCTTGTCGTGACGAAAATTGCCGTCCGATCGCGCGTCGAGCGGCTCTCACACGCGTCAAGCTTACACATTCAGCATCTCAACTCCGTGCGCGGAATGAGAATTCGTTATTGTTGCCAATGACTTGCGGCACAAGGTAACTATTCGGCAATTGTTTGAAACGGCGACCGATTGCGGTCGCTCACGCATATTGCCGAGGTCCTTGTGTCGAATCCCGTTGTTCTGACGCTGACGACCAGCGATCCGCTCCACGATTATCTCCAGCTCTACAACGCGATCTCGGCGATCAGCGTCGGTGGCGGGCTAGCGTCGGCCAACACCGATTACGTCATCAACTTCTCGCTCTCGTCCGGCGCGCGCACGCTGCAATTGCTGGACGATTTGCCGGCCATCAATCTGATGAACGGCTCGACGCTGACCTTCGACGGCAACTCCGACTACAACAATCAGCTCGGCGGTCAGGACTACAGCGACGTCATCGACGCGCGCGGCTATCAAGGCTTTGTCGTCACCTCAGGCACGGTGACGTTCAAGAACCTCACCATCATCAATGCGGTCGCAAGCGGCGGCAATGGCGGGGTCGGCGGTGGCGGCGGCGGTGCAGGCCTCGGCGGCGGCCTGTTCGTCGGACAGAACGCCGACGTCACGCTCAACAATGTCAATTTCGGCAACAACACCGCCAAGGGCGGCAATGGCGGCGCGGTCGATCCGGCCGGCGGCGGCGGTGGTGGCGGCGGCATCGGCGCCGACGGCGGCAGCGGCAATGGTGGCGGCGGTGGTGGCGGCGGCTTCGGCGGCCAGGACTACTACGGCTATCACGGCAATGGCGCGAACGGTTACAGCGAGGCCGGCTCCGACAGCCAGCACCCCTCGACCGGCGCGAACAACGCGGGAGGCACGCCCGCGACGATCGAAGGTGCGGCCGGCGGTGGACAGGGCGCCGACAATTACGGCGGCATCGGCTACGGCGCGCATGCAAGTGGCGGTGCGAGCGGCGGCGGTGGCGGTGGCGGTGTCGGTGGTGGCGGCGGCGGCATCGGTGGCGCCAATTCGGTCGGCGGCGGCCCTTCGGGCAACGTCATCGGCTATGGCGGCGCCGGCGGCATGGGCGGCGGTGGCGGTGGCGGCATTTTCGGCGGCGGCAATGGCGGTTTCGCCGGCGGTGGTGGCGGCTCCGGCAACGGAAGCGGATACGCGCACACCGGCGGCAATGGCGGCTTCGGCGGTGGCGGCGGCGGTTCGAACGGCACGCCGGGCAGCGGCGGATTCGGCGCCGGCAGCGGTTCGCTCGCGGGCGGCGGTGGCGGCGGCCTCGGCGCCGGCGGCGACATCTTCGTTCAGCAGGGCGGCAAGCTCACTGTCATTGGTGGCACCCTGTCGGGCGCGACCGAGATCGGCGGCACCGGCGCCAACGGCGCAGGCAACGGGTCCGCCTATGGCGATATCTTCATCCAGGGGACGATGGTCGTCACCCCGACGCACACCGTTTCCACGGTCTTCCAGGGCCTGCAGACCGTCACCACGCTCACGATCGCCGACACCATCGTGGATGAAAAGGGCATCAGCGGCACCGGCACGAGCGGAAAGCTGCAAGTCTCCGGCGGTGGCACGCTGACGTTGACCGGCGCCAACAGCTATGACGGCGGCACCCAGATCGACGGCGGCAACATCGTCTCGATCACGGCCGACAACAATATCGGCGGCTCGGCCGGCGCGCTGATCCTCAACGGCGGCGCGCTGACCACGACCGGCGGCTACACCTTCACGCACGACATTCAGGTCACCGCCAATGGCGGCACTTTCGATATTTCGTCCGGTACCATCATCGACACCGGCGCGATCAGCGGCTCCGGCACCTTCACGCTGTCCGGCGCCGGCACGTTGCAGCTCGGACTTGGCCAGCTCGCAGGCCTGACCGGGACGCTCAACCTGAGTGGCGCGCACCTCGGGTTGACGACCGGCGGAATTTTCGACGACGCGATCGTGGTCGGCGGCAATTCCGTTGTTGCGGTCGGGACCGGCGCGACCGTCACCGACACGGCCCTGATCAGTGGCGGCGGCAATCTCGGTATCGACGGCGGCGGCGCCTTCGTGCTCAGTCATGCCAATAGCTATGGCAGCACGACGATCTATTCCGGCACCGCCTGGCTCACGACCTATGGCGCCGCCGGTACCGGCAATATCTCCTTCACAACAGGGCTTGGCGGCACGCTGAAGATCGACAACGCCGCGTTGACTGGCAACGCGTTCACCAACAGCATCTCGAACTTCAATCCCGGCCAGAAGATCGATCTCACCGGGTTGACGTACAACACCCAGAATCCGTCGCTCAACACCGTCAGCCTGTCCGGCAACACGCTCTCGATCTCGAACGGCACCACGACCGACACACTGACCGTGACCGGGCTCGATGGCGGCACCCGCTTCCAGCTGACGCAGGATTCGAATGGCGGCACGATCGTGCAGATCGTCTCGACGCGCGTGTTCAACGTCTCCAGCGTCGCCGAGCTCAATGCTGCTATCCAGCAGATGGATTCCGGCGGGCAGAACGCCGCGCAGAACGCCAACTACACGATCAACATCACCGCCAACTTCAGCCTGACCTCGGAGCTGTACGCGTTCAATCTGCTGAGCGGGTCGAGCGTCACGATCAACGGCAGCGACGGTCACGGCGGCACCCATACGATCGACGGTCTCAACGCACAGCGCGGGTTCTTCGTCTATGCCGGCAACGTCAACCTCGAGAACCTGACCGTCCAGAACACGGTGGCGGTGGGTGGCGGCGTCAGCCGTGGTGGCGGTGGCGGCGGCGCCGGGCTTGGCGGCGCCCTGTTCATCTCCGCGAACGGCAGCGCGACGATCGACAACGTCGTGTTCCACAACAGTGCGGCAATCGGCGGCAATGGCGGTCCTGGCGGGAGTGGAAATCCTGCCTACACCTACGGCCTCGGCGGTGGCGGCGGGATGGGTGGCCGCGGTGGAAGCAGCGGCGGCGGCGGCATCGGCCTTGGAGCGACGGCTCCGGACAATGACGCATATTCCAACGGTGCTGGCGGCATTGTCCTCGGCGCCGCCTCGGCCGGCCGAGGCAGCTACGGTTACGACTTCCCGTACATGAACGGGTACATTCATAACTACGACGCGGGCGGCATCGGCGGCGCCAATGGCGGTGGCGGCGCAGCCGGAGGGTACGTCGGCCTCGGCACTCGTGCGAACGGAGCTGGCGGCGGTATCGGCGGCGGAAACTCGCTGGACGGCGGCAACGGCGGTTACGGCGGTGGCGGCGGCGCGGGCGGCAATGGTGGCTTCGGCGGCGGCGGTGGCTACGGCGGCAATGGTGGTTTCGGCGGCGGCGGTGGCATCGGCGCGATGGGCGGCTTCGGTGGCGGCAATGGCGGCACCAATGGCAACGGCGCGCCGGGCGGCGGTGGCGGTCTCGGTGCAGGCGGTACCGTCTTCGTTCAACAAGGCGGCTCGCTGACCATCAAGGGCGGCTCGCTCTCCAACGATTCCGGCTTCAATGCCGTCGCTGGCGGCACCAATGGCATCGGCCAGGCCAGCGGCTCGGGCATCGGCTCCGGCATCTTCATTCAGGGCAACAACACTCTCAGCTTTGCACCTGGCAGCGGCCAGACGCTGGCTGTCGCCAACGACCTCGCCGACCAGAGCGGCAGTGGCGGCACCGGCGCCAATGCGGGCATCGGCGGCCTCGTGATCAGCGGCGGCACCGTCATCCTCGGCGGCAACAATAGCTACACCGGCAACACCACCGTCAGCGGCGCCGGGACGAGGGTGTCGATCTCTGCCAACGTCAATCTCGGCGCGCTGACCAGCATCCTGAAGCTCGGCGACGGAACCGGCATCAGCTTTACCGACGGTTTCACGCAGACCCACAAGATCACCGTCGCGGGCGATCCGGTCTTCAATGTCGCGGCCGGCGAGACCGTGACCCAGAGCGGCGTCATTTCCGACGGCGCGACGCCGGGCGACGTCGAGGTGACCGGCGGCGGACGGCTGGTGCTGTCGGCACAGAACACCTATTCGGGCGGTACCGTCATCAAGGGCTCGATTCTCGAGCTCGCGGCGAATGGTGCGGCGGGAACCGGCGCGATTGCGTTCACCGACGGCAGCACCGAGAAGCTCGTGCTCGATGCCGCGGCATTCTCCGGCACCTCGTTCAGCACCTCGATCGCCGGCTTTGCCGGCGGCGATACCATCGACTTTGGCAACATCGGCTATGACGCCACGGCGACGCTGTCCTATGCGAACGGCGTCTTGCTGGTGAAGAACGGCAGCGGCACGACGCTCGCCTCGCTGAACCTGAGTTTTGGCGCCGGCGCCTCGGCCGGCTCGCTGCTTCTTGGTTCCGATGGCTCGGCGACGCCGCATCTGGAAATCCGGTCGCAGGCAAGCGTCGCCTCGGTCACGGCTGACACCACTGATCACCTCACGACGCTGAACGCCGGCAAGGTCGTCACCATCACTGTCAATTTCAGCAACACGGTGAGCGTGACCGGCGCGCCCGAGTTGCTGCTCAACGACGGCAAGGCCGCGACCTATCTCAGCGGCAGCGGCTCGCAGGCGCTGGTGTTCAGCTACACGGTGCAGGACGGCGACAGCACGCCCGATCTGCAGGTGCAGAGCCTCTCGCTCAACGGCGGCACGATCAGGGATCCCGGCGGCCAGGACGCTGACGTGACCCATGCGGCGACCGACCTGCATCTCGTGATCGACGCGATCGCGTCGACCGTGTCGGTTGCGGCGAGCTCGACCGCGCTGCTGGCCGGGCAGACCTCGACCGTCACCTTCACCTTTTCCGAGGCGGTCACCGGCTTCGCGCTGACGGACACGACGGTGAGCGGCGGCGCGCTGAGCGACCTCGTGCATGTCGGCGTCAACGCCGCGCACCAGGACGTCTACACGGCGACCTTCACGCCCGATGTGACCAATTCCGAGGCGGGCTCGGTGCAGGTCAACGCGTCAGGCTATACCGACAGCGCTGGAAACGCCGGCGCGGCCAGCAACACGATCGCCTTCACCGGCGATACCAAGGCGCCGACGGTGGCGGTCTCCGCCGATCACACCACGCTGGTTGCCGGCGATAGCGCGGTTGTCACGTTCACCTTCTCCGAGGCCGTCAGCGGCTTTGGATTGGGTGATGTCACCGTCCAGGGCGGGACGCTCGGTAACCTTCTCCATGTCGGCGTCGATGGCGCCGGCCATGACGTCTACACCGCGACCTTCACGCCCGACGTGACCAACACCGAGGCAGGTTCGGTGCAGGTCAACGCGTCAAGCTATAGCGACGTCGCCGGCAATTCTGGCACGTCGAGCAACACGATCAGCTTCAGCGGCGACACCAAGGCGCCGACCGTGTCGGTTTCCGCTGACCACGGCACACTGCTCGCCGGTCAGACCGCGGTCGTGACCTTCACCTTCTCCGAGGCCGTCGCGGGCTTCGCGCTCGGCGACGTCAGCGTCAGCGGCGGCGTGCTGGGCAGCCTTGTCCATGTCGGCGTCAACGGCGCCGGCCAGGACATCTACACCGCGACGTTCACGCCCGACGTCACCAATGCCGAGGCTGGCTCGGTGCAGGTCAATGCATCGAGCTATAGCGATACGGCCGGCAACGCCGGTGCCGCCGGCAACGTCATCAACTTCACCGGTGACACGCTGGCGCCGACAGTCTCCGTCACGCTCAATCCGGACACGGTGCTGGCCGGCGATCTCTCGGTCGCGACCTTCACCTTCTCGGAAGCCGTCGCGGGCTTCACGCTGGCCAGCGCCACCGTCCATGGCGGCGCGCTGAGCAATCTCCTGCATGTCGGGCTCAGCGGCGCCGGCCAGGACGTCTACACCGCGACCTTCACGCCCGATGTCAGCGACACCGAGGCCGGCTCGGTGAAGGTGAATGCGTCCGGTTACGGCGATGTGGCCGGCAATGCCGGCGCGGCTAGCAACACCGCGACGATCGGCGGCGATACGCTGGCGCCGACGGTGTTGATCGCGGCTGACCGTAACGCGCTGCTGGCGGGCCAGACCGCGCTGGTGACGTTCACTTTCTCCGAACGAATCGCGAGCTTCGCGCTCGGTGACTTCACTGTGCATGGCGGGGCGTTGGGCAACCTGGTCCATGTCGGAGTCAACGCATCGGGCCAGGACGTCTACACGGCAGTTTTCACGCCGGATGAAAGCAACACTGAAGTCGGCTCGGTGCAGGTCACCGCCTCGAGCTATACCGATATTGCCGGCAATACCGGCGCGGCGAGCGGCACCATCAGTTTCACTGGCGATACCAGGGCGCCGACGGTGTCGGTTGCCGCGAGCCCGAGCACGGTGCTTTCGGGCCAGACTTCGGTTGTCACCTTCACCTTCTCCGAAGCGGTCGCGGCCTTTGCGCTCAGCGATACCGTCGTCGCCGGCGGCACGGTGACCAACCTGGTCCATGTCGGGCTCAATGGTTCGGGCCAGGACGTCTACACCGCGACCTTCACGCCCGATATCAACGACGTCGTGGCGGGCTCGATCCGGGTCACCGCTGCAAGCTATGCCGACGTATCAGGCAACACCGGCGCGGCGAGCAATACCGCGACGATCGGTGGCGACACGCATCCGCCGACGGTATCGGTGGTGGCCGATCACACCCTGCTGCACGCCGGCGACGCCGCGCTGATGACGTTCACCTTTTCCGAGGCGGTCGCCGGTTTCGGACTCGGCGACGTCACTGTCCATGTCGGCGTCAATGGCGCGGGCCACGATATCTACACCGCGACCTTTACGGCCGATGTCACCGACCATCTGTCGGCTAACCTTTCGGTTGCGGGGGCGAGCTACACCGACATCGCCGGCAATGCCGGCGGAGCAAGCAACGCGGTCAGCTTCACCGGCGACACCAAGGCGCCATCGGCGCCGACGCTAATGCTGCACCGGGACACCGGCGTCTCCAGCGCCGACCACATCACCAGCAATCCGCTGATCGATTACACCAAGTTCGATGCGGCCGACACGCTGCGCTACAAGGCCGACGGCGCGTCGAGCTTCTCGACGACCGCGCCGGTCTTTACGACCGACGGCGTGCATTCCGTCACGGTGCAGGAGGTCGACGCTGCCGGCAATGTCAGCGCGTCGTCAAGCCTGACCTTCACCCTCGACACCACGGCGCCTCATCTTACCGGGATCACGGCGACGCCCTCCGGCGGCGTCGCGGCGCCGGGTTCGCTGGTGCAACTGACGGTCGGCTTCAACGAGGCGGTGTACGTCAATGGCGGTACGTCGAGCCTGATGCTGAACGATGGCGGCACCGCAATCTACGACGCCGCGGCAACGGCGCTGCTCGGCGATTCCTCGAAGCTGGTGTTCGATCACATCGTGTCGTCGACCGATCGCGCCGACTCGCTGGCGGTGACCGGCTTCGCCGCCAACGGCGCCGATGTCGTCGACCTGGCCGGCAATGCGGCCTCGCTTTCGGCGGTGTCCGCCGTCTTCGACGCCCTGCACATCAACGAGACCATCGTGCCGGCCTACACGCTCGGCGCCGTTACCCGGCCGGAATTGCATCTGGATCTGGGCGGCCGCATCATCATGGATGCAACGGCGTCGGCATTCGCCGGACATTATGGCATGCAGTACCTGTTCCTCGGCCTGCCGGCGGGAACGCCTCATCAGACCGTTCCCGACTTTCATCTCTGATCGCAGCGCGGCCGGAAGCTCCGGCGCGGCGCTTCATTCCGCTTAGCGGAAAACAGATTGCTGCCGCTGCGGCTTGCTGCAGTGCAGGCCATGCGGCATGATCCGGCCCTCGAAACGGACCTGATGGAACGAGGTCCGCGCTGCAAGGGAGGATTGGAATGAGACGAGTTTTGGCCGGCGTGTTGGCCTGTGCGTTTGCGATCTCGGCGAATGCGTCGCTGGCGCAGGACAAGCCTCCGCTGAAGCTCGGCGGCATCCTCGATATGTCGAGCCTCTATGCCGACATCACCGGCTCGGGCAGCGAAACCGCAGCCAAGATGGCGGTGGAGGATTTCGGCGGCGAGGTGCTCGGCCGCAAGGTCGAGATCGTGGTCGGCGACCATCTCAACAAGGCAGACCTCTCCGCCAACATCGCCCGCGACATGATCGACAACCAGGGCGTCGAGATGATCTTCGACGTCGCGGCATCCGCGACCGCGCTCGCCGCTGCCGAGATCGCCAAGGCGCGCAACAAGATCATCATGTTCAACGGTCCGGGCTCGATCCGCCTGTCCAACGAGGCCTGCGGCCCCTATACCGTGCACTATGTGTTCGACACCTTCGCGCAGGCCAACGTGACCGGCCTCGCCGCGGTGAAATCCGGTCTCGATACCTGGTTCTTCCTCACCGCGGACTACGCGTTCGGCCAGGACCTGGAAAAGGATACCAGCAATGTCGTGGTGAAGTCGGGCGGCAAGGTGCTCGGCAGCGTGCGGCATCCGATCAACACCTCTGACTTCTCGTCCTTCCTGCTGCAGGCGCAGGCCTCGAAGGCCAAGGTGATCGGCCTTGCCAATGCCGGCGGCGATACCATCAACGCGATCAAGCAGGCGGCGGAATTCGGCCTCACCAAGAGCGGTCAGAAGCTGTCGCCGCTATTGGCCTTCGTCACCGACATCGACAGCGTCGGGCTCGATACCGCGCAGGGCCTGTTGCTGGCGGAAGCCTTCTACTGGGATCTCAACGACGACAGCCGCGCCTTCACGAAGCGCTTCATGGAACGTACCAAGCGGGTGCCGACTTCGGCACAGGCCGGCGTCTATTCCTCGGTGACGCACTATCTCAAGGCGGTGAAGGCCGCCGGCACTACCGATGCGGCCGCCGTCATGAAGGTGATGAAGGAGACCCCGATCAACGACATGTTCACCAAGAACGGCAAGATCCGCGAGGACGGCCGTATGGTGCACGACATGTATTTGTTCGAGGTCAAGAAGCCGTCGGAATCGAAAGGCCGCTGGGACGACTACAAGCTGGTGGCGACCGTGCCGGGCGACCAGGCCTTCCAGCCGCTGTCGGAGTCGCGCTGCCCGCTGGTGAAGAAGTGACGCGAAGCGTCATTCCGGGATGGTCCGAAGGACCAGACCACGGATGCGCAGTGTGCATGTGCATCGGGGAATCCCGAGATTCCGGGTTCGATGCGTTGCATCGCTCCGGAATGACGAATTCAAAACAACAACGAAAGGCAAAACGCCATGAGCGATAATCAGATGGTCCTCCAATCCCTCGACAAGGGCCTGCTCACCATCACCATGAACCGCCCCGATCGGCGCAATGCGCTCAATCCCGACATGACGCGCGGCCTCGTCGAGGCGGCGCGGCGCGCGCAGGACGATACCGAGGTGCGTGCCGTGCTGCTCCGGGGCGCCGGCGGCACTTTCTGCGTCGGCGGCGACGTCAAGTCGATGGCGGAAGGGCGCGCACCGCTGCCGTTCGAGGCCAAGATGGCCAATCTGCGCCGCGGCATGGAGGTTTCGCGCATCCTGCACCAGATGCCGAAGCCGGTGGTGGCGCAGCTTGACGGCGCGGCGGCCGGCGCCGGGCTCTCGATCGCGCTGTCCTGCGACCTGCGCGTTGCCAGCGCCTCCTGCAAGATCACAACCGCCTTCGCCAAGGTCGGCTTCTCCGGCGATTACGGCGGCACCTATTTCCTGACCAAGATGCTCGGCAGCGCGAAGGCGCGCGAGCTCTACATGATGTCGCCGGTGCTGTCGGCGCAGGAGGCCTACAACCTCGGCATGATCTCCAAGGTGGTGCCCGATGCCGATGTCGAGGCCGAGACGCTGGAACTGGCGCGCTCGCTGGCGCAGGGCCCGTCGGTGGCGCTCGGCTACATCAAGCGCAACATCAACAATGCCGAGACCATGACGCTGGAGGCCTGCTTCGACGGCGAGGCGATCCACCACACGCGTGCCGGCGAGACCACCGACCACAAGGAAGCGGCCAAGGCCTTCGTCGAGAAGCGCAAGCCCACCTTCCAGGGGCAGTAGACCATGGCCGAGTACATGCGGTTGCGGCAGATCTGCCTGGTGGCGCCGCAGCTTGCGTCTGTGATCGCGGACATCTCCGCGATCATGGGCCTCGACGTCTGCTATCGCGACGGCAATGTCGCGAAATACGGCCTCGAGAATGCGCTGCTGCCGGTCGATACCATCCTGCTCGAAGTCGTCGCTCCGTTCCAGCCGGGGCCGGGCACCGCGGCCGGCCGCTTCATCGAGAAGACCGGCGGCCGCGGCGGTTATATGGCGATCTTCGTCTGCGAGGATCCCGACGCGCGCGGTGCCAAGGCGAATGCGATGGGCGTGCGCACCGCCAACGTGATCACGCACGCGCCGTATCACGGCGTGCAACTGCACCCGCGCGACTGCCGCGCTGCCTTCATCGAGTTCAACCACACCGACGGCAGCGACGACATCCTGGGGCCGTATCCGCCGGCCGGCCCGGACTGGCAGAAGTCGATCCGCAAGGACACGACCTTGGCGCTGACCGAGGTCGAGATGCAGAGCCCCGAGCCCGAGGCGTTGGCGGCGCATTGGGGCAGGATTGTCGGCATTCCCGCTGATGGTGCCGTGGTGAAGCTGCCGAACAGCACCTTCCGCTTCGTCAAGGGCGACAGCGAGATCATGAGCGGCTTGACGTTCAAGGTCGTCGACAAGGCGAAGGTGCTGGAAGCCGCGAAAGCCAGAGGCTGTGCGGTGAAGGGCGACGAGTTCCTGCTCTGCGGCGTGACGTTCAAGCCAGTGGTGTGACGTGTAGCCCGGATGCAGCGAAGCGAGATCCGGGACCCACGCTCTTCGCGGACAGACCGCCCCGGATTGCGCTTCGCTGCATCCGGGCTACGCGGCTCCTCAGGATGACGGGGAGGATTGAGCGAGCAAAGACAACTTAATATCATCGGCGCAACAAGAACAATTGGAATGCCCCTATGCCGCATCCGCTCGATACCTTCTTCGCTCCAGAAAGCATCGCTCTCATCGGCGCCTCGCGCGATCACGAGAAGATTCCCGGGCGGTTGCTCGCGATGCTGCGCAAGAACGGCTATCCGGGCCAGCTTTATCCGATCAATCCGAACTATGACGAGATCGACGGCTTGAAGTGCTTCAAATCGGTCGCCGAGATCGGCGCGCCGATCGATCTCGCCGTTATCGTCATTCCCGCCCGTGCGGTGCTGCCGGCGCTGGAGCAGTGCGCGGCCGCCGGCGTGAAGAACGCGGTCATCATCTCGTCCGGCTTTGCCGAGGAGGGCGGCGACAGCGCTGATATGCAGGACGCGATCGTGGCGCTGGCGAAGCGGACCGGGATGCGAATCTCAGGTCCCAATGCCGAAGGGTTTTACAGTCAGGCGCAGAAGGTCGCCGCGACCTTCAGCCCGACCGTCGACGTCAAGCCGGATGCGCCTGATCTGGTCGCCGGCAAGCGGCGGATCGGCATTGTCGCGCAGAGCGGCGGCATCGGCTTTGCGATCTATCATCGCGCCAAGGCGCTCGGGGTCGCGCTCAGCTATGTCGTCAGCGCCGGCAATGAGAGCGATCTCGGCGCCGGCGAGTTCCTCGACTACATGGTGCAGGATGCCTCGACCGACGTGATCCTGCTGTTCATCGAGGGTATCCGCGACGTGGACAAGTTCCTGGCGGCGGCAAAGCGCGCGGCAGCGCTCAGGAAGCCCGTCATCGTAACCAAAGTGGGCCGCTCCGGCGCCGGCGAGCGCGCGGCGGCCTCGCACACCGCGAGCATGGCGGGCTGGTCGGCGGCCTATGACGCGGTGTTCGCGAAATACGGCTTCATCGTCTCCAACGATCTCGACGAGGCCGTAACGATTGCTGCCGTGTTGACCACCAACCCGCTGCCGAAGGGCGATCGCGTCGCGGTGCTGACGGTGTCCGGCGGCGCCGGCATCTGGGGCGCCGATACCGTCTCGATGCAAGGGCTGCGGGTGCCGGAGCTATCGGCCGCGATCCAGAACCAGATCAAGCAATGGATGCCGTCCTATGGCGCGGCGGGCAATCCGGTCGACGTGACCGCGCAGGGCGTCTCCTCCGGCGGGTTGCAGAAGAGCATCGAGCTGTTCGACACATCTGACGAAGTGGACGCAACGCTGGTCGTGCTGTCGCTGTCGAGCGAGACGCGGATGCCGTTCAAGGAAGCCGAGCTGAAGCCGGTGATCGCGGCGCAGCACAAACCGGTGGTGTTCTATTCCTACACGCTGCCGTCGCAGTTTGCGCGGCAGGAGCTGGCCAAGTCGGGCGTGGTGGTGCTCTCGGGGCTGACCCATGTCGGCGTCGCGATGCGGCGGCTGGCGGACTATGCCGCCTTCAAGCCCGCGCCGGAGATCGCGGCATCAGCGTCGCCGACGCACGATCTCTCCATGCATCTCAAATCGAAGACGTTGTCGGAATATGACAGCAAGGCACTATTGCGCGCGGCCGGCATCGCGTTGCCCGACGAGGTGCTGGTGACCGACCGCGACGGGCTTGATGCTGCGATCGAGCGCGCCGGATTTCCACTGGTCATGAAGATCCAGTCGCCCGCGATCGCACACAAGAGCGAGGTCGGCGGTGTCCGCGTCAACATCGCCGCCAAGGGCGCGGCGTTCACGGCCTACCGCGACATGCTGGAGTCAGTGCAGAAGCAGCGGCCGGGCGCTGAAATCCAGGGCGTGCTGGTCGGGCCGATGGCCAGGAAGGGTGTCGAGATCATCGTCGGCACCATGACGGATGCGACCTTCGGGCCGATGGTGATGGTGGGGCTCGGCGGCATCACCACCGAACTGTTCAAGGACGTGGTCTATCGCCCCGCGCCGGTGAGCGCGGCTGAAGCGGCCATGATGCTGGAGACGCTGAAGGCCGCGCCGCTGCTGCACGGCTTCCGCGGCGCGCCGAAGGCCGATGTCGCGGCACTGGCGCGGTTGATCTCGCAGATTTCGGTGCTGGCGGCGCAGCACGCAAGCGAGATCGCCGAGATCGAGGTTAATCCCGTGCTGGTGCATCCCGAGGGACAGGGCGTCACGGTCGTCGACGCGCTGGTGGTGCCAAAATAACTCGGTGTCGTCCCGGCCTAGTGCGCAATTGCGCACGGGGGCCGGGACCCATAACCACCGAAGTCAGTTGTGAGAGAAGCCGACGCCGCTTGTGCCCTTTCCGTGGGCCGCGGCGTATGGGTTCCGGCTTTTCGCCGGGACGACGCGTTGAGAGATCAGTGCTCGCGGCTACCGCCCCTTGAAGTTGGCGACGCGGCGCTCGGCGGTGGCCTTGACGCCTTCCTTGAAGTCTTCGGTCGCGCGCAGCTTGGTCTGCTCGGCGAGCTCGTGGTTGGTGGCGGCGAGCACGCGGTCGGCGAGGCCGGCGCGCATAGTGGCGCGGGTCGAGACCAGGCCGAGCGGCGAGCATTCGGCGATCTCCTGCGCGAGCTTCATGGCTTCCGCCCGCACCTGGTCCTGCGGCACCAGCACATTGGCGAGGCCCCAGCGATAGGCTTCTTCGCCGGTGACACGGCGGCTGGTGTAGAACATCAGCTCGGCATTGTTCTTGCCGATCAGCTCCGGCAGCGTCGTGGTCAGGCCGAAGCCGGGGTGGAAGCCGAGCTTGGTGAAATTGGCCGAGAAGCGCGCTTCGGGGCAGGCGACGCGGAAGTCGGCGGAGACGGCAAGGCCGAGGCCGCCGCCGATCGCGGCGCCATGGATCGCCGCGACGATCGCCTTCTTGTTGCGGAAGATGCGCACCGCCTGAACGTAGAGATGGTTGATCGGCAGGTTGGAAGCCGGATCGCTCTTGGCGCGCTCCTCCTGCTCCTGGCGGGCCGGATCGCCGAAATTGGCGCCGGCGCAGAACGCCTTGCCTTGCGCCGCCAGCACCGAGGCGCGGATCTCGATATTGTTGTCGAACTCCTCCAGCGCGTCGGCGATCTGGTTGATCAGCGCGACGTCGAAGAAGTTCAGCGGCGGTTTTCGGATTTCGATCAGGCCGACATGGCCGTGGGTTTCGACGCCGATATCAGTGTACTTGGTCATGATCTGTCCTCGTTGAATTAGCGAAGGCGAGCCCGCGCGGCTAGCGCAGACCAAGTCCGCGGGCGATGATGCCGCGCAGCACTTCGGTCGTGCCGCCCTGGATCGTCAGCTTGGGCGCGGTCTTGATGGCGAAATCGAGCTGCTTTTCCAGCGTCTCGCGGTTGGTCGCGGTCTCCTCGACGAAGGCGGCGAGATCGCGCACGCGATGCGGCAGCTGCTGCTCCCACACCGTGCCGATGTCCTTGACGATCGAGGCTTCGACCACCGGCTCCTTGCCGGCCTGCAGCATGCCCGCGACCGACACCGACATGCGGCGCATGGTGTGGACCTGTGCCACCAGGCGTCCGATGCCCTCGGCGCTGCGGGTGTCCGGGTTCTTGCCGACCGCGCGCACGAGCTCGGTGAGCACGTAGTAAGTCTCGAGAAAGCGCTCGGGGCCGGACCGCTCATAGGCGAGCTCCGACGTCGCCTGCTTCCAGGCGCCGTCGACCTCGCCCAGCACGTGATCGTCGGGCACGAAGTAGTCGGTGAACACGACCTCGTTGAACTCGAACTGGCCGGTGATCTGGCCGATCGGATTCACCTGGATGCCGGGCTGCTTCATCTTGACCAGGAACTGGGTCAGGCCGTGGCGGCGGTTTTCCTTGGTCGGCGGCGAGGTGCGGAAGATCGCGATCATGTAGTCTGCGATGTGCGCCGACGAGGTCCAGATCTTGGTGCCGTTGATCAGATAGCCGCCATCGGTCTTGGTCGCGCGGGTCTTCGCCGCGAACAGGTCGGAGCCGGAGTTCGGCTCGCTCATGCCGATCGCGAAGCAGACCTCGCCGCGGCAGATCCGCGGCAGGATGTCCATCTTGATGTGCTCGGGCGCGTATTTCAAAAGCACCGGCCCGCTCTGGCGGTCGGCGACGAAGAAGCGCCGGGTCGGCGCGTTCGCCACCCGCATCTCCTCGGTCACCACATAGCGCTCGAGGAACGAACGTTCCTGGCCGCCATATTTCTTCGGCCAGGTCATGCCGAGCCAGCCCTTGGCGCCGACGCGGCGGGAGAATTCCGGCGCGTCATTGTCCTCGCGGTTCGGCGCGTGGGGATCGAAAGTGCCGGCGGCGATTTCCTCGGCAAGGAAGGCGCGCACCTCCTTGCGGAGCTGCTCGCACTTTTCCGGCAGGCGGATCGGATCGAAACGAAGGGCTGCAGTCATGATGTCCAGTCCTGATCTTTCTGCCTGATCTCAGCGCGAAGCCACCAGCGGCCACAATTCATCGGCGCCACGATTGGCGACGAGCTTGCCGAGCTCGACCGCCCAGTAGCTCTCCGAGCCAAAATCGTCGCGCCAGGCCAGGGCCCGCAGCGAATAGCGGTGCAGGATGTGCTCGATGGTGAAGCCGATCGCGCCATGCACCTGGTGCGCGATGCCGCTGCCTTTCTCGGCCGCTTCCGAGCAACGGATTTTTGCCGAGGCCGCTTCGAGGAACACCGCGTCGGTATCGAGCGACTTGGCGTTGACGATGGTGTCGGCTGCCGAGGTCGCGGCGGCCAGCGCGGCGGCGTTTTCGCCGGCGAGGCGGGCGAGGTTGTGCTGCACCGCCTGGAATTTCGAGATCTTCTTCTCGAAGGCGACGCGCTCGTTGGAGTAGCGCACGGAGATGTCGAGCATCGCTTCCAGCGCGCCGGCGATCTGCAGGCTGCGCACCACGCCGCCCATCAGCATCAGCGTGGTCTGATCAAAACCCTTCGGCGCCGGCCTGGTCGTGACCGCCTGCACCTTGTCGAGCGTGACGGTGTCGTTGTGATCGCCGCCGAGCCCGATGCCGGATTCGATCCGGCCCTTCGCGGCATCGACCAGCGCAATCGACACCCCGCCATCGCCAACAGCCAGCACCGCGAAATGTTTTGCGTCCTTGGCAAACGGCACGCCGCGGGCACGGCCGGAGAGGCTGCCGTCGGCGTTGAGCGTGACGCGGTCCTTCGGGCTTGCCGGCAGCACGGTCATCTCGCCTTCGGGGGAGGCGATCTTGCCTTGCGTCAGCAGCCAGCCGGCCAGCATTGTTTCGGCCAGCGGAACAGCGATCGCATGCCGCCCGGCGACGTTGAGGACGCTAAACCCTTCCGCGAGACTGGCACCGGAACCGCCGAGATCGTCGGGCACCCAGGACAGCGGCAGGCCGGCTTCGGTCAGCGCCTGCCACAGCGGCGCCTTCCACGCGCCCTGCTTGTCGTGATTGATGGTTTGGGCATCCGCGAGATCGGCGAAAATCTTTTCCGCGGTCTCGGCGACGATGTTCTCACTCTCCGCCACAGCGTTCCTCGTGTTGATTGGCTCGGGCTGACCGTTCGGCCATGCCCTGCTTGCGATGTTGTCTTGCGCTCAATGATGGGGAAAAGCCATAGCCGTGACAAGCGCTGCCCGCAGGGCCACTTGCGCGGATGGCATGAAGCCGGACATGGCGCACGAATTCCGCATTGTGAACTTTCGATGGTCCCTGTTTGCATGCCCCGCGCGGGAGCGGATCGGCCAGCGACATCTGTTCAGTCCGCCAGATGAAACTCGATCGCGTTCCGCATCAGGTCGGCGAACTCGGTCTCCTGGGTGACCAGCGCGTCGTTCAATCCGGCGACGCACAGCACCAGCGGTTCGTTCGATTCCGCTGATGGCGGCAGGTTCATGGCGACGGCGCCCGCGCCCGGCGTGACCAGGCCGAGCGAGAAGGCGTGCCCCTTGGCGCGGACCTTCTTCAGCTCCAGCAGCAGCGCCTTGATGTCGACCTGCCGGTCGGGCCGGGTCTCGTTGGCGTTGATCAGGCGCACCAGGCGGCGCACCTCCTTGTCCGGATAGGCCGATAGCAGCGCGTAACCCGATGCCGATCGCGCCAGCGGCCGCAGCGTTCCGGCCTTGACATACAGCCGCATCGGCAGCTTGGCCTGAATGATATGGACATACTGCGCGCTGAGCCCGTTGCGCACCGCGAGCATGATGGTCTCGCCGGTCCTCTCGGAGAGCTCGTTCATCAGATTGACCAGGCGCCCTTTCGTGAACAGCGCCGGGCTCAGCCAGTGCCCCAGCATCGAGATCCGCGGCGTCGGGATATAGGTGCGGCGGCTGGTGTCATAGTGGAGATAGCCGAACGCCGTCATCGTTCGCATCAACGCCGAGGTGCTGGACTGCGGGAACTTGAGGGCGGCCGCGACCTCGATCGCGGAAGCGGCGCGCTGGTGCTCCTCGAAGAATTCGAGCACATCGAACACGCGCCGCGCCGATTTGACCGCATTGTCCATCTTCGGCAGGTCGCGCGAGGTATCGCCGGGGAAATCGGGGCGGTCGAAAGTCCGCGGGCCGGCGGCCGCGCCGGCCTTCGCTGCATCCTTCTTCGCCACCGGCATCGCTATCGTCCCTGCTGCGCCACCCGCCGCTTCAGCCACCAGCCATATTGCTCGGGCCAGCTCGTCCACTCGGGATCGCATCCGAGCGCAAGTGCCGTCTGCGCGGGCCAGTTCGGATTCCACAGCAGTTCGCGGCCGAGCGCAATAAGCGTCGCCTTGCCGTCCCGCAAAATGGCTTCGGCGTAGTCCGGTTCGCGGATCAGCCCGACCGCCACCGTCGGCATGCCGACTTCCTTCTGGACGCGCGCGGCGAACGGCACCTGGAAGCCCGGGGTGCGCGACACCAGCGAATTGCCGCGCGGCAGCTTCATGCCGCCCGACGAGCAGTCCACCATGTCGATCCCGATCGCCTTCAGCTCGGTCGCAAACGCGATCGAGTCCTCGATCGACCAGCCGATGTCGACGCCGTCGACCGACGAGATGCGGACGAAGGCCGGCAGATGGTCCGGCCATTCCTCGCGCATGATCGCAGCGATCCGCAGCGGCAGGCGCATGCGGTTCTCGCGCGACCCGCCATAGTCGTCGTTGCGGTTGTTCGCCAGAGGCGACAGGAACGAGTGCATCAGATAGCCGTGCGCGCAGTGCAGCTCGATGACGTCGTAACCGGCCGCCCTGGCACGGCGAAACGCCTGGCGATAGTCGTCTACCAGGGCATCGATCTGTTCTGACGTCAGCATCTGCGGCGCGGGCCAGCCGTCGTCGAAGGGAATGCCGCTCGAGGCCGCGATCTGCCACGGGCCTTCGCCGCGCGCCTTGATGTCGGCCTCGCCGAGCGGATTGCCGCCTTCCCACGGTCGCTGCGAGGAGCCCTTGCGGCCGCCATGGGCGATCTGGATCGCGGCCTTGGCGTTGAAGCTATGGATCAGCACGGCGAGGGCGGCGTGGTCCGCGATGTGCGTATCATCCCAGATGCCGAGGCAGCCATGGGTGATGCGCCCCTGGGTGTTCACCGAGCTCTGCTCGACGAACACGAGGCCGGCGCCGCCGGCGGCGAGCTTGCCGATATGCGCGGTGTGCCAATCGGTGGCGCGCCCCTCCTGCGCCGAATAGGTCGCCATCGGCGAGACCATGATCCGGTTCTTCAGTTCGAGGTCGCGCAGTTGCAGCGGGGTAAAGAGCAGCGGCAGTTCGGTCATGCGATCTCCAGCCTTGCTTGTGGTTTCTTGCCTGCGATGTGTGGATTCGTGCGCGCAATCACTTCTTCAGCAGCGGACAGGCGCTCTCCTCGGGCGTCGCGAACGCCTCCTTGCCGGGGATTACCTGAACCAGCTTCTCGTAATCCCACGCGCCCTTGGATTCCGCCGGTGATTTCACCTGCACGAGATACATGTCGTGGATCAGCTGGCCATCCGCACGCAGGAATGCGTTGCGGGCGAAGAAATCGTCGATCGGCATGTCCTTCATCTGCGCGATCACCTTGGGGCCGTCGTCGGTGCCGGACTTCTCGACCGCCTTGAGATAATTTATGACCGCGGAGTAGAGACCGGCCTGCACCATAGTCGGCCGCTTCTTGGTCCTGGCCATGAAGCGCGCGGCAAAGTCGCGGGTCTTGTCGTCGAGATCCCAATAGAAGGCGGTCGCGAGCTGCAGCCCCTGGGCGGCCTGCAAGCCGATCGCGTGGATGTCGCTGGTCTGCATCAGGAAGGCTGCGAGCTTTTGCGTGTGCGCCATCCCGAATTCCTGCGCCTGCCGGATCGAGTTGGCGAGGTCGCCGCCGGTGTTGGCAAAGGCGATCACATCGGCCTTCGAGCTCTGGGCCTGCAGCAGATAGGACGAGAAATCCATGCTGTTGAGCGGATGGCGCACCTCGCCGGCGATGCTGCCGCCGACCTTCTCCACGGTCCTGGCTGCGTCGTTGCGCAGCGCATGGCCGAAGGCGTAGTCGACCGTGACGAAGTACCAGCTCTTGGCCCCCGATTTGGCCAGCGCCCGAACCGTGCTGTTGGCGAGCGCATAGGTGTTGTAGGTCCACTGCACCGAATTCGCCGAGCAGCCCTTGCCGGTCAGGTCGGAGGAGCCGGCCGACGACACCAGCATCGCCTTGTTCTTCTGCTTGGTGAGTTCGAGCACGGCGAAGGCGACGGCGGAATTGGCGAAGTCGACGATGACGTCGACATTCTCCTGCTCATACCAGCGCCGCGCGATGCCGGCGCCGACATCCGCCTTGTTCTGATGGTCGGCATCGACCATCGCGATCGGCTTGCCCGAAACCTTGCCGCCGAAATCCGCGATCGCCATCCGGACCGCTTCGACCGCGCCGGGGCCGGCGGCGTCGGCGTAAAGGCCGGCCTGATCGGTCAGCACGCCGATCTTCACCGCGTCGTCGGAAATCTGCGCGTGGGATGGCGCGGCGAAGGCGACTGAGAGCATTGCGGCGCTCGCGGCGATCCATCCGTATCTCGATGTCATTGTCCCTGGTTTCCTCTAGTTCGATTGCCTTATGGCGTTGGTCTTGTCTTGCCGCAGGTCGATCATGCCCGGATGCGACTGCGGATCCCTGTCCGCGCCGAGCAGCACGTGTTTCTGGATCTTGTTGGTCGAGGTCAGCGGCAGCTCGGCCACGAAGGCGATCCACGCCGGCAGCTTGAACGCCGCCAGGCGTTCGCGGCAGAAGCGGAAGATGTCTTGCGCGAGCTCGCGTGAAGCATCGGTGTCGTCGTTGCTCACGATGAAGGCCGCAACTTCCTCGTCGCGGATCGGATCGCGCGCGGCGACGACGGCGGCCTGCTTGACCAGAGGCGACGTCGTCAGCACGGCCTCGACCTCCGCCGCCGAGATGTTTTCGCCGGCGCGCCGGACCAGGTGCTTCAGCCGATCGACGAACACGAAGGCGCCGTCCTCGTGCTGCCAGGCGCTGTCGCCGGTGTGAAACCAGCCGCCGCGCCAAGCCTGCTCGGTGGCCTCCGGGTCCTTCAGATAGCCGGAGAAGAAGCCGCGCCGCGGCGTCGCCTCCGAGTGGCGCACGCACAGTTCGCCGACTGCGCCGGCCGGCAGCGCATTGCCGTCGGCATCCAGAATGATCATTTCGAGGCCGGGCGCGCTGCGGCCGACCGTGTTGGTCTCGAGATGGAGCGGCTCGACCGTGTTGAACGGACTGCGCCCGGTCTCCGTCATGCCCCAGCCTTCGACGAACGGGATGCCGAAGCGGTCGCGGGCCCGCGCGCGCTGCTCGGGATTGGCGCCGACGCCCATCGAGAAGTGCAGCGCATGGGCTTTCTCGTCCGGCGTCTCCGGCTGCGCCAGCAGGGCCGCGACGATCACGCCGAGATAATGCAGCACGGTTGCCCGGCACGCGACGATGTCGCGCCAGGCATGTTTCGCGTTGAAGCGTTCCGGCAGGATCAGGCAGCCGCCGGTCAGCATCATCGCGATCGGAGTCAGGGTCAGGCCGGCCATGTGGAACAGCGGCAGCGGGCTGTAGAGGCGCTCCGTTCCGGCATGATACGTCGCCTCGCCGCCGTGGCTTATGTACCAGCGGCCGGTCGAGACCACGTATTCATTGGTCAGGATGCATCCCTTCGGGCGCGCCGTCGTGCCTGATGTGTAGAGCAGCGCAGCCTCGGTCTCGCTTCCCGGCTCGCCGGCGCGTGGTGGTGGCCGCTGGGCGTGCGGGACTTTCTCGACGCTGGCGCCGAGATCGTCACCGGAGACGGTGAGCAGCGGAACGGCGCCGGTCAGCGCCTTCTGCAATTCCTTCTGATCGGCCAGCGTGACGATCAGGTCGGGTTCGGCATGCGCGATCAGGTACGCGATTTCCGCCGCGCGATAGGCCGGGTTGATCGGAACGATCGAAACGCCGATGCCGTTGAGCGCCAGCCAATGCACGATGAAATCGGGCCGGTTCTCCAGCAGCAGGCAGGCGCGGTGTCCGTGACCGAAGCCTGCTGCGCGGTACAGATCACGCAATGCGCAGACCTGCCGCGCGATGGCGCCATAGGACAGTTCGACGCCATCGGCAAAGTATGCGCGGTCGGGACGCGCGGGAATGCAGAGAAAGGGTTTGAACGCTGCCGCATCGGATGTCGCGGCGAACGTGCTGAACACGGTGTACATCGTGGCGAAACTTCCCTTTGACGGCCGCTGATCGATGTCAACGGTGCAGATCCGAAGGAGCCCGGGTGCTTCGTTGAGCGCATTTGTCGTGCGATCGCGACGTTGCGCGGAAGCTATAAGGACGAATAATATGCTGTCAAATCCATTATGAGTTTCCATAAAACTCATATGTAGTTTGAACCCAAAGGCGGAGGTAACGAGATGAAGATGCACATGTTGTCGGGCGGCCGTCTCCAGATGTCGAAGCGGACCTATCTGCCCGATGCGGCACGCGGCGACATGATCGAGCTTCCGGTGTCCTGCGTGCTGTTGCGGCACACGCAAGGCAATGTGCTGTTCGATACCGGATGCCATCCCGATGTCGCGACCGATCCTGAAGGACGGCTCGGCACGCTGGCCAAATACATGCGCCCGATCATGCCGGCGGATGATCATGTGCTGACGAGTCTGAAGGCCGTCGGCCTCGGCGCTGACGACATCGACGTGGTGATCTGCTCCCACCTGCACACCGACCATTGCGGCTGCAACGCCTTCTTCAAGAAGGCGACGATCTTCGTTCACGCGCTCGAGATCGAGGCCGCGAATGCCGATAACGCGTTCGATCGCGGATACATCAAGGCGGATTGGGATCATCCGCTGAAGATGGAGATCTTCGATAGGCAGATGGATGTGTTCGGCGACGGCAAGCTCACGCTGGTCCCGCTGCCCGGCCACTCGAAGGGAACGACCGGCGCGCTGGTCAAGCTCGACAACAGCGGCGAATTCCTGCTCGCCTCCGACGCGCTCAGTGTGCGCGCCAATCTCGATCAGCGGACTTCACCGAGGAACAGCCTCGATGTCGACCAGTTCCTGAAGTCGCTCGACGAGATTGCCAGGCTCGAGGCATCCGGCGTCAAGATCATCTGCGGCCATGACGAGGCGCAGTGGGCCAGCCTGCAAAAGGGTCCGAACGCGTATTCGTGAGGATTTGGCGCGGTTTGCAGATGTCGTCCCACGCGATATGGTGTGCCGCCGCCGGAGTTCATCTGGCTCACAACAACAAGGAAAATGCAGATGTCCAAGGATGGTTTGTGCGCGATCGTGACGGGATCGGCATCGGGACTCGGCGCCGCCACCGCGCAAATCCTCGCCACGCAGGGTGCGCGCCTCATCATCAATTATTCCAACAGCAAGGCGGAGGCCGAGGCGACCGCGGAGGCCTGCCGCAAGCAAGGCGCCGAGGTGCAGGTGGTGCAGGGCGACGTCTCGCGCGACGAGGACTGCAAGAAGATCGCGGCCGCCGCGCAGGGCTGGGGCCGCCTCGACGTGCTCGTCAACAATGCGGGCACCACCAAGCACGTGCCGCATCACGATCTCGACGGCCTGACCGCGGAGGATTTCCAGCGCATCTATGCCGTCAACACCATCGGCCCGTTCCAGATGGTTCGTGCCGCGCGCGCGCTGCTCGAAGCCGGCGCGAAGGCATCCAGCCGTCCCTCGGCGGTGGTCAACGTCTCCTCGGTCGCCGGCATTTCCGGCGGTGGTTCGTCGGTCGCCTATGCCGCGAGCAAGGGCGCGCTCAACACCATGACGCAGTCGCTGGCGCGCGCGCTGGCGCCGTTGATCCGCGTCAATACGGTGTGTCCGGGCTATATCGATACGCCCTGGTTCACCAAGGGCCGCGGCGAGGCGGGCGCCAAGCAGGTACGCGATGCCGTGGTCGCGCGGGTGCCGCTGAAGGTCGCCTCAACGGCCGAGGACATCGCCAATCTGGTCTGCTTCCTGGCAAGCCCGGCATCGAGCAACATGACCGGCGAGTTCGTCCGCATGGATGCCGGCATGCATCTGATTCAGTGACGGAGCGCCGTTGCACAAATGAAAAATGCCCGGGCCTGGCCCGGGCATTTTGATTTTGAATCAGTGTTCGGCTACGGCGTCACTTGTTGCCGATATCCGGGATCACGCGCGCCGCGACCAGCCGGTTCCAGATGAACAGCACCACCAGCGCGCCGATTGTGGCGGTGATGAAGCCGGCGCCTTGTTCGGGACCGTAATGGCCGATCGCCTGGCCGATGAAGGTCGCGAGGAACGCGCCGGCGATGCCGAGCACGGTGGTGAGAATGAAGCCGCTCGGATTGTTCGGCCCCGGTGACAGGAACCGCGCGATGATCCCCGCGACAAAGCCGACGATGATGACCCAAATGATGCCGCCCATGACTGTCGTCCTCCTCAGATGGAATCAACGTTGCCGTCAGAGCCTGCGGTGCAGCTCGTCGCCGCTCGGCAGCCGTCCGTCCGGCGTCAGATGATTGATCGCGTCGGGCAAGTACTGGCTCAAGCCCTGCAGCAGCTCGTCGCGCGACATGCCGCTCTGCGATGCCAGCGAGTTGATCTGGTCGGCGCCTAGCGCGCTGGCGAGATCGCCGGGCGCGATCTGCTTGTTGGGACCATTGCTGACCCAGGAATTGGCCGCATCGCCCTGACCCTTGTCCTGTAACTGCTTGAGCAGGTCGCTGAGACCGCCGCTGAGCACGGTGCCGGCTGCGCCGCCGGCGAGCAGGCCACCAAGGCCGCCCTTCAGCAGATCGCCGAGCCCGCCGCCACCGGCGCCGCCGGGCAGGCCTGCGGTGACGTTGCCGGGAGGAAGCGGCGGCGCCTGCGCCGGCTTCGGCTCTGGGGCGCTCGTGTCCGCCTGGCCGCCGGAGAAATGCTTGACCGCCTTCCATGCGAGCAGCGCGAGGATCGCCATCGTCATCGGCGACATTCCGCCGCCGCTCGAACTGTCCGATGATGTGCTTGGCCCGCTCGGACCGCGGGGGCCGTTCTGCATGCCGTTGAGTACGTCGAGTAAACCCATGATCGTCTCCTGCCGCAACCGTGCCCCGAGCGGGAAACATAGCTTCCGCCCATGACGGTTACAAGGCGGGCCACCCGGCCTGCGGTGCGTCGAAATAGGCAGGCAACCCAAGGTCTGCTATCGAGCCAATGATGAATGGACGTTCCAGATGAACAAGGACCGGCCGATCGGCATTGCGGGCGCCGGAAGCATCGGCTGCTTCGTCGGCGGCATGCTCGCGGCCGCGGGGCGCCGCGTCGCGCTGCTGGCGCGGCCGCGGCTGATCCAGGAGATCGCAGGCAACGGCTTGCGGATCAGCAGCTTTGACGGCTCCGAGCGGACGGTATCCGCGGACCGGCTGATTGTGTCCGACGATCCGTCGATCTTGTCCGACGTTGAAACCGTGCTGGTGACGGTGAAGAGTGCCGACACCGCCGCGATGGCCGATGTGATCGCGCGCCACGCGCCTGGCGATGCCGCGGTGATCAGCCTGCAGAACGGCGTCGGCAATGTGCCGCTGCTGCGCGACCGTCTGCCGGGCCGCAAGGTGCTCGGCGGCATGGTGCCGTTCAACGTGGTCGCGCTCGGCGACGGCCGCTTCCATCGCTCGACCTCCGGCGACATCGTGATCGCGCAGCATGACGCGGGCACCGCGGCGCGGCTGTCGGTGCCCGGCCTTGCGATCAAGGCGACCTCCAATATCGACGGCGTGCAGTGGGGCAAGCTGATCGTCAATCTCAACAATGCGCTCAATGCGCTGTCCAATATTCCGCTGCGGCAACAGCTCGCGCAGCGCGGCTGGCGACGACTGCTTGCCGATCAGATGGCCGAGGGTCTGGCCGCGGTGCGCGCCGAAGGCATCGCGCCGGTGTCGCCGACGCCGCTGCCGTCGAGCTGGATGCCGCCTTTGCTGCGGCTGCCCGATGCGCTGTTCGACATGCTGCTCGGCCGCACCATGAAGATCGATCCCGAGGCGCGCTCCTCGATGTGGGAGGATCTGCAGCGCGGCCGCCGCACCGAGATCGACTATCTGCAGGGCATGATCAGCGCGATCGCGGATCGCCGCGGGCTCGCGGCGCCATTGTCGCGCCGCGTTATCGCGCTGATCCGGAAGGCGGAGGCGGACGGCAAGGGATCGCCGGGGCTGACACCCGAACAGATCCGCGATGGCAGCGACCATGAACGCCGATGATCGTCCGCCACGTCGATCGAACAACAGAGGAGGTGACATCATGAAACGGTCCAGCATCATGCTGCTCACGCTTGTTGCGCTCGCGGCCGGCCCGGCCCGTGCGGCGCCGCCGACCGTGACACCGTCGCCGGGCTATGATGCGCGGTTGCAGGAGCAACGCGCGGCGGCTGCGGCAGCGAGCCGAGCGGCTACGCCTGTGCACCGATCGGTCGCACCCCGGCACCACACGCGCGCCCGCGCGCGCTGATTACAGAGACGACCTCAGATGAAGCTGCTGTTCCTAGCGCTCACCTTCGTGTTTGGCTTCACCACGGCCGCAGGCGCCGCCGACTATGCCGGCTCGATCAGTGCCTACCGGCGCGCCAACCGCATGCCCGCGGTGAAGCTCGATGCGAAGCTGAACGCGATGGCCCTGAAGCAGGCGCAGGCGATGTCGGCGACCGAATCGGTCAGCCACTCCGCGGGCGGCAGCTTCTTCACGCGCATCGCGCCGCTCAAGAAACAGCGCGCCGCCGAAAATATCGGCGCCGGCTTCATCGCTTTCGCCGAAATGCTGAAGCAGTGGGAGAATTCGCCGGGCCATCGCGAGAACCTGTTGATGCCAGGCGCCAAGCGCGTCGGCGTCGCCTTCGTCGACAATCCGAAGTCGCCGTACCGCAGGTTCTGGGCGATGGTGATTACCGATTGAGCCTGCGCTGTCATTCCGGGGCCCGCGCAGCGAGAACCCGGAATCCCTCTGCCATTTCCGTCGAGATTCCGGGTTCGTCGCTTCGCTCCGCCCCGGAATGACTAAGCGAGCCGTCAGTTTCGCTTCGCAACCTTGGTCGGTGGCGGCGGTGCCGGCGTGAACAGTTTCTTCAGGCCGTCCAATCCCTCGGAAAGCCGCGGCCATTCGCAGGAGAACGTGCCCTTCACGCAGTTGCTTGCCCGCGGACGCGGCTCGGGAAGAGGGACGGCAGTGACCCGCGGCTTGACCGGCCTTGCGGCGGGGACGGGGACTTTCGCAGTCTCACTGCGCACCGGCTCATTGTGCAATGACGCCTGCTGAATCTGCGGCGGCCGCACCGGCTGTGTCTCCTGTCGCTCGAGTTGCTTCGCATTGAACGCCGCGACGATACGCGAGCGGCGCTGCTGCTCGAGGTAGCCGGTGTATTCCTGGTCGATCTTCTTCTGCTCGTCCGGCGTCGGATTGGGACCCGCGATGTCGAAGCTGCGGTCCTGCATGAAGTCGTAATAAGTGTAGCCGCCGCCGGGCTTGCGGCGGCCGGCGAACTTGGCGTTGCAATCGGCGAGTTGCGCGGTCTTGTTTTCCTTGGTCTTCGCCTTCTCGGCGAGGTCGGCGCAGTCCTCGAAGTCCTTCGGCCCGCCGCGCCACCATTGCGCGTGCGCGCTCATCGGCGCCAACACGCAAGCGACGGCGTAAACGGCAACAGCCAACGTCGATGATCGTGACGGCATCACGGACATTGAGACCAAACCCGAACAACACAGAGTGAGCAGATTGTCGCCATTTTAGTGACACTTGTCACCCGGGAACCGACGATTTTCCTGACCTGTGGACTGTTGCCTCACC